>DXBJ01000066.1 GCA_019116585.1 Candidatus Faecalibacterium gallistercoris | reverse complement strand
GAAGCAGCGCATCTCCATCGCCCGCGCCCTGCTGATGGATGCGCCGGTCCTGATCCTGGACGATTCGGTCTCGGCGGTGGACACCCGCACCGAAAAGGTCATCCTGGACAACCTGAACCAGGAGCGGGCGGGCAAGACCACGATCCTGATCGCCCACCGCATCTCCACCGTGGAGCGGATGGACAAGATCGTGTTTATCGACGACGGGCGGGTCGTGGACGTGGGCAGCCACGACGCCCTGTACGCCCGCTGCGAGGACTACCGCCGGATGGTGGACCTGCAGCGGCTGGAGGATGAACTGGGAGGTGGCAATTCATGATGCAGCTGAATCCCCTTGTGCTGGCAGGCGGGCTGATCGGCACGGTGTCCGCCCTGCTGATCTTCGCCTATGCCACGGTCAAGGACAAAAAGACCTCCATGGGCTTTGAGCGCAACATCCCCGACAGCGAGATCGTCCGGCGGCTGGCCCATTATGCCCGGCCCTACCTGGGCAGCTTCCTGGCGGCGGGGCTGCTGATGCTTTTTTCCATCGTGTACGACATCGTGTCCCCCCTGATCGTAGGCCAGGTGGAGGAGATGCTGGTGGGGGATTTCACCCTGCAGGCTCTGTTCGGGATGGTGGCGGTCTATGCGGGCATCCTGGTCTTTTCCATGGTCAGCTCCTATTTCCAGGCGGTCATCCTCCAGAAGGCGGGCCAGCGGATCATCTCCGATCTGCGGGAGGACCTGTTCACCCACATCGAGTCCCTGGCCCACGAGCAGCTGAACGAGATCCCAGTGGGCAAGCTGGTCACCCGTGTGACCAACGACACCAACGCCATCTCCATGATGTTCACCAACCTGCTGGTCAACCTGGCCAAAAACTGTTTTGTGATCCTGGGCATCCTGGGGGCCATGCTGCTGGTCAACTACGAGCTGACCCTGATGGTGCTGTGCTTTGTGCCCTTCATCGTGCTGTTTACAGTGATCTTCCGCAAATTTTCCCGGCGTGCCTACCGCCGTGTCAAGGACCGCACCACCGACATCAACACCTACCTGTCCGAGAACCTCTCGGGCATCAAGATCACCCAGATCTTTGGCCGGGAGGGCGCCCGGATGGAGGACTTCCGCCGCCGCAGCGAGGCGTTGGGCAAGGCCAAGCGGGACGAGATCTTCGTCTTTGGCGTGTTCCGGCCG
Source organism: Candidatus Faecalibacterium gallistercoris (assembly GCA_019116585.1). Lineage (GTDB taxonomy): Bacteria > Bacillota > Clostridia > Oscillospirales > Ruminococcaceae > Faecalibacterium > Faecalibacterium gallistercoris. The sequence goes on along the minus strand of DXBJ01000066.1, from coordinate 36,538 downwards.
CTGGTGTATATGCTGTACGTCAGCTCGGTGCTGTGCCTGTTTTATCTGGGCGGCATGGGCTATCTGGACGGCCACTCCTTCCTGGGGCAGACCATCTCGGGCGGCACCATCGTCACCTTCTATATGTACATCTCCAAGTTCTACAACCCCATCCAGAATCTGGCGGAGCAGTTCAACTGGCTCCAGTCGGCCATGGCTTCGTCCGAAAAGGTGTTCTCCATCCTGGACCTGGAGCCCAGGATGGTGGACGCCCCCGACGCGGTCGAGCTGCCTGAGATCCGGGGCGAGATCGAGTTCCGGGACGTCTGGTTCAGCTACGTGCCCGGCGAGTGGGTGCTGAAGGGGGTCTCCTTCCACGTCCAGCCCCGCCAGACGGTGGCCTTTGTGGGCTCCACCGGCTCGGGCAAGACCACCATCCTCTCGCTGATCTGCCGCAATTACGAGTTCCAGCGGGGGCAGATCCTGATCGACGGGGTGGACATCCGCAAGATCAAGATCTCCTGCATCCGCCGCCACTTTGGGCAGATGCTGCAGGATGTGTTCCTGTTTTCGGGCACCATCCGCAGCAACATCGTCCTGCGGCGGGAAGGGGACACCGACGAGCGGATCATGGAGGTGTGCCGCTACGTGAACGCGGACCGCTTTATCAACAAGCTGGACCACGGCCTGGACGAGCCGGTGCGGGAGCGCGGCAACAACTTCTCTGCCGGCCAGCGGCAGCTGATCTCCTTTGCCCGCACCATCCTGCATGAGCCCTCGGTGATGATCCTGGACGAGGCCACCGCCAACATCGACACCGAGACCGAGCTGCTGATCCAGGACTCGCTGGAAAAGATGCGCTCGGTGGGCACCATGCTGATCGTGGCCCACCGGCTGTCCACCATCCAGCACGCCGACAACATCATCGTGCTGTCCCACGGGCGGATCATCGAGCAGGGCACCCACCAGCAGCTGCTGGAAAAGCGGGGCCGCTACTACCAGCTTTACACCCTGCAGTACCACCGGGAACAGATGAAAAAATCCAGTTGACACGACCGCCCCGCACCGGGAGCTTTCCTCCGGTGCGGGGCGGTTTTATTTGTGCTGATTGCCGTTTTTTGTTTTATGAAAATTTCTATCGACTTTTAGCAGCTTCACTCCAGCGCAAAGAGGGCTTTTTCGTAATCTTTGACATAATACCGGATGTTCTTGCGACCTTTGGAGAGGATGGTGTGGCCTTCGGCCTCCAGCTTTGCCTTCTGGGCCTCGACGCCGCCGGGGTACTTGGGGTTCAGCTCGCCGCCGGCCTTCAGGGTCCGCCAGTAGGGGGTCTCGTCTCCGGTGCGCTGGGCGCTGGCCCATGCGGCGATGGATACAAAAATGCCCGCCGTGATGGGGTCGGTGAAGTCGGCCCCGCCGGTCCGTGCCAGATAGGCCCGGATCTCGCCCAGGGTGATCACCTGGCCCCGGGGGATCTTTTTCATCAGATGGTCGTAGGCCAGGGGCGGGGCAAGGTACATTTTGTCGCCGCCGTATTTTTGGATGGACGCCGCGTCGGTGATCCGCTGGATCCGGGGCATCCCGTTGTCTTTGTGCAGCATGGCGTTGAAATCTTTCGTTTCTTCGTGCGCCATTTTCGTCACCTCCTGCTCTTAGGATAGCGGATGGAGCGGCAGAATGCAATGAGACGGTTTGAAAAAATTCACAGGTAGCGGCGCACCTTTCCCGCATAAGGGGCAGCCCCGCCGGGCTCGGGACGCCGCAGCGGGGCTGCCTGTGATTCAATCCAAAACGTTCCGGAGCCAGCCGTCCAAAAAGGCGAGCTGCTCCGCGGTGTGGAACCAGTGCTCGCCGCCCGCCATCACGGTAAGGCGGGCGGGGTGGCTGCGGACAAAGGCGTCCACCGTCTGCCGGCCGGTGAGGCCGTCCTGGTCCCCATAGAGGATCTCGGTGGAGACGTCCCACTGAAGAGGGCGCTCCCGGACGTAGCAGAGATACCGCCAGGAAAGGGGATCGCCCCATTCGGTGGGGATCTCGCCCTTTGCCTGCAGATCGGCCTCCGATACGCCGGCCCAGCGCATCCGGTCCAGGATCAGCTGCTCCATATCCAGCACCGGGGAGATAAAGTAAGCCCTGGCAGGGGCGCACGCCCGGAAGGCGTCCATGGCAAAATAGCAGCCGATGCTGTTGGCAAGGACCGACACCCGCCGGTACTGCCGGCGGGCTTCGCAGTAGGCGTCCAGCAGCTGGCCGCGCACCTGCCAGGGGAGGCTGCCCTGGTAGCCGGCCCCGATCACGTCATAGCCGGGGCACAGAGGCCGGAAACGCTCGGCCTCCCGTGGGGTGCCGCCCTGGCCGTGGATGTATAAGATCACCTGGTCCATGGCGCACCTCCGGCCCCCAGGGCGTCGATCTGCTCCTGCACCTCGGTGAAAAAGCGGGACAAATGGAACCCGTCCGCCACGGCGTGGTGGATGTTCATGGTCAGAGGCATCATCCGCTTTTCGCCTTCCGCTTCCATCCGGCCCCAGGTGACCACCGGCGCCAGGAAGGTCCCTTCGTCAAAAACGTGCAGGTCAAAATGACGGTACCGCACCCAGGGCAGGCAGGACACGTCGAAAAAGTTGGGCGGCTGGTCGGGGACGACGGCGCGGAGGTCCCGGCAGCGCTCCCGGTCGCGCATAAAGCGCGCGTGAAAGGCAAACAGGTCCTCCTCATAAGGGGTGACCATTTTGGTAAAAGCCTGGTCCTCCGGGTGAAAATGCGCGTAGCTGGGCCAGACCTGCTCCCACCGGATGAGGCTGCCGTCTGCGTCCCAGCCGTATTTGAACTCGTCGTGGCGGTTGATGACGCTGGACACGGTCCAGATCATGGCCGGATAAAATTTCAGGCCGTTCCTTTTGGCAAAGGCGGCCAGCGGCGCGGCGTCGATGTCCACCGTCAGGCTCATGACCACCCGCATCCGGTCGATGTAAAAGGCGAACAGCTCGCCCCGTGCCCAGGTGTTCCGGTCGATTTTTTGATAATCCATCTCAATGACTCCTTTTCCTTTTGATGCTTTTGCGTCAAACGGCAAGGCCATTGAGAGATAGAAGTCTGCTCCATACAAGTCTATCTTCTCAGGCCTTGCATGGAGCCGCGGCAATGCAGAGCTTCATGGTTCCACCTCCCTTCGCTGCATGATACCATCTCATTATAGCATAGAATGCCTGAAATGAAAATAAAATTCTGCCGGATTTTGTGAATTTGTTCCAAAACAGGTTTACTTGTACCCAACACGCTGGTACAATAAAGGCAGAAAATCTCTTTTTAAGAGAAATTCAAGGGAAGGTGAAAAGCAATGTTTGAGACGATGCAAAAGATCGCCATCGCCCTGATGGTGGGGGCGGCGGCTGTGGGGGCCGTCCGGGACTGGAGCCGGGACGTCCCTTCGGTGACCGCCGATTATTACACCCAGACCCGGACGGGCGGCGAGATCGAAGCCAGGTACACCGCGATGGGGGAGTACGACGTTACATATGCGGAGTATCCCGCCCGGGATGTGCTCATCAAGCGGTATGAGATCTGGTATCCCTCCGACCTCGCCCAGGAGGACCGGGAGTGGCCCGTGGTGGTGATGGCCAACGGCACCGGCGTCCCCGCCACCCGCTATGCGCCGGTGTTCCGGCATCTGGCGTCCTGGGGCTTTGTGGTGATCGGCAACGAGATGCAGAACTCCTGGAGCGGCGAGGCCTCGGCCGGCGCGCTGGACCTGCTGGCGGAGCTGAACGAGGACCCATCCAGCCCCTTTTTCCAGAAGCTGGACCTGGACAACGTGGGCTCGGCGGGGCATTCCCAGGGGGCTATCGGGGCCATCAACGCGGTGACCGGCCAGCCGAACGGGGACAGTTACAAAGCCCTGTATCTGGCCAGCACCCCGTCCAGCCTCTATTCCTCCACTTTGGACTGGGCCTATGACCCCGCCCTGATCGACATCCCCTGTTTCATGGCGGCGGGCACCGGCCTGCTGGACGCCGGGGAAGCCGGCAGCCCCGAGGTGGCCCAGGACGCGCAGGAGGTCTCCATCTCGCCCCTGTGGTCCCAGGAGGAAAACTACAGCCTGATCCCCGCGGAGGTGCCCAAACTGCGGGCCCGGCGCACCGGCGCCGATCACGCCGAGATGCTGCCCTGGCCGGACGGTTACATGACCGCCTGGTTCATGTACTGGCTGCAGGGGGACCGGACGGCGGGCCGGGCCTTCTTCGGGCCGGAGGCCGAGGTCCTGCACAATCCTCTCTGGCAGGACATCGAAACGAACTTGTGACAAGCAGCGCCCGGGCGCCCTTTTGCGGCCCCGGGCGCGTTTTGGTCAAAATTGCGGATTGACATTTCCCCCGCAGATTGGTAGACTAAATAAGTATCCATGCGGGAGTGGCGGAATGGCAGACGCGCTGGTTTTAGGCACCAGTTCCGAAAGAGTGAGAGTTCGACCCTCTTCTCCCGCACCAAACGAAAGCTCCCGGACGTTTTGGCGTCCGGGAGCTTTTTGCTGTGTGTTTTGTACGGACGGCAGAGGGCCTTTATGCGTTGAACACGTACCGGTCCAGCCGGCGGAAGGCTTCCTGCACCCGGGCAAAGGGCAGGGCCAGGTTCATCCGCACCGCGCAGGGGCCGTGGAACATCCGGCCGTCCTGGACGGCGACGCCCACCGCCCAGGCGGCCTTTTCCACGTCGTCGATGGTCTTGCCGTGGGCCGCGCACCACTGGGTGCAGTCCACAAACAGCATATAGGTGCCTTCGGGCCGGGCCGCCTCGACCCCTTCAAAATGCTCCCGGATGTAATCGCAGGCATAGTTGATGTTGCCCGAAAGCACCTGGCACAGCTCGTCCACCCAGACCTGCCCTTCGGGCCGGTAGGCGCCGGTCAGGGCGTGCATGGACAGGACGTTCATGTTGTTGTAATGGCATTTGGACGCCCGGGCGCGGCACAGGTCCCGCAGGCAGGCGTCGTAGATGATGTGGTAGCTGCCCACCAGCCCCGCCAGATTGAAGGTCTTGCTGGGGGCGTAGAGGGCGATGGTCCGGCTGCGGGCGTCGGGGCTGACGCTCTGGGTGGGGGTGTGCTTGTGGCCGTTCAGCAGGATGTCGGACCAGATCTCGTCCGAGATGACCACGCAGCGGTTGGCCTGGTACACCGCCATGGCCTGTTCCAGCTCTTCCCGGGTCCAGACGCGGCCGCAGGGGTTGTGGGGGCTGCACAGGATGGCCACATGGATGTGGTACTGCTTCAGTTTGCAGTCCATGTCGGCGTAGTCCATCCGCCACACGCCCTGCTCGTCCCGGACCAGGGGCGAGTGGACGATCCGGAAGCCGTTGTCCTGCAGGGACCTGGTAAAGCCGATGTAGGTGGGGCTGTGGACCAGCACCGGGTCGCCGGGGCCTGCCAGGCTGGTCAGGGCCGAGACGACCCCGCCCAGGACGCCGTTTTCGTACCCGATGCAGTCCCGGGTCAGCAGGGCGGGATCGCAGCCGTTGCGCTGCACCTGCCACTGGATGATGGCGTCGTAGTAGGCGTCGGTGGTCTCAAAATAGCCGTAGGCGGGGTGGCTGGCACGCTCCATCAGCGCCTGGGGGACGGTGGGCACGGTGGGGAAATTCATGTCCGCCACCCACATGGGGATGGGGTCGAAGCCGTCCCGGGGGGCGTCGGGGGCAAAGCCGGGGTTGCGGCCCAGGCCGTCCACGGCGATGGAATCCTTGCCGCGGCGGTTCAGGATGGAAGTGAAATCGTAGCGCATAGGGGGTTCTCCTTTGCTGTGTGTGAGTGGTTTGGTACCAGTGTAGCACAGGGCGGCGGGCCGGTCAATCGGGATATTCGCCCCCGGCCCTGCGCATACTGACAGCAGCAAAACCGAAGGAGGAAGAGGATGGCCAAAAACCGTATGCTGCGATGCTGGGCCGCCGGGCTGCTGGCGGCGTTCTGCCTGGCGTTTGCCCGCACCGACACCACCGAAAAGAGCATGGTCCGGGCGGTACTGCTGGAACCGGGGGAAGGACACTGGACGGTGGGCCTGCTCTACCAGGCGCCCGAAGCGTCGGCGGATTCCTCCGAAGTGTCGGACGGCATCCGCTTTGCCGCGGCTCAGGGCCCGGATCTGGAGCGGGCTTTGGCCAGCGCCGAAGCGGCCCTGCCCCTGACGGCGAATTTCCGCCTGTGCGATTATCTGCTGCTGATGCCGGGCGGCGGCTGGACGGCGCTGGAAGAATACGAGGCTCTGGTGCTGGCCCGGCAGTGCGGGCGGACCAGCGCCCGGCTGGCGGCGTGCCGCTTTTCCTGCGGGGAGCTGTCCGAGGCCACGGAGGAGGGCGGCGAGCCCTTGACCCAGCTGCTCCAGGCCCTCAAACAGGCCCGGCGGACCCTGCCCCGGCTGTACGAAGCCCGGGTGGACGGCGGCGTCCTGCTGCCGGTGCTGGCCCTGGAAGAAAACGGCCCCACCGCCCTGGAAGAAGGCGTATTTTTGTCCGAGACGGAACAGTCCCCCTGGGATGCCGAAAAGACGACGGTGTACCGCCTGCTGACGGGCAAAGGGGAGGAGTTCGTCTTTTGGCTGGGGGAGCGGCCCCTGATCCTCCGCCGGCCGCTGCTCAGCGTGGAGGCAGGGGCGGAGGGGTTCGCCCTCCGGCTGGACTGCCAGACAGCCGCCGGCAGCATCGAGCCCGCGCCGGATCAGCTGGCCCGGCTGGGGCAGCTGTGCACCGGCCTGCTGGCCGAGCGGTGGGCCGCCGGGCAGGACCTGTTGGGCCTGGGGGCCTATCAGGCCCTGCAGACCGGCGCAGCGCTGGACCCGACAAAAAACGCCTGCCCGCCGCTGCGGACAGACGTTGCGATTTATTGAAAGGAAGCGGGAAATCAGGCGTCCAGCCCCTCGAAGGTGATGGTCACGGTGGTGCCCACCCCCACCTCGCTGTTCAGGCGGATGCGGGCGTTGTGGATGCGGGCGATCTGCTTGACGATGGCAAGCCCCAGCCCGGTGCCGCCGGTGGCCTTGCTGCGGCTTTTGTCCACCCGGTAGAAGCGCTCAAAGACGCTGCCCTGGGCCTCTTTGGGGATGCCGATGCCGTTGTCCTGCACCGAGAGATAGGGGTGGCCCTCCCGGGTGCGGCCGGTCTCCAGCAGGACCCGGCCCCCGGGCCGGTTGTAGCGGATGGCGTTGTCGCACAGGTTCTGGCAGAGCTCTTCCAGCAGGCTGGGGGAGCCCTTGACCTGGGCGCTCTCGCCCCGGAAGTTCAGGGTGACGTAAGCCCGCCGGGCGTTCACCTTCAGGCGCTCGGCGCACTCCCGCGCGATGACCGACAGGTCCACCGGCTCCATCACGGGGGCGTCGTGGGTGCTGCCCGAGGCGTCCAGATGGGACAGCTGGATGATGTCGTTCACCAGCCGCAGCATCCGGCTGGCCTCGCTGTGGATCTTCTGCCCGAAGGAGGCCACATCCTCGGGCCGGGCCAGCCCGGTCTCGATCATCTCGGCGTAGCCCGAAATGCTGGTCAGAGGCGTCTTGAGTTCGTGGCTCACGTTGGCGGTGAACTCCTGGCGCATTTTTTCGTTGCTCTCCCGCATGGCCCGGTCGGAGTAGATGGCGTCGGCAAAGGGGACCAGCTCCCGGTAGGGAACGTTCTCCTGGATGTGGTCCAGGTCGTCGGTCATCTTCAGCATGGGCCGGACCAGATGCCGGGTCAGCACCCCGGCCAGGAAAGCTGCGCTGCCCATGATGACAAAGCAGCTGATGAGGATGGCGGGCAGGGCCTGGTCGTAAAGGGCCCAGACCGTTTCGGCGTCCTGACTGGTGCGCAGGACGTTGCCGTCCTCCAGCAATACGGCGTAATAATAGGTCTCGTAGCCGGTGGTGGCCGAGTCCCTGATGTCCTCGCCCTGGCCGGCTGCAAACGCCTCCTGGACCTCGGGGCGGGAGAGGTGGTTTTCCATCTCGGCCTGCTCGTCGGCGTCGGTGGACTCATAGAGGACCTCCCCGCTGGGGGAGATCAGGGTCACCCGGATGCGGTCCGAGTCCAGGGCCTGGAGGCTGTCCGGGTCGTAGCGGTACTGGGCGGTGATGAGGGAGGATTCGTTTTCCAGCGCACGCCAGGCCTGCTTGGTAAAAGCCTGGTGAAAGACGAAGATGCAGACCGCCACCGCCACCACCAGGCTGAGAAACCCCATCAGGTACAGCCGGCGGCCGATGGTCTCCTCCATGCTGCGGGTCCTCATTCTTCGGCGCCCTCCTCGCTGTCGGCCAGCTTGTAGCCCACCTTGCGGACGGTGAGGATGTAGCTGCCCGCGCTGCCCAGCTTTTTGCGCAGGGTGCGGATGTGCATATCCACCGTGCGGCTTTCCACCGAGATGTCGGTGCCCCACACCACCTGCAGGATGGTCTCCCGGGTCACCACCAGGTTGGTGTTTTCCAGCAGCAGCCGCAGCAGGCTGTATTCCTTATAGGTCAGGTCCACCGGCACGCCGTTCACCGTCACGCTGTGGCGCGCGTTGTCCAGCAGCAGCTCGTGAAAGGAGTAGACGTTGGGCTTGGCCGGCGGGGCCGAGCGCCGCAGGGCGGCCCGCACCCGGCTGAGGAACTCCATGATCCCAAAGGGCTTGGTGATATAATCGTCGGCGCCGCAGTCCAGGCCACGGACGGTGTCCAGCTCGCTGGATTTGGCGGTGACCATGATGATGGGCAGCTGGCGCAGGGCGGGGGTGCCCCGCAGCTTTTTCAGGATCGAAAAACCGTCCTCGCCGGGCAGCATCACGTCCAGGATCACCAGCTCGGGCTCGGTGATCCGCATGGCCTGCCAGAAAGCCTCGGGCTCCTCAAACGACTTGACGTCGTACCCGCTGGACTGGAGCGCGTACTGCTCCAGCTCCCGGATGGATGCGTCATCCTCTACGATATAGATCATCTCAGGGTTCCTCCTTCTTTACGGGCTTTGCGGTCCCGTTTTCGTTGGGAAAGGTGTAGCGCGCCCGGTAGCGGTCCACCCGGCGCTGGAACGCCTTGCTCTCCTCGGCGGCCCGGTTGTGCCGCAGGTCGGACAGATAAGCATGGGTATCAAAGCTGTCCTGGGCCACCTCGATCTGAGCTACCGCCACGTTGCTGCAGTGGGCGGAGATGCGGGAGTAGCTGGTCAGCAGGTCGTCCAGCACAAAGCCGTAGGTGATGGAGCAGCTGCCGGCCTGCAGCCGGGCGATGTGCCGCGCCTTGATGGCCCGGACCAGCTCGTTGACCACCGACTCCATGGGTTCCACCTTGCTGGCAAGGTGCAGGTCGTTCTGGCGGAAGGCCTCGGTGGCGCGGTTCAGAAGATCCTGGACCACATCTTCCAGCACCCCCAGCTCCTCCTGGGCGTCGGCCGAAAAGGCGATCTTCTTGTCGTGGATCTCCTGGGCCGAGTGGAGCAGGTTGACGGAATAATCGCTGATCCGCTCAAAGTCGCTGATGGTGTGCAGCAGGGTGTTGACCTGCTGGCCGTCCTCGTGGTTCAGGGCGTAGCCGGACAGCTTGACCAGGTAGGTGCCCAGGGCATCCTCGCTGCGGTCCACCTGCTTTTCCTGCTCCCGCACTTTTTTGGCCAGCTCCTCGTCCCAGCGGTGGGTCAGGCTCATGGCCTGGATGACGCCGGTGCGGGCGGTCTCGGCCATATCGGAGGTGACGGCGCGGGCCTGCTCCACAGCCACCGAAGGGGTGTTCAGCAGGCGCTCGTCCAGCAGGGTAAAGCTCTCTTTTTTCTCGTCGTCGGGGATGGTCATGCAGGCCAGACGCTCCAGCAGGCTGGTGAAGGGCAGCAGCAGGGCGGTGGTGCCCAGGTTGAACACCGAGTGGACCACCGCGATGCCCCAGGGGGCGATCACATTGTTGACAAAGGTGAAGTGGAACACCGCATTCAGGCCGTAGAAACAGACCAGGAACACCGCTACGCCGATGATGTTGAAGTAGAGGTGGACCATGGCGGCCCGCCGCGCGTTTTTGTTGGCCCCCACCGAGGAGATCAGGGCGGTGGCGCAGGTGCCGATGTTCTGGCCCATGATGATAGGGATGGCGCTGCCGTAGGTGATGGCGCCGGTGGAGCTCAGGGCCTGCAGGATGCCCACGCTGGCGCTGGAGCTCTGGATCACCGCCGTGACCAGGGCCCCCACCAGTACGCCCAGGATGGGGTTGGAGAAGCGGACGAACAGCTCGGTGAACCAGGGCTCGTCCTCCAGGGGGGAGACGGCGTCGGACATGGCGGTCATGCCGGTCATCAGGATGGCAAAGCCGATCAGGATGCCTCCGGCGCCCTTTTTCTTTTCGCCGCCGAACATGAACAGCAGAATGCCGACAAAGGCCAGCAGCGGGCTGAAGGTGGAGGGCTTGAGCAGCTGGATCAGGAGGCTGTCGCCCTCCAGGCCGGTCAGGCTCAGGATCCAGCTGGTGACGGTGGTGCCCACGTTGCTGCCCATGATGATGCCGATGGCCTGGTGCAGCTCCATGATGCCGCTGTTGACAAAGCCCACCACCATCACCGTGGTGGCGCTGGAGCTTTGGATCACGGCGGTGACGGCAAGCCCCAGCAGAAACCCTTTGAAGGGGTTTTCGGTCAGGCGGGCAAGGATCTTCTGCAGCCGGCTGCCGGCCTGCCGCTCCAGGGACTTGCCCATCAGGTCCATGCCATAAAGGAACAGTGCAAGGCCGCCAAGCAGGGAAAAAACGTGCGTGATGCTCATGGTCTATCCTCGTTTCTGCGGGTTGGGAGTGGATGGTTTACAGTTACTTTACGCGCATTCGCTTTGAGTATAGTGCAGGGATGTAAAATGTGAAACCGGAGCAATGTAAAATCTGCGTAAAGAATGGTTTACATAAACCCCGCCTTTCCTTTTTATTATAGCGGACGGAAGGGCCGCGCGCAATGCGGAAAAATGCCCCGGGGGAATTGTAATCCCGTCCGGTTTTGATTATAATATAAAAAATGGGAATTTTGCGCACCGACCTGCAAGTCCCGGCCGAAACGGACAGCGCGTCCCGTCTGTCACAGGAGGATACAAGGATGGAAAACTTTACAATATCGCTCGCCAAACTGTCTGAGCGGGTCAACATGGAGGTGGTCTACACCCCATGCGAGCTGAGCAGGATCAACGTCGAGATCGCCGAGGTCAACCGCCCGGGCCTGTTTCTGGCCGGCTACTACGAGTATTTCGACAATCTGCGCCTGCAGATCATGGGCCTGGCCGAGATGAACTTCCTCTCGGTCCAGACGCCCGAGCGCCGCTACGAGGCGCTGGACCATTTGTTTGGGCAGATGCCCCCGGCGGTGATCGTCTCCCGCAGCGACGAGCTGACCCCGTTCCCCGAGATGGTGGAGCTGGCCCAGAAATATAAGGTGGCACTGCTGCGCTCCAACGAGGCCACCTGCGTTTTGATGGGCAGCCTGCTCAGCGTCCTGAACATGGAACTGGCCCCCCGCATCACCCGCCACGGCGTTTTGGTGGAGGTGTACGGCGAGGGCATCCTGATCGTAGGGGACAGCGGCATCGGCAAGAGCGAGCTGGCCATCGAGCTGGTCAAGCGGGGCCACCGGCTGGTGGCCGACGACGCCGTCGAGCTGCGCAAGGTCTCCAACCGGCAGATCATGGGCACCGCCCCCGAGAACATCCGCCACTTCATCGAGCTGCGGGGCGTGGGCATCATCAACGTGTCCCGGGTGTACGGCGCGGGCGCGGTCAAGGTGACCGAGACGGTGGACCTGGTGGTCCAGCTGGAGCCCTGGGACCCCAAGAAGAACTACCAGCGCACCGGCCTTGAGACCGAATACTACGATATTCTGGGCGTCAGGATCCCCAGCACCGAGATCCCGGTCTCTCCCGGCCGCAACCTGGCCGTGGTGCTGGAGACCGCCGCCATCAACAACCGCCAGAAGAAGATGGGCTACAACGCAGCCAAGGAGCTGCTGATCCGTCTGGGTCTGGACGCCACCATCGACTGAGAGGAGCACAGTTTGGAAAACCACGAGACCTTAAAGGCCCGCCTGCGGGCGGCCGGCATCGCGTACAAAGAACAGGAGCCCCTGGCCGCCCATACCACCTTTAAGATCGGGGGGCCGGCGGCAGTCTTTGTCCAGCCCGCCGGCGAGGCGCAGCTGTGCCAGGCCGCCGCCCTGTGCCGGGAGCTGGCCGTGCCCTGCTACCTGCTGGGCAACGGCAGCAACATCCTGTTCGGGGACAAAGGCTACGCCGGGGCGGTCATCAGCCTGGCGGGGATGAAAGGGGAGGTCCGCCGGGAAGGGGACACCCTGACTGCGCCGGCCGGGATGCCGCTGAACGCTCTGTGCATGGCGGCCCTGCACGCCGGGTTGACCGGGCTGGAGTTTGCCTATGGCATCCCCGGCACGGTGGGGGGCGCGGTCTATATGAACGCCGGCGCCTACGGCGGCGAGATGAAAGACGTCCTGCTCTCGGTGCGGTACCTGACCGCCGAAGGGCAGATCGAGGAGGCGCCCGCCGCCGCCCTGGACCTGGGCTACCGCCACAGCATCTTTGAATCGAACGGCGGCTGCATCCTGTCGGCCGCCGTCGGGTTGGCCCCCGGGGACCCCGGCGCCATCGCCGCCCGGATGAACGACCTGATGGGCCGCCGCCGGGACAAACAGCCTCTGGACAAACCCAGCGCGGGCAGCACTTTCAAACGGCCTGTGGGCGCCTTTGCCGGCGCGCTGATCGAACAGTGCGGCCTGCGGGGCCACCGCCACGGGGGCGCGGCCATCAGCGAGAAGCACTGCGGCTTTGTGGTCAACCTGGGCGGCGCCACCTGCGCCGACGTGCTGGCCCTGTGCAGCGAGGTGCAGCAGATCGTCAAAGAACAGACCGGCTTTGTCCTGGAAAAGGAGATCCGCGTCGTAGAGCTGTAACATATTACCAAGGAAGTGGAGAGCGGCTATGGAGCTGTTGATCGTAAGCGGGCTTTCGGGCTCGGGCAAATCGGTCTCGATGAACGCACTGGAAGATATTGGCTATTTCTGCATGGACAACATCCCGGCAAAACTTTTGTCCCAGATCGCGGCCTTTGCCCGGGCCGGCGACAACCAGCTGGACCGGGTGGCCATCTCGATGGACGTGCGGGGCTGCCACACCCGGCAGGAAGTGCAGGAGGCCCTGGACCTGCTGGATCTGCAGCAGGTGCCCTATAAGGTGCTGTTTCTGGATGCGTCGGACGAGGTGCTCTGCCGCCGCTACAAAGAGACCCGCCGCCGCCATCCCATCAGCCTGGCGGAGAACATCCCCACCATCCAGGCCATCACCAAGGAGCGGGAGATCCTGCAGCCCCTGCTGGACCGGGCGGACTATGTGATGGACACCAGCCTGTTCTCGACGGCCCAGAACAAGGAGCGCATCTGCGACCTGTTCATCCCGGGGGGCGGGGCCAAGGCCGCCATGCGGCTGAACGTCGTCTCCTTCGGGTTCAAGTTCGGGCTGCCGGGGGAGGCGGACCTGGTGCTGGACGTCCGGTGCCTGCCCAACCCCTTTTATGTGCCCCAGCTCAAGCACAAGACCGGCATGGACCAGGAAGTGGTGGACTATGTGATGAGCTTCGACGCTTCCCGGGAGCTGCTGAAACGGATCGAATACCTGCTGGAGTACGCCCTGCCTCTGTACGTCAAAGAGGGCAAGAGCGAGCTGACCATCGGGGTGGGGTGCACCGGCGGCAAACACCGGTCCATCACCTTTGCCCGCAAGATCGCGGCTTACTGCGAGCAGCAGGGCTACGCCGTCAGCCTCCAGCACCGGGATGCGTCCCGGTGAACACGATATTATAAATAAGGAAGGGACGAAGCATGAGCTTTGCCTCCGAGGCCAGGAGCGAGATCGCCGGGCGGGCGCTGGCGTCCGAGGCCGCCGTCCGGGCGGCCTGCTATGGGCTGGCCTGTTTTGCAAAACATTTTGACGCCAGAGGTCTGGTGATCCAGACCGAACAGGCCGAGACCGCCGGCTATGCCATGCAGTGCTTTGCCCGATGCGGCGTCCAGGGCGGGGTCTGCCGCAGGGAACACGCCAGCGGGCCTGTCTACGAGTTCAAGATTGAGGACGCCGCCTGCGTGGCCCGGATGCACGCGCTGTTCGGCACCACCGGCCGGGAGACCAGCCTGCAGATCGACCCCGGCCTGATCCGCAGCCGGGACAGCGTCAGCGCCTATGTGGGGGCGGCGTTCCTCTGCTGCGGGACGGTCACCGACCCGCAGAAGGGCTATCACCTGGAATTTACCACCCCCCGGACCAACCTGGCCCGGGATTTTGAGGCCCTGCTGGCCGAACATGAGTTTGCCCCCCGGCGCAGCCGCCGCAAGGGGGTCAACGTCATCTATCTGAAAGCCTGCGCCAACATCCAGGCCCTGCTGGTCTTTATGGGGGCCGGGCAGGCCGCCGGCCAGATGAACAGCGAGCGGGCCGTCAAATCGGTCCGCAACCGGGTCAACCGGTACACCAACTGCGAGACCGCCAACCTGGGCAAGACGGTGCGGGCCAATGCGTCGGCCATCCGGGCCCTGCGCTACCTGCAGGAACAGGACGCGCTGGACGCCCTGCCCGAGCCGCTGCGCGAGACGGCGGTCAAACGGCTGGAGTATCCCGAGCTGTCTCTGGCCGCTTTGTGTGAAAAAATCGAGCCCCGGCCCAGCAAGTCGGGGCTGGCCCACCGCCTCAAGCGGCTGGAGGCCATGTCCGCCGACCTGCGGACCCGGAAGGAGGGGGGAAGATCGTGAGCGAAGCCACCGCGGCACAGCGGGATTTTGTCCATCTGCACGTCCACACCGAGTACAGCCTGCTGGACGGCGCCTGCCGCATCGACCAGCTGATGGAGCGGGTCAAAGAGTGCGGCCAGACCGCCGTCGCCTGCACCGACCACGGGGTGATGTACGGCTGCGTGCAGTTTTACAAGGCGGCCAAAAAGGCCGGCGTCAAGCCCATCATCGGGTGCGAGGTCTATGTGGCCACCCGCACCCGGTTCGACAAGGTGAACAAGATCGACGGCAACCACCACCTGATCCTGCTGTGCAAGAACGAGACAGGCTATAAAAACCTCATCAAGATGGTGTCGGCCGCCTTCACCGAGGGCTTCTATTCCAAGCCCCGGATCGACAAGCAGCTGCTGGAACAATACCACGAGGGGCTGATCTGCCTGTCGGCCTGCCTGGCGGGGGAGATCCCCCAGGCCCTGCTGGCAGGGGATTACGAGCGGGCCAAAGCCGCCGCCCTGTGGTACAACGACCTGTTCGGGCCGGGCAATTACTACATCGAGCTGCAGGACCACGGCCTGGCCGAGGACGAGACCGTCCTGCCCCGGCTGATCCAGCTGGCGCGGGACACCGGCATCCCCATGGCGGCCACCAACGACGCCCACTACCTGCGCCGGGAGGACGCCCGGGTCCAGGAGATCCTGCTGTGCATCCAGACCGGCAAGACCATCCAGGACGCCGACAAGATGGAGTTCCAGACCGACGAGTTCTACCTCAAGACCACCGAGGAGATGTACAGCCTGTTCTCGATGGTGCCGGAGGCCTGCGTCAACACCGCCCGGATCGCCGAGCAGTGCAGCTTCAACTTCGACTTCGGCCACACCAAGATCCCCTACTACAAGGCCCCCGACGGGATGGACAACCAGGCCTATTTTGAAAAACTCTGCTGGGAAGGACTGGAGCGCCGCTACGGCCCCGACGTGCCCGAGGCCAACCGGGAGCGGCTCCAGTACGAGATCGGCGTCATCCGGTCGATGGGATATACCAACTACTACCTGATCGTCTTTGACTACATCAACTTTGCCAAGAGCCAGAACATCCCGGTGGGGCCGGGGCGCGGCTCGGGCGCAGGCAGCATCGCGGCCTACTGCGTGGGCATCACCGACATCGACCCCATCCGCTACAACCTGATCTTCGAGCGCTTTTTGAACCCGGAGCGGGTCAGCATGCCCGACTTCGACGTGGATTTCTGCTACGAGCGCCGCCAGGAGGTCATCGACTACGTCAACCGGAAATACGGCTCGGACCACGTGGCCCAGATCGTCACCTTTGGGACCATGGCCGCCCGCAACGCCATCCGGGACGTGGGCCGAGTGATGGGCCTGCCCTACCAGAGCGTGGACACGGTGGCCAAGCTGGTGCCCATGGAGCTGAAGATGACCCTCAAGCGGGCGCTGGAAGTTTCCACCGAGCTGAAAAAGCTGTACGACGCCGACCCCCAGGTCAAAGAGCTGATCGACACCGCCGCCAAGGTGGAGGGGATGCCCCGGCATGCCTCCACCCACGCCGCCGGCGTGGTCATCACCCCCGAGCCGGTGGATTGCTATCTGCCCCTGGCCACCAACGACGGTCTGCCGGTGACCCAGTTCAACATGACCGAGATCGAAGAGCTGGGCCTGCTCAAGATGGATTTTCTGGGCCTGCGGACCCTGACCGTCATCCGGGACGCCGAGACCGCCGTCCAGAAAAACGACCCGGCTTTCTCCATGGCAAAGCTGGATTACGACGACAAAGCCACGTATGAGATGCTGGGCCGGGGCGAGACCGAGGGCGTGTTCCAGCTGGAATCTTCGGGAATGCGCCAGGTCCTGATGGGCCTGCAGCCGGAAAATCTGGAGGACGTCATCGCCCTGATCAGCCTGTACCGGCCGGGGCCCATGGAGTCCATCCCCACCTATCTGCGCAACCGCCACGAGCCGGACAAGATCAGTTACAAGACCCCCCAGCTGGCCCATATCCTGGACGTGACCAACGGGTGCATCGTCTACCAGGAGCAGGTTATGCAGATCTTCCGTGAGCTGGCCGGGTTTTCCTTCGGGCAGGCGGACAACGTCCGCCGGGCCATGAGCAAGAAAAAGCACGCCGTCATGGAGGCGGAGCGGGAACACTTCATCCACGGCTGCACCGAACCGGGGCACGAATGCCCCGGCTGTGTGGCCAACGGCATCCCGGAGCAGGTGGCAAATGAGATCTACGACGAGATGTCCAGCTTTGCCTCCTACGCCTTCAACAAGAGCCATGCGGCCTGCTATGCCTATGTGGCGTACCAGACCGCCTACCTCAAGTGCCATTACCCGGCGCAGTTCATGGCCGCCCTGCTGACCAGCGTGCTGGACAACACCGACAAGGTGATCGAGTACACCGCCGAGTGCACCCGGCTGGGGATCAAGGTGCTGCCGCCCGATATCAACATTTCGGGGGGCGGCTTCACCACCGACCAGCAGGGCCAGATCCGTTTCGGCCTCAACGCCGTCAAAAACGTGGGCCGCAACCTGATCGAGTGCGTGGTGCGGGAGCGTGCGGGCCGCCCCTACAGCAGCCTGTACGATTTCTGCAAGCGGATGCACGGCAACGAACTCAACCGCCGGGCGGTGGAGTGCCTGATCAAAGCCGGGGCGTTCGACTGCATGGGGGCCACCCGCCGCAGCCAGGTGGAAGCGGTGGAGGGCATCCTGAAAAGCGTGGAAAACGACGCCCGCCGGAACCTGGACGGCCAGCTGGACCTCTTTGCCGTGCTGAGCGGCGGGGGAGAGGAGGCGGCCGCAGACGGCGGCTACCAGCTCAAGGCTCTGCCCGAGTACCCTCACACCGAGCTGCTCCGGATGGAAAAGGAGGTCAGCGGGCTGTACCTGTCCGGCCACCCGCTGGACGCCTACCGGGAGCAGTCGGCCCGGTACGCCTCCCACACCATCAAGATGCTGACCGGGGAGGACGCTCACAAGCTGGACAACACCCACGTGCGGATCGTCTGCACCGTGGTCAAGAGCCGGATGATGACCACCAAGAACAACACCCTGATGGCCTTTACCAGCGTGGAGGACCTGACCGGCACCCTGGAGGTGATCGTGTTCCCCCGGGTGCTGGAGCTTTTCCGGGACGCTTTGCAGGAAAACGCCGTCGTGGTCATCGACGGGCGGCTGTCGGTGCGGGAGGACGAGCCGGCCAAGCTGATGGCGGAGTCGATCATCCCGGTCGACCGCTACAACCCCGCCGCCCCTCAGGACTACCGGCCCGACCCGGTGCGGGAGGCGCCCAAACGGGTCTATATCCGCCTGCCCTCCCGCAGCTGCCGGGAGTACGACAAGGTCATCAACCTGCTGGGTATTTTCGAGGGGGACATCCCGGTCATCCTCTGCCTGCGCGACGAAAAGAAAAAGCTGGCCGTGCCCCGCCGGCTGTATACCTCGGGCCACCCACTGTTCTACCAGGAGCTGCAGCGGCTGCTGGGCGCGGACAATGTTGCAACAAAATGACATGTATGTGAGTGAATCAAAACGGGTGCCCTGTTTTCAAAAGAAACAAAATGTGCTATAATGTCAGTAATACGGCGGGGGCGGCAGGGCCCCGGCCGCGGCGCCCTCTTTGCCCTGCACGGGCAGGGAAGAGGGCGGCCGGCTGAAATAAGAAGGAAATAGGCTTATAAAAGGGAAAAGGCATATGTGAATGGGAGGATTTCCACTATGGAGAGACAGATCAAATCCATTGGCGTTTTGACCAGCGGCGGCGACGCACCCGGCATGAACGCGGCGGTGCGCGCAGTCGTCCGCACCGGCATCCACAAGGGATACCGGATGATCGGCATCCAGCGCGGCTACAACGGCCTGCTGAACGGCGAGTGCTACGAGATGAACCTGCGCAGCGTCTCCAACATCATCCAGGACGGCGGCACCATCCTGTACACCGCCCGCTGCCTGGAGTTCAAGACCAAGGAAGGCCAGGACAAGGGCGCGGCCAAGTGCCGCGAGCTGGGCATCGACGCGCTGGTAGTCATCGGCGGCGACGGCTCGTACCGCGGCGCCCGTGAGCTGGCCCACCGGGGCATCCCGATGATCGGCCTGCCCGGCACCATCGACAACGACATCGCCTGCACCGACTACACCGTCGGCTACGATACCGCCATGAATACCGCCATGGAGATGATCGACAAGCTGCGCGACACCACCCAGAGCCACGACCGCTGCAGCGTCGTCGAAGTCATGGGCCGCAACGCCGGCTACATCGCCCTGAACGTGGCCATCGCCTCGGGCGCCATGGCCGTCCTGCTGCCGGAGCATCAGTTCGATATGCAGCGCGACGTGCTGGACCGCATCGAGATGACCAAAAAGACCGGCAAAAACCACTTCATCATCATTGTGGCGGAGGGCGTCGGCCATGCCCAGGAGATCGCCAACGAGATCCAGGCCCGCACCGGCATCGACTCCCGCGCCACCATCCTGGGCCACGTCCAGCGCGGCGGTTCGCCCACCCTGCGGGACCGCGTCAACGCTTCCGCCATGGGTTACCGCGCCGTATGCCTGATCGAGGAGGGCAAGTTCAACCGCATCGTGGGTATGCGCGGCGAAACGCTGGTGGATTACCCGGTGGACGAGGCCCTGGAGATGACCAAGTCTCTGGATCCGGTCCTGCTGGACGTCTGCAACACCATTTCGATCTGAGTCACCGGCCCCTACATCCACAAATCTGAAACCGGACAGCGCACAGCTGGCGTGTCAAACCGCCCCCTGTGCGCTGTCTTTTTTGCGCGGCACGCCCCGGGAAGGAGCGATGCAAAAAAGAACGATGATGCGAGCGAAAATATGACGATAATACGATGTGTATAGGCGTAGTAGAATTTAAATCACCATCGAAATATCGTCAAAAAGTGCTCATGGCAACATTGTGCTATTCATTGCACAGGGTTGATTTGCAGCGTATTCCTGTTATTTTTTGTTTTTTGCTGCCGGCGCGCCCCGCCGGGAAAGAGGCGTTTGCCGCCGGGCGCATTTTGTGGTATTATAAATTGATTACAGAGATTCCAAGTAAGAGAGGGAAACAAACCATGCTGGAACTGGAACAGGCCAAAAAGCGCGTGCAGGAGCTGCGCGGGCTGATCGACTACAACAACCACCTTTACTACGACCAGGACGCCCCGGAACTGGAGGACTTCCAGTACGACGCCCTGACCCGGGAACTGCGGGAGCTGGAGGCCGCCTATCCGGAGCTGGTCACCCCCGATTCCCCCACCCAGCGGGTGGGAGGCGCCCCCAGCAGCCGCTTTGCGAAGGTGACTCACGCCGTCAAGATGGAGAGCCTGCTGGATGCCTTCAGCTACGAGGAGCTGCGGGACTTTGACCGTCGGGTCCGGGACGCGGGAATGGAGCCGGAGTATGTGGTAGAGATCAAGATCGACGGCCTGTCCTGCAGTTTGGAGTATGAAAACGGCCAGCTGGTGCGGGCATCCACCCGCGGGGACGGCGTGGTGGGCGAGGACGTGACCGAAAACGTCCGGGCCATCCGCAGCATCCCCAAGACCCTGAAGGGGGACAACCCGCCCGCCTACCTGGAGGTGCGGGGGGAAGTCTATATGCCCCACGATGTGTTCCAGAAGCTGTGCGAGGAACAGGAGCTGCAGGGGGCGGCGCCCTTCAAAAACCCGCGCAACGCGGCGGCAGGCTCCCTGCGGCAGAAGGACCCCAAGGTCACCGGAAGCCGCGGGCTGCGGATCTTTCTTTTTAATGTGCAGCAGGTGCGGGGCGTCGAGCTGACCAGCCATGCCCAGAGTCTGGATTACCTCCGGGCGCTGGGGCTGCCGGTGTCCCCCCGGTACCACCTGGTCCGGGACATCGACGCTGCCATCACCGAGATCGAACAGATCGGCCAGGAGCGGGCCGCCCTGGGCTTCGATATGGACGGCGCCGTCATCAAGGTGGACAGCTTCGCCCAGCGGCGGCAGCTGGGCTCGACGGCCAAGTTCCCCCGGTGGGCCATCGCGTTCAAATATCCCCCCGAGGTCAAGGAGACCCGCCTGCTGGACATCGAGATCAACGTGGGCCGCACCGGCGTGCTGACCCCCACCGCCTCTTTTGAGCCGGTGACGCTGGCGGGGACCACCGTTTCCCGCGCGACGCTGCACAACGGCGAGATCATCCAGCAGCTGGGGCTGTGCATCGGGGACACCATCCAGGTGCGCAAGGCGGGGGAGATCATCCCCGAGGTGACCGGCGTGGTCCGCCACGCCGAAGGGGCCGAACCCTACCGGATGCCCACCGTCTGCCCCTCCTGCGGCGCGCCGGTGGTCCACCTGGACGACGAAGTGGCCCTCCGCTGCATCAATCCCGAATGCCCGGCCCAGGCCCTGCGCAACCTGATCCACTTTGCCTCCCGGGACGCGATGGACATCGACGGCCTGGGGGTGGCGGTCTGCACCCAGCTGGTGGACAAGGGGCTGGTCCGCACCGCGGCGGATCTCTACACCCTGACCCGGGAGCAGCTGCTCACCCTGGAAAAATTCAAGGAGAAAAAAGCGGGCAACCTGCTGGAGGCCATTGCCCGCTCCAAACAGAACAACCTGGACCGGCTGGTGTTTGCCCTGGGCATCCACAACATCGGGGACAAGGCAGCCGCCCAGCTGGCGGAGCACTTCGGCGCCATGGAGGCGCTGCAGGGAGCCAGCGTCGAGGAGATCTGCACCATCAACGGGTTCGGGGAGCTGATGGCCCAGAGCGTGGTGGAATTCTTTGCCAAAGAGGGCACCACCGACCTGGTGCGCCGCCTGCGGGAGCTGGGGCTCAATATGCGCTGGCAGGGCGAGCCCCGGACCGACCGCCTGGCCGGACTGACCCTGGTGGTCACCGGCACATTGCCCACCCTCTCCCGCAAAGAGGCCGAAGCCCTGATTGTCAAAAACGGCGGCAAGGCCGCCGGTTCCGTCTCCAAAAAAACAGCCTATGTGGTGGCCGGGGAGGCGGCCGGCAGCAAACTGACCAAAGCGCAGGAGCTGGGGGTGCCGGTGCTGAGCGAAGCCGAGTTCCTTGCCATGCTGGAAGAAAAGCCTGCCGAAGCCTGATCCCGGGCAAAAAGAGGGGCGAATGACCATAATTTCCAAAAACTGGCAATTTTTACCGTTGCGCCAACTGGTAAAATATGGTAAAATCTATCGTGTCAGGACAGGGTGCATCGGATAAGCCAGAAACGCCGGCGCATTCGCTCAAAAGCGGCGCGGTTCTCACGAGGGGTACACCCACAGCCAGCAACACACGATACATGGGAGGCACGAAGATGGATAAAATTCGATTTCTGATGTCGGACACCGGGGCAGATATTACGCCGCGCTGCCGTGAGGCGCTGGAACAGCAGGGCGTGGAGGTCACGGTGGTGGAAAAGGACGGCTCCAAGGTGCTGCAGAAGATGCTGGCCGTCCGGCCCAACGTGGTCTTGCTGGACGCCTTTATGCCGGGGCTGGACGCGCTGACCATCAAGCAGCGCTACAACGCCGCCGGCGAGCTGCACACCGCCTTTTTTGTGACCGGCGCCTTCCAGAGCGAGGCCATGGTCCAGGAGCTGCTGGACGCCGGCTTCTCCTATTATTTCGTGAAGCCCTTCGAGGAGAGCGTGCTGGTCAACCGGGTACTGAAAGCGGCGGCCCGCCCGGCGCGGCAGAACGCCTTCACCACCGCCGACAGCGACGAGGTCACCGTCACCGAGATCCTGCACCAGATCGGGGTGCCCGCCCACATCAAGGGCTACCAGTACCTGCGGGAGGCCATCCTGATGGCCATGGAGGACCCGGAGTATATCAACGCCGTCACCAAGCGCCTGTATCCGGACATCGCCCAAAAGGACAACGCCACCCCCAGCCGGGTGGAGCGCGCCATCCGCCACGCCATCGAGGTGGCCTGGGACCGGGGCGACGTGGACACCCTGAACCGCTATTTCGGCTACACCATCCACAACATGCGCGGCAAGCCCACCAACAGCGAGTTCATCGCCATGATCGCCGACAAGATGCGCCTGGACAAAAAACGCCGCATCGGATAAGCACCGCATAAACAGCACATGAGGCTGGCAGCCCGGGAAAGGCTGCCAGCCTCATTTTATTATGTGAATTGTCTGGAAGGGCGGGTCACACGCTGGTCTTCAGTTTGTCCAGCGCGGCGGCCGCCACGGGGTCTGCCAGCAGGGGACGGTATTTTTCTTCCCCGGTGATGCTTTGCAGCAGCATCCGGCGCATGGGCTGGGGCATGGCCTGCTGTACGTCCGGGCTGGTATAGGCAAGGCCGGGGGAGAACAGGTCCTCGTCCGGCAGGACGGGCGGCCCGGTCAGCACCTCCACATAGCGGGCAAAGCTGGCGGCGGCCCGGCCGATTTCCCCGGTGCGCAGGTAGATCTCCACCAGAAAGCCATCGCTCAGATCCACCAGGCCGAAGGCGTTTGCCACGGCCCGGTAGGCCCGGCAGGCTTTGAGCGCCTTTTGGGGGTCGGGCTGGACCTGGGGGTTCAGCAGGGTGGAGATGCAGGATTCGATCTTAACCACCGACTTATAGAGTTCGGTCTGGGCCAGCTTGAGGGCTTGCTCCGGCTGGCCCTTTTTCAGGCAGAGCTGGACCCGGACGGCGGTGGGGTCCCCGGTGTAGGCGGGCAGCTCCTGCAGCAGGGCCTCGGCCTGGCCGGTGTCCCCCTCGGCGGCGGCCAGGCTTGCCAGCTGGATGGTGGCCGCCTGCCAGTAGGCCGCGGTGCCGGTGCGGCGGATCTCCTCCAGCAGGGAGCGCTTGCGGGTTTTCCAGCGGCGGCGGGCCTCCTCATCTGCCGCAGGGAAAAACAGCTCGAAACCGTCGTATACCGCCGCCGCGTTGAACAGGAGGGCGGTGCAGCCGGGCCAGCGGTGGAGCAGGGCCTCCAGACGTTCTTCCGTGCCGGTGTCACCCGCCATGGCTGCCTCCGCCACCTCGTTGATCCGGGCGGCGACCTCCTGATCGGACAGGTTTTCTTCAAACTGGAGCAGGGTGTCCACGTTGGTGCCCAGAGCCCGCGCCAGCGGGCAGAGCAGGGTGATGTCAGGGCAGGAGCTGTTGGTCTCCCACTTGCTGACGGCCGGGGCCGAGACCCCCAGCTGGGCGGCCAGCTGTTCCTGGGTGAGGCCCCTGGCTTTGCGCAGGGCGGCGATGTGCCCGCCGATGTTCATGTGTGTTGATGCCATAGGATGTTCCTGCCTTTCTTGTGTTCCGGGCCGCGGCGCCGCTGTAGCTTTATTGTAGCATCACCGGCCCGCCGCCGCAAGCGAGGCGCGGTTAAGCGCCGGGCAGCAAAAGTTGAACGGCAGGCAGGTCCGGAGGCCAAACCTTAAGATTTCTTTTGAAAAATTTCATGGAATGCCCCCGCATTTCCTGCTATACTGGAGCTGTACTTGGAAAAGGGAGGGCGAGCATATGACGGAACAGACCATCCTCATCGTGGAGGACGACCCGGATATTCGGGACGGCGTGCGCATTTTGCTGGCGGGGGAGGGCTACCGCATCCTGGAGGCCGAAAACGGCGCCAAGGCGCTGCAGACCTTCAGCCCCGAGGTGGACCTGGTGATCCTGGACGTGATGATGCCGGGGATGAGCGGCCTGCGCGTCTGCGAAGAGCTGCGCAAGCGCTCCACCGTGCCCATCCTGTTCCTGACCGCCAAAGCCCAGGAGTCGGATAAGCTGGTGGGGCTGACCGCCGGCGGGGACGACTATCTGGCCAAGCCTTTTTCTTTTGCCGAACTCAGCGCCCGGGTGCGGGCGCTGCTGCGCCGGTACACCGTCTACCGGGGCAAAGGGGAGGCCGCCGCCCCGCCGGAGCGGCGGATGCTCTGCGCCCACGGGGTAAAGCTGAGCCTGGACTGCAACCGGGTCTGGGTGGACGGGCAGGAGGTCAACCTCACCGAGACGGAATACGGCATCCTGCGGCTGCTGATGCAGGACCCGGAGCGGATCTATCCGGCCCAGGCGGTGTACGAAGCGGTGTGGAACGAGCCCTATTATTACACTTCCAACGGCACCGTGATGGTGCATATCCGCAACCTCCGCCTCAAGATCGAGGACGACCCCCAGAACCCCCGCAGGGTCTGCACTGTGTGGGGCAAGGGCTATCACTTTGCCCGGGATGGAGGCGGCGGCCATGAAGCGTAACAGCCTGCCCGGGGCGGAGAGCGAGCCGGTGATGCGGCGCAACAGCCTCACCGCCCAGTTCATCCGGCTGCTGGTGGGGGCCGGGCTGGGATGCGTCCTGCTGTTCTTGGTCCTGCAGACGGCGCTGGGGTTTGGGGTGGACTTCTATGCCCGGCACAGCGATTTCCGCCAGCGCGAGACGGCCCGCCGCATAGGCGAGTTCCAGGCGTTCGTGCAGGAAGAAGAACTGTCCAGCACCGATGTGGAGCAGATCTCCGCCTGGGTCGGGCAGCAGGATTTCACCCTGATGGAGCTGTACCGGGACCAGGTGATGGTCTACAGTTCCTTCGTGCCCGACCGCAACGACATCGGCCACGAGGGCAAGCCCACGCCCTTTTACGATTGGATGCCACGGGCCAGCGTCTTTTTTGCCGACGGCGAGCTGCAGGTCCTGCTCTACTACGACCCCGTGCTGGCCTGGGTGCGCTGGGGCACGGCGGGGCTGATCGTCCTCTGCGTTGGCCTGTTCCTGGCAGTGTTCCTGCTGGGGTGCCGGCGGATCGTGCAGTACATCTGCCTGCTCAGCCAGGAGGTGCAGGTGATGGAAAGCGGCGATCTGAGCCGCCCGGTCACGGTGCGGGGCAGCGACGAGCTGACGGCCCTGGCCTCCTGCCTGGACTCCATGCGGCTGACCCTGGGCCAGCAGCGCCGGCAGGAGGCGGAGACCTCCGCCCGGGTCAAGGAGCTGATCACCCAGATGTCCCACGACCTGCGCACCCCCCTGACCACCCTGCTGCTGTATACCGAGATCGTGGCGGGGGGCAAATACCACAGCCAGGCCCAGCTGGCGGAATACCTGACCAAGATCGACACCAAAGCCCGCCAGATCAAGCAGCTGTCGGACAACCTCTTTGAATACGCCCTGGTCACCCGGGATACGGTGGTCACCCTGGACCGGCCCGTGCCCTTCTCCCAGATCTTTGAGGAGCCCCTGGCCGAATTTGCCGAGCAGCTGGGCCAGCGCGGGTATGGCTGCCTGCTGGATCTGGGGGAGGAGGACGTCGTCCTGCAGGTCTACCGGCCCTACATCCGGCGCATCTTCGACAACATCGCCTCCAACATCCTCAAATATGCAGACCCGGCCCACCCGGTCCAGGTCTGCTTTGTGCGGGAGGGAGAGCAGGCCGGCCTGGCCTTTGCCAACGTCCCTCTGCCGCCCGAGTCCGGCGGCGCCGAAAGCACCAAGGTGGGCCTTGTCAGCGTCCGGACCATGATGGAAAAGATGCAGGCCGAGGTCCGGGTCAGCCAGACGGCGCGGCGGTTCTGCATCACCTTGCTGTTCCCCGTAAAGCCGGCCAAAACCGAATAAGCCACACGCAAGCGCGGCGGATGAGAGCTTCGGCTCCTGTCTGCCGCGCTTTTTCGCGCCGCTGCGCGGGCCATTCATAAAAAATTCACGGCATCTAAAGCAGTCTTAAGGTTTTTCCGGGGCGAATGCTAAGAAATACCCGCTATACTGGAAACATCAGGAAGGCCGGCAGGCGTTCCTGGAACAATCGACAAGGAGGGGCAGAAATGTTCAAGACAAAGCCACAGGAGGACAGGGACAGCCCGCAGGGCGCTTCGCCGGGTGGGAAAAAGAACTTCCTCCGGCGCAGATGGCCGGTCCTCGTGATCGTATGCGCCGCCGTGGTGGGCATCGGGGTGTGGGTGGTGCAGATGCGCGCCAGCGACACATCGGCCCAGAGCACCTACATCGAGGTGACGCCGACCCGCCGCAGCATTACCAACATCTACAGCGAGGACGGCACCATCGAGGCGGCCGAATCCTATGAGGTCAAAAGTCTGGTGCGGGGCGACGTCCTCACCGCCGACTTTGCCGAGGGCGATATGGTCCAGGAGGGCGACATCCTCTACACCATCGACAGCGCCGACGCGATCAACAGCGTGGAGCGGGCCCAGCTCACCCTCGACCAGGCCCAGCGGGACTACGAGGACGCTGTGGATGCCCAGTACATCCGCACCGACATCGGCGGCACGGTGCTCTCCATCTCGGTGGCGCCGGGCGACGCCGTCACCGCCGGGCAGGAGGTGGCCACCATCCGGAACGATACGGCCATGCTGCTGACCCTGGATTTCCCGGCGGCGGACGCCGCAGGCTTCACCGCCAGGCAGGCGGCTGAAGTCACCCTGGACGGCACCTATGAAAAGGTCGCCGGCACCGTGCGCTCGGTCTCGGGCACCGACACCCAGAGCAGCGGCAGCATCCAGGTGCGTTCCGTCACCATCGCGGTGCCCAACAGCGGGGGCCTGACCTCCGCCCAGGCGGCTACCGCCTCGGTGAACGGGGTCAGCGCCCTGGGCTCGGCCCGGCTGACTTATCAGAACGCCCAGACCCTGACTGCCGCGTCGGCCGGCACCGTCGCCGCCCTCTGCGTCCAGGAGGGCAGCACCGTCAGCGCGGGCAGCGCCATCCTCCAGATCAGCAGCAACAGCCTGACCCGTCAGGAAGAACAGGCCGCCGACAGCCTGCGCAGCGCCGAGCTTTCGCTGGAGGACGCCGAAAACACCCTGGATGACTACACCATCACCGCGCCCATCAGCGGCACCGTCATCCTGAAAGGGGTGCAGGCCGGCGAGACCATCGGCACCGATTCTTCCACCAGCGAGGTGCTGTGCATCATCCACGACCTGAGCTACCTGGAGATGGAGATCGACGTGGATGAGCTGGATATTTTGTCCATCCAGGAAGGCCAGCAGGCCACCATCGTGGCCGACGCCCTGGAGGATGAGACCTTTACCGGCGTGGTGACCAATGTTTCTTCCAACGGCACCACCAGCGGCGGCACCACCACTTACCCCGTCACCATCCGCATCGACGACTACGGCGAGCTGATGCCGGGGATGAACGCCAGTGTCTCCATCGTGGTGGAAAGCGCCGAGGACGCCTTGTCCATCCCCAACGGGGCGGTGGTGCGGGGCGGGTACGTCCTGGTCACCGAGGACAGCCCCAGCGCTTCCAACGCCGCCGAGATGACCGCCCCGGATGGCTACGTTTACGTCCAGGTGGAGACCGGCGTCAGCGATGACAACTACATTGAGATCCGCAGCGGCCTGACCGAAGAAGACACCATAGCCTACGACGCGGACGCCGCCGCCCTGACAGAGAGCAGCGACACCGGCATGATGATGCCCGGCGGCATGCAGGGCGGAGGCGGGATGCCCGGCGGAGGCGGAGGCCCGGGAGGTGGTGGTCCGCGATGAGCGCATTGATCGAGTTTGACTCCGTCTGCAAGTACTACCAGATGGGGGACACCACCGTCAAAGCCGCCGACCATATCTCGATGCAGATCAACAAGGGCGAGTTCGTGGCCATCGTGGGCCAGTCCGGTTCGGGCAAGTCCACCTGCATGAACATCATCGGCTGCCTGGATGTGCCCACGTCCGGCACTTACCGGCTCAACGGCCGGGACGTGGGCGGCATGGACAAAGACGAGCTGGCCGAGATCCGCAACGAGATGCTGGGATTCATCTTTCAGCAATACAATCTGCTGCCCAAGCTGGACGTGCTGGAGAATGTGGAAGTCCCCCTCGTCTACGCGGGGCTGTCCGCAGGGGAGCGCCATGAGCGGGCAGCCCACGCCCTGGAGCGGGTGGGCCTTGGCAAAAAACTGCACAACAAGCCCAGCCAGCTCTCGGGCGGGCAGCAGCAGCGGGTGTCCATCGCCCGGGCCCTGGCGGGAGACCCCGCGGTCATCCTGGCCGACGAGCCCACCGGCGCCCTGGACAGCCACACCAGCCGGGAAGTGCTGGGCATGCTGCAAAAACTGCACCGGGAGGGCAACACGGTGGTCCTGATCACCCACGACAACTCCATCGCGGTGCAGGCCGAGCGGATCATCCGGCTGGAGGACGGGCACATCGTCTACGACGGCGACGCCCACGCCCCCGAAGCCGTGGTCCAGCCCGGCGTCCGGGCCGCAGGAGGGGAGGGATGCGCATGACCCCCGCCATGCTCAGCGAGACCTTCCGCCAGGCGCTGAAAAACATCGCCAGCAACAAATTCCGCACCCTGCTCACCATGCTGGGCATCATCATCGGCATCATGGCCGTGATCGTCATCGTGGGGCTGGGCAACGGGATGACCCAGAGTATGCGGGACAGTTTTTCCTCCATGGGCACCAACACCCTCACCGTTTCGGTCCCCGGCTTCGGTTCCCGGACGGTGGACGTGGAAGAAATGTACGCCCTCGCCGACGAGAACCCCGACCTGTTCGAGGCGATGTCGCCGGTGGTGACCCTGTCGGGCAGCGTCAAGGTGGGCACCTCCACCCTGGACGAGACCAGCGCCACCGGCGTCAGCGAGGCCTACCTTGACATGGCCGGCTACACCGTGGAAGAAGGCCGCGGCATCCAGTATGTGGACATCGACGACAACAAAAAAGTCTGCGTGGTGGGCGCCTACATCGACCGGGTGGGCTACGGGGGCAACGCCCTGGGCCAGACCATCAAAGTGGGGGCCGACCAGTACACCATCGTGGGCGTGCTGGAAGCCCAGGTCAGCGACCTGTCCTCCCAGGAGGGCAGCGACGACGACGTGATCTTTGTGCCCTACACCACCGCCCTGCGGGCGACCATGAGCCGGACGGCCAGCTCCTACACCTTTACTCTGGTGGACGAGAGCATGGCCGCCGAGGGCAAGGAGCTGATCGAGCAGACCCTGACCGACCTGTTCCACTCCAGCGACGGCTTTATGGTCGTGAGCATGAGCGAAATGCTGGACACCATGACCTCGATGGTCAACATGGTCATCATGGTCCTGACGGTCATTGCCGGTATCTCGCTGCTGGTGGGCGGCATCGGCATCATGAACATCATGATGGTGTCGGTGACCGAGCGCACCCGGGAGATCGGCATCCGCAAGGCCCTTGGCTCCAAAGAGCGGTACATCCTGGCCCTGTTCGTCATCGAGGCGGCCATGACCTCCGCTCTGGGAGGCGTCACCGGCATTGTGCTGGGGTATCTGATCTCGGCGGCGGCCAACCAGGTGCTGCCCTTTGTCCTGACGGATATGGAGCTGACCATCAGCCCATCCCTCAGCTCGGTGGCAGTGGCCTTCGGCATCTCGGTGGGCATCGGCATCCTGTTCGGCTACCTGCCCGCCAAGCGGGCGGCGCGGCTCAACCCCATCGACGCGCTGCGCTACGATTGACGCCGCCGGGACAGCCCGCATCTGCCCCTGGGCAGATTTTACCTGGACAATGCCCGGCAGCTGGCCGGGATGAAAAGTGAGGAATACGACCCATGAAGAAACGATTTTTCGCCCTGCTGCTGGCCGTGTGCATCGCCTGCACCATGCTGGTGATGCCGGCCTCGGCGGGCGGCTCCAATACGGCGGTCCAGGCGGCGGTGATGCTGGGCGGCCTGGACAGCGGGCAGGACGCCGGCGCGGCCCTGACCCGGGGCCAGCTGGCCAAGCTGCTGGCAGCCTTCTCCTCCTATCGGGAGAGCGCTGCCGCCGGCAACACCAGCGGCGCCCTCTTCACCGACGTGGCCGGCAGCGACCCGCTGGCCGCCCCCATCCGCATCGCCGTCCAGCAGGGGTGGATGAGCGGCTATTCGGACGGCTCGTTCCGGCCGTCCAACACCGTCACCCTGGAGGAGGCCTGTGCCGCCGTCCTCAACCTGCTGGGCTACGATGTCACCACCCTGAACGACACCTTCCCCACCGCCCAGCTGAACAAGGCACGGGAACTGGGCCTGCGCAGCGATCTGGCCGCCGGCCAGGGCGACACCCTGACCATTGCCGACGGGGCGCTGCTGCTCTACAACGCCCTGACGGCCCAGACGGCGGAAGGGGAGACCTACGGCAGCACCCTGGGCCTGACCGTCACCGACGGGCAGGTGGACGTCTCCTCGGTCCTGCTGGAAGATGTGGAGGGCCCCTTTGTGGCGGACGGCAGCACCCAGCTGCCCTTTGAGCCCGAAGCGGTCTACCGCAACGACGAAGTGACGAATTCCGCTTCGCTCCACACCTACGACGTCTACTATTACAACGTCAACGCCCGCACCCTCTGGATCTACACCACCAAGGCGGCGGGACGGATCACGGCGGTCTCGCCGTCGGCCTCCGCCCCCACCAGCGTGACGGTGGCCGGTACGGAGTACACCATCGGCTCCTCCCAGGCGGCGTCGGCCCTGTCCAGCCTCAACGGCGGCGGGGTGGGCCAGGTGGTCACCCTGCTGCTGGGGATGGACGACGAGGTGGTCCGGGTGCTGACCGGCAGCGAGGCCGACCAGGTGTTCTACGGGGTGGTGCAGGATTCTTCCCGCAGCCTGATCGAGGACAACGGGGCGGACGTGCTGCAAAACGTCACCGTGGCCTGCACCGACGGCGTCACCCGCACGGTGCAGGTGGACAAAAGCCTGAACTACCCCGCCGGGTGGCTGGTGGAGATCACCGTGGATGAGAACGGCGAAAGCATACGCTCCATCGACGAAAAACACACCAGCGGCGCCTTCAACTCCGGCAGCACCGCCCTGGGCGGCACGGCCCTGGCAGAAGATGTCGAGATTTTGGACACGACCGGGGAGGGCATGGCTGGGACGATTCGTCCCAGCCGCCTATCGGGGGTGACATTGGCCAGCGATGACGTGCGCTATTACACCACCAACGAGGCGGGGGAGATCGACCGCCTGATCCTGGACAACGTCACCGGCGATCTGTGGACCTACGGCGTCCTGGATGACGTGCGCAACCTGACCGACGCGGCGGCTGCCGCCATCGACGGCACCTCCGGCAGCGACACCGGCAGCTCCGGCAGCAGCCTTTCCACCCTGGCGGACAACATCCTGCCCACCACCAGCGAGATCCTGTATGGGATCATCGACGGCAGCATCCTCAGCACCTTTTGGGAGAGCCTGACGTCCAGCCCCAGCAGCATTGCCAGCTGGCTGCTGAGCGCGGCCTCCGACAGCACCACCGGCCCCCTGAGCTCGGTGCTGGGCTGGCTGGGCGACGGCGCGAGCTACGTCTGCTACATCGACGGGGAGAACACCGCCCTGAACACATCGGTCAAGTATCCGGTGGTGGCCGGAGGCATAGCCGTCGGCAAGAACGCTTCCGACGAGGTGACCTCCATGCGACAGCTGATGCCCGTGCTGATCGACGGCCTGGGCGCCGCTTCGGCCACCAGCGGCGGCACCCGCTACGAGACGGCCGACGACATGCAGGTGTATCTGTGGTACAAAGGCCAGTATTTCGCCACCACCCTGTCCCAGGTGAACCCCGAAGAGTATTACCTGATCGGCTGGCGGGACAACATGGGCTGCGCCGCCGGCAACAAGATCCGGGTGCTGGTAGCGGTCAAAAAAGACTGAAGCCCAATCTCAAGGCAAAATCATAGCAGGCTCAAGGCTGTTTCAAGCTGGGCGTGCTATGATGGAATAAACAAAAAGCTGAAAGGCGGTGATGGAAAGCGGGACGTGAACGCTTTCGACTGCATTACTGACAATCCTGATAGAAAGACCCCAAACGGGGAGAAAGGCAGATTATTATGAAAACCATGATGAAACGAATCGCGATGCTGACCCTGTCCGCCTGCATGCTGGTGGGTGGCGCTGTATCCAGCTTTGCCGCCACGGGCGCTTCGTCCCACTACACGGTCTCCATCCTGGGCCACCAGACCAACGACTGCGAGGGCACCGCAAAAGGGGAGATCGTGGCCCGGTTCAGCAGCCCCTACGGCGACGTCCAGGACTACGTCATCTGCGGCGAGTGCGGCGACGTCAACGGCAAAAGCTGCCTGAGTGAAGTGGACGATGCCACCGCCAACTTCAGCGAGCTGTGCGTCTACCAGGGCAAGCTAGACAACGGCGAGCGGATCATGACCGTGACCTGCCTGTCCAGCGGCGTGAACGCCATGAGCGGCGTGACCGCCAATGTCATGATGCCCTGGGACGCCATCGAGGGCTATGACCTGTACCTGGTCAACGCCGACGGCACCGAGACCAAGATCGAACCCTACGGCACCGACTGGGCTTACATCGACGTTTATATGGACGGCGGCACGGCCCTGATCCGCATGGTGGAGCAGTGACCTCGCGCTTCCATTGAAATGCAGTGACCCATGCTGCTCTCGCTTTGCCGTTTCCGGCAGGGAGCAGCTCCCACGCTTCCTGTGAGAAGCGATTCCCCCTGATATTCTCCGATACGCATCCATAAAACAGAGCCGCCGCGCCAGTGCCTGCTGGTGCGGCGGCTTTGTTTTGGCCTGCCCTTTGCATCCCCCGGAAAAGACAGGCCAGCCTGTACGGAAAAACCTGAAAATCTGCTTGACAATTCCGCCAAAAAGCGGTACAATATGCAAGTCGCAGGACGTTTGTCATAGACAAGATAGACCGGCCTGCTTTACATATGGGCCTATAGCTCAGTTGGGAGAGCGTTTGTTCCTTAAACCAGCCCCCTGTCCTTTTGGCCTATATCTCGGTTCCTCAAGCGTTTGTCAAAATGTCAATTTCATGGGCCTATAGCTCAGCTGGGAGTGCATTCGATCCTTGAATCAGTCCCCTGCCCTTGTGGCCTGTATCTCAATTCCTCAAGCATTTGTCAAAATGTCATTTTTATGGGCCTATAGCTCAGCTGGGAGAGCGTACGGTTCGCATCCGTAAGGTCGTCGGTTCGATCCCGATTAGGTCCACCATCAAGCCGCAGCATTTCAGACGCTGCGGCGTTTCTTTTTGCCCATTTTTGAGGTTTATCTTTCGCAGTAGGCAATTCTGGCGTGGGCTGTGTTCTTCGGCAGAATGCTCAAAGGATCGTCTGATATTTCGTCTACAATGACGATGCCGGCATTCGAATCACAGTCCACCGTTTTGGGGGCTTGTTTAAGGTCCATCTGCCCCTTTTTTCCGACGCTGCTGACCATGGAATGAGCCTTGAACTCCTCAAACTCCTCCAGCGAAACCATCAGGACGATTTCCACTTCATAGTCCCGCCCCACCCGGACTTCCTGGATGAACTGATGCAGGATAGCCTGCCGCTCGGCAAAATCTGCACTGTCGTAGACGTTGGCCCAAGTGAACAGATCGTCACAGTCCCGACGCATCTTTTCAGATGCCTGTTCCAGACTCTGCTGTTCGGCCTTTGCTGCCTGGAGTGCCTCGTGGGCCTGTGCCACGGCAGCCTTGTTTTCAGCCAGCAGCTCCGACAACATCTCACGGTCCAGGGTGCTGGTCCCACGGATGACCCGGATCGTTTCATC
Source organism: Candidatus Faecalibacterium gallistercoris (assembly GCA_019116585.1). GTDB lineage: Bacteria > Bacillota > Clostridia > Oscillospirales > Ruminococcaceae > Faecalibacterium > Faecalibacterium gallistercoris. Next base: position 2,391 of record DXBJ01000066.1, on the reverse strand, counting down.
TTTCAGCACCTCCTGTTCCTGCCGTTTGATCTCCAGCTCTTTTTCAAGCCGCCGGACCTCCTGCTTGATGCGTTCCCGCTCTTTGCTGTGCATTTCCTCCAACAACTTTTTCCTGGAACACTCCCGGATTTCGGCAAACTTCATCCGAACAACGCTCTCCACGATGTCGTCCAGTTTGGTGACGCCATAGCCAGACTGTCCATCGCACTGGCCGGGGTGGCGGACGTTGTAATTACAACTGTAGCGGAACCTCTTTTCCCGCACGACAGAACCATCGGCGCGGATACGCTTCCGGGTGCTGCTGGTCAGGCTCATACGGTTTCCGCAGTGAGCACAAAAGACGATACCGCACAAAAGCGCCTGCGAGCTGAAGCTGACAGGGTTTGCCCCTTTCTCACGCTTGCGGGCCTGGCGTAACTCCTGCGCCCGCTCGAACAGCTCCGGTTCGATGATCCGCAGCTCCGGGCAGGCGGTTTCCACTTTACCGTTGATGAGGTACCCGGTATAGCTTTTGTTCTTGATCATCCGAACGATGCTCACGTTCGGGATGTTCTGGCCGTTCCGGCCCATGATGTTGTGCTCACAGAGATAGTTGCAGAGGCGTTTTGCGCCGTATCCTTCGTATACATACTTCTGGAAAATCAGGCGGACCACCTCGGCTTCCTTCTCGTCGATCTCCACATCGTACACCTCATGGTTCCGCTTGTTGATCCGGCCGCGCTTCACAAGGCGGTAGCCGTAGGCCACCACACCTCCGGTGTATAGCCCTTCTTCGGTCAACTGTTCCATTCGGGTGCGGGTACGGATGGAAGTTTTGATGCTCTCTCCCGATGCCTGCCAGTAGCGAATGTAGTTCATCAGCTTGTCCACATGGGTTTCAAACCGCTGCTGCCCCTCCTGGGTGCTCCACACCTCAATGCCCTGCTTGACGAACCATTCCACCACAAAGGGTGTTTCGTCATCACGGCGACCAAGGCGGTCGAACATAAAGACCAGAAGGACATCAAACTCTCTGGCCATGGCAGCCTGCTGGATCTTCTGCAGCTGGTCCCGTTCTTTGGCCGACTTCTTGAAACCGGAAACTCCCTTCTCAGAGAACTCTTTGACGATCTCCCAGCCCTGGGCTTTTGCAAAGGCCCGGCAGGCTTCTTTCTGCATCGGGATATCGTCCTTTTCGACCTGTCCCAATGTCGAAACGCGGTACAAGGTATAAACTCTTTTCTTCATAATAGTTGTTTTCTCCTTTTTTACAGGATGCAAAAACAACGATCATCCGCTTTTCAAGGTACAGGCCGGACGGGCTTTGGCTCATCCTATCGTCATTTTATTGCATCGTTAGAGAAAGAGCAAGGATGTCGCAGCAGTCAACTTTGGGCTATGGTGCTGCTGCGCACTGCATCCCGGATCAACTGATGAAGCATATCCATCAGCCGGGTCTCTGTTGTATCATAAGCCGCGTAAATGACACGAACCCGGTGGCCGTTGATTTGATGAGTTTCGGATGGTCCGGTACATTTTTCTCTCATAACTTCCTCTCCTTTTATCCTTTTACTTGCCAGAATAAAATCACATTTTTACCGGCAGCATATTCTTTTTGCTGCACCCGTTGTACAGCTTCAGGACCTGCATCATGTACCGGTAGGACGCCGCCCCGCTCATGGCGTCGGCATCGCGGACCAGCTTCATGGGGTAGACGGTGGCCAGTCATTTGACCAGACGGTCATATTTGTATTCATCCTTATAGAGGGCGATGAAGCGCATCACGCCCTGGATGATGCCCGGTCGCAGGGAATCGGGGTCGCCGGCCCAGGCTTCGGCAATGGCCCGCAGGCCCTCAGTATAAATGTCCGGGCCATACTGCCGGAACTCTTTGAGGGCGGTGCTGACACAGATAATCTTGCGGTTGGCCCGGACATGATCGGTGCCCAACTGCAGCCCCGCCGCCTCGGTGGCGGCCAGGAAAGCGTGGGACTCGACATCCTGGCCCACCAGCTTGGCCCGCAGCTTCGCACCCGCAGAAAGGGGAGTGGATGCGCCAGTCTGCTGAGCAAACACGAGAGCTTCTTCCTCTTTGGTCAGACCAACGTAGACCCGACAGAGGATGGGCAAGTCATTGCCGCCGTTGAGGGTCTTGAGGCCTACGATGGTGTGCTGGCCGTCGATCACGATGTAGCGCCCGTCCCGATAGCTGACCTTGGGCGGGTTGACGATGATACCGTTGAACTCGGCCACCATCTGTTTGACTTTGCCCATCTGCAGTTTGCGCTGGTACTCAGCGGGGATCTCCAGGAAGGCGCTGTTGATGGAAATTTCTTTATAGGGATAAGAGTAGAATCTCATAGGGTACGTTCCTCCACTTCGTTTAGGTAATTTGTCAGGCTTTGGGCAATC
>DXBJ01000065.1 GCA_019116585.1 Candidatus Faecalibacterium gallistercoris | reverse complement strand
GCGCGGGACAGAAATTCCTTCCCCCTGGTATCCCCCTGGGGACAAAATTTGGCGCTGAACCGCGCACTCGCCGCAAGGCGGCTCGCACACTCTCAGCGCCAAATTTCCCTGTATGTGTCCCGTCCATCCGCACATGTCGGCTGGACGGGACTTTTTTGACGGTCTGAAATTGTTCAAAAGGGCCCGCCTGTAGAATATGGGGGTGTGGATTTGCGCCTTTTCCGGGCTGCGTTTGTCCTCAGCCGCTCAGGTCCTCGCCGTTCAAGGCGATGACCTTTTTGTACCAGAAAAAGCTGTCCTTCCGGCTGCGGGCCAGGGTGCCCTCGCCCCGGTTGTTTTTGTCCACATAGATGAAGCCGTAGCGCTTTTCCATCTCGCCGGTGCCGGCGCTCACCAGGTCGATGCAGCCCCAGGGGCAGTAGCCCATCAGGTCCACATGGTCCACCTCCACCGCCTGCTTGAGGGCGGTGATGTGGCGGCGCAGGTACTCGATCCGGTAGGGGTCGTGGATGGAGCCGTCGGGCTCGACCGTGTCCCGGGCGCCCATCCCGTTTTCAACGATAAAGAGAGGTTTCTGGTAGCGGTCGTACAGCTGGTTGAGGGTGGTGCGCAGGCCCACCGGGTCGATCTGCCAGCCCCATTCGGTGATGTCCAGATAGGGGTTGCGGCCGCCCTTGGCGACGTTCCCCACCAGCTCGGTCATGGGTTCGATGCTGGCCACCGAGGAGAAGTAATAGCTGAAGGAGATGAAGTCCACCGTGCCCTTCCGCAAAATTTCTTCGTCCCCCGGTTCCATAGTGAAGTGCCCGCCGGTCATTTCCTGGTACCGCTTGCAGGTGTTGGAGTAGTAGCCCCGCACCTGGACGTCCCCGAAGTAGAACTGGGGCAGCATCTTTTCCCGGTTGACCACCTGGTCCTCGGGGCGGCAGGTCTTGGGGTAGCTGAGGTGGTAGATCAGCATACAGCCGATCTTGAAGTCGGGGTTGATGGCGTGGCCGGCCTGGACGGTCAGGGCGCTGGCCAGCAGCTGGTGATGGGCGGCCTGGAGCTTGACGTCGCCGGGGTTTTCGTCCTCCCGGTAGATGATGCCCGCCTGGTGCCAGGGCCGGGGGGAGATGACGATGGCGTTGATCTCGTTGAAGGTGATCCAGTATTTCACTTTGTGCTTGTACCGCTCGAATACCACTTTGGCATAGCGCACCGCCAGGTCCACCAGCTTGCGGCTGCGCCAGGCGCCGTATTGCTGTACCAGGTGCAGGGGCATCTCGTAGTGGTGCAGAGTGACCACCGGCTCGATGCCGTATTTGTGCAGTTCGTCAAAGACATCGTCGTAGAACTGCAGCCCTGCCTCGTTGGGTTCGGGGTCGTCCCCGTTGGGGAAGATGCGGGTCCATGCAATGGACATCCGGTAGCACTTGAAGCCCATCTCGGCAAACAGCCGGATGTCCTCCTTGTAGTGGTGGTAGAAGTCGATGGCCTCGTGGCTGGGGTAGTAGCAGCCGGGGTGGACGCAGTCGTGGATCTCCCGCGGCTTGCCCTTGGCGCCGCCCATTTCCACATCGGCCACGCTCAGGCCCTTGCCGCCGGCGTTGTAAGCGCCTTCGCACTGGTTGGCGGCTGTAGCGCCGCCCCAAAGAAAGTTCTTGTCCATATCAGCCGTTCGCCTCCGCATCGGCAGCCAGGGCCGCCTTGTCATTTGCTGTGAGCTGTTTGTCCTTGTCGCGGTAGAGAACAAGGGTAAGCAGGAAGGAGAGTGCGACGCCCAGCAGGATGCAGCCCGCCATCTGGAACACGCCGGTCATGCTGCCGGTCTGGGTGTCGATGAAGTTGGCCAGGGCAAAGATGCCGGTGCCGCCGGAATAAATGCGGATCTGGAGCAGGCCCACCACCGCGCCGGCGATGGCCGCGCCCACCGACGCGCAGACAAAGGGGATCTTCCGGGGCAGGTTGATGGCGTAGATGCAGGGTTCCGACACGCCGAACAGGGCCGAGATGGCGGCCGGAGCGCACAGGCTCTTGGCGCTTTTGTCCCGGGTCTTGATCATGACGGCCAGCACGGCGGCCATCTGGCAGAAGGAGGCTACAAAGTTCGGGGTGATGAGGGTGTCGTAGCCCAGGGTGGCAAAGTTGTTGTACCGCAGGGGCGAGTAGCACCAGTGCAGGCCAAAGATGACCAGGGTCTGATGGATGCCGCCGAGGACGAGGCCCTCCAGCCAGGGAGCCAGGCTGGAGATGGTCAGGGTGATGGAGGAGAGGAAAGAGGCCAGCAGACTGCTGATGGGGCCCACCACCACAAAGGTGAGGGGGATCATGATCACCAGGGTGAAGAAGGGAACCATGAAGTTGCGCACCACCGCCGGGATGACCTTTTTAAGCCACTTTTCCAGCTTGGAGGCCGCCCACACGGCCAGGATGGCGGGGATGACGGTCTGGGTGTAGGCATTGTTGGAGGGCAGGATGATGGGGATGCCGAAGAAGGTCTGATAGTAGCTCTGCCCGAACAGGGTGTCCAAAGGGGTGTCGCCGGCCAGGTTGGTCAGGGCAGGATAGCACATGGTCAGGCCGATCATCAGCCCTGAGATGGTGCTGAGGCCGAACTTCTTGGCCGAGGTGCAGGCGATGATGACGGGCAGGAAGTAGAACAGGGTGTCGCCGGCGTTGTACCACAGCAGATAGGCGCCGCTGGTGCGGGTCAACCAGCCCATCGAGACGGCCAGGGCCATAAAGCCTTTCAGCATACCGCAGGCGCACAGCATCCCCATCATGGGGGTGAACACCGCCGTCACGATGCCCACAAACTGGGAGAAGAGGCTCTGTTTGCCGGCGCTGCTGGTCTCGACCTGGGCCTTGCTGGCCAGATGGCCGACTTCCACCACCGCGTCGTAGACGTCGCCCACCGTCTGGCCGATGACGATCTGGTACTGGCCGCCCGACTGCATCACCTTCATGATGCCGTCGGTCTGCTCCAGAATGGAGGTGTTGGCCTTGCTCTCGTCCTTCAGGACAAATCGCAGCCGGGTGATGCAGTGGGTCAGGCTGACGACATTGTCTTTGCCGCCCACATTTTGCAGGATGATCCTTGCCAGACCATCGTATTTGTTCATGGTTCGTTCCTCCTTGTAAGCTCGTGCGGCGTGCGCATCGCCGCTGTGGGGAGCCCGGGCTTCTGTTCCTGACTGTATTGAACCATAAAGATGCAAAACGGCGTTTCGTGTTTGAGGTGCGCAGGGGTGCGTTTTGGCCTCAAATCGTGAAACGCCGTTTCATATTTGCAGATTTTACCGCCGCAGGGGAAAAGCCCGGTCATCCTCCATGGCCTCCTGCACGGTGGAGACCCGCTGCTGCTCGATGGCCCGGGATGCGTTGACCTTAAAGGCGAAATTTTTGTCGTAATCCAGGGCAAAGTAGCAGGCATAGAGGGCGTTCAGCAGCAGGCTGATGGATTCCTCGGTGGCAAAGGTGGCGATCTTGCTGTAGAGTTTCTCCCGGCTGGACATGGTCAGCACGCAGGTCGCCTTGCTGCGCAGCAGGTTGTCACCGGCGCTGGTCACCGCAATGATGGGCACCCCGTTTTCCTGCAGGCAGTTCAGATACCGCATGGGGGCCCGCTGCTCGTTGTTGCCGGAATAAGAGATGACGATGGCGCAATCTTCCGCTGTCAGGGACTGGGCCAGGAAGAACTGCTAGGCCTGGTTGACCAGCTGCACATTGACCCCGATCTGCAGCATCTTCCGCTGGAACAGCTCGGCCAGCAGGGAGTTGGGGGAGATGCACAGCATGGCGATCCGCCGTGCCCCGGCCAGCAGCCGGGCGGCCCGCTCCAGCGCGGCGGCGTCCAGCTGCTCCAGGGTGTCCAGGGCGCTCTCCACCATGACGTGCCCCACCTTGTCGGCAATCATGGAAGGGCTGTCGCCCTTCTCAAAGGGAACATTGGGGCTGATGTGGGAAAAATGATCGGCGTAGTACCGGCATTCCTCGGTGTACTTTTGGACCAGCTCGTTCCAGCCCGAGTAGCCCATCCGCTTGGCGATCCGCACCAGGGTGGGGCGGGAAGTGTAGGTGGCGTCGGCCACCTGCTGCATGGTGTAGCGGCCCAGGTCGGCCTTGTGGGCCAGCAAAAACGCGCTGACCGAGCCCCGGGCGTCTTTGCAGTTCATGTTCATTTCTTCCAGCTTCTGTGCGATCAGCATAGGCGCACCCCCTGTACGGCTTTTTTATAGGATACCATAGTTGGGCGGAAAAGAAAATGGGTGCACAAAAGCAGGATGCTTTGATCCCAAATGTTCCGCTGCGGTACGCGTTTGAAAATACTTCTCCCAACACCCCTTGCTGATAACATTCTCCTCGCTTTCCCACGCCCGCAGGGAGTGCTTACTGATGCCGAACTGCCGGGCAAAGGCAGGGAACTTTCAATTTTTCCAGTTCTGGCGCAGCAGGTCCAGCGCGTGGGACTCCAGGCGGGAAACCTCCAAAACCCGGCATACCTGTTCCACAGAGGCCCCCTGACGCTTGAGCGTCTGGACGCAGCGGTATTTCTCCTCTACGGTTTCGACAGGATGCCGACGGATTTTTTTAAGACGTCTATGACCTCGTCTTTCTCGCCCAGCTGCCTGCGCAGGCTGTGGTTCTCCGTTTCCTGCTCCCGGATGCGCTTTTGCTCCCGGTTCTGTCTGCTGGCCTGGCCCATCTGAACGCCGGAGGCTTTCAGCCAGCTGCGCAGCGTGTCGATGCAGATCCCCAGCTCTTTGGCCACTTCCACCGGCTGACGGCCCCGTTCCGTGACCAGCCGCACGGCTCCGGCTTTGAATGCATCGTCGTACCGTGGGGGTGCTGTTCGTTTTTTTGTTTTCTTCTGTTCCATAGTGTGTGCTCCTTTGCTTTCCAGTTTACGACTCTTTTTTTCTGTCTGTCAATTCGGGTATGGGGGGCACATGCTAATTGACCATATTGATGTATATGGTAAAGACAGAATAGAAATCCACTTCCGATTTGAAGATGAAATCCGGCAGATGATTCAAAACCTGGAGTATTACGAAGCACATAAGTTTCAGGATGGACCGGGCCGCGTGTTACGGAAGTATCATGATCTGGAAGTACCAAAGGGCTGCATATTCACTTTTCAAGGTTTTGAGAGTTTGATTCAAGTTTACCAGGGGATTTGCCCTGACGGGAGTGTCTCGTAGAGAGCCTTAGGTTGTCTCGTAGACAACCCTGACAGGAGCTTGTAAATAGGATACCACAGTTTCTGATGCTGGGGGAGTGACTGGGAGTACCCCTTTTTTGCGCTTTAGGGGGTACTGATAGTACACCTTTTGAGGGGCGATATAGGGATAGCCTGGTCTATGAAAGAACCCTTCTGCCCAGGAAAAGGGTTGTTGGAATTGAAGTACTCCGCTCGGTTGTGTATAATAAAGAAAAAACCATCTGCCCATTTGTATACAAAAGTCTGTTTTATAGTATAGATACTGTGTTATTCTATTCAAAAAAGGAGTATCCATTTGCATGGCGCCATTTTTGGGAGACATTACCGGCACTCCCGCTGGTTTGATGGGGCACGGAGCGTACGGGCGAAAGGACAAGAGGAAAACGTTGTGTACACAGCTGTACACAACGTAAAAATGATGTGCGTTTCCCCGACCTGTGAGTAATGGAGAGCGGTTTGCAATTTGAGGATTTTTGGGATCGAACATGGATGATGCAGATGGAGATTAACGAAGGAGAATCTAAGAAATGGTCGATATGAAGAAGGAACAAGAACGGGATGAACTGCACCGCGCCATCTGGGCCATTGCCGAT
>DXBJ01000064.1 GCA_019116585.1 Candidatus Faecalibacterium gallistercoris | reverse complement strand
GCTCCAGGGGGGACCCATTTCTGCCTGCTGCGCAGGTCAGAAATCCTTCCCCCCTGGTATCCCCCTTTTCGACAAAATGGAGCGCTGAACCGCGCACTCGCCGCAAAGCGGCTCGCACACTCTCAGCGCTCCATTTCCCTGTATGTGTCCCGTCCATCCGCACATGTCGGCTGGACGGGACTTTTTTGCCTTTTTGCTCCCCATTATGGGCATGGTGCACAAATTTCATGCTTTATTTTCGTCAGTTCGCGGCACCCAGACCATTAAAATGTAGGGATACAACACAAAATATTTCTAATTTTTGAACGCAGGGTGTGATATACTACATTACACGGTAACCAGTATTCCGCAACTTTGTACAGTTGGGATTGTGCAAAGCGTACCAACCCGGGCCTGTCTTTCCCAGGGGCAGGCGGTCCCCCGCGGACAGGCCCACCAGCAAAAAAGGAGAGTCATTCTATGGCAAACACCGGTACGGCCGTGCGCCCCTTCGGCATGAGGGACAAGCTCGGCTATATGTTCGGTGACTTCGGCAACGATTTCACCTTCATGCTTTCTTCCAGCTTTATGATGGTGTTCTACACCGACATCATGGGCGTGCCCGCCGGCATCGTCGGCCTGCTGATGATGGTGGCCCGCTTTGCGGACGCCTTCACCGACGTGGCCATGGGCCAGATCGTGGACCGCGCCAAACCCACCAAGGACGGCCGTTTCCGCCCCTGGATCAAGCGGATGTGCGGGCCGGTGGCCATCGCCTCCTTCCTGATCTATCAGTCCGAGTTTGCCGGCATGCCCATGGCGTTCAAGGTCGTGTGGATGTTCGTCACCTACCTGCTGTGGGGCTCCGTCTTCTACACCTCCATCAACATCCCCTACGGCTCGATGGCTTCCGCCATTTCGCCCGAGGCCAACGACCGCACCCAGCTGTCCACCTTCCGCAGCATCGGCGCCACCCTGGCCAACCTGGTCATCGGCACCGCCACCCCGCTGCTGGCCTATGAGACCGTCAACGGCGCGCCTGTCCTGAGCGGCAGCCGCATGCTGATGATGGCCGGCCTGTTCAGCGTCTGCGCGATCATCTGCTACATCCTCTGCTTCAACCTGACCACCGAGCGCGTCGTCATCCCCGCCAAGACCGAAAAGTTCGAGCCCGTGGCCCTGTTCAAGCGCATCTTCACCAGCCGTTCCCTGCTGGGCATCATTCTGGCGGCTCTGTGCCTGCTGCTGACCATGCTCACCATGACCGGCATGAACCCCTACATCTTCCCCTACTACTTCAAGAACACCGCCGCCCAGTCCGCTGTGGCCATGTGCTCTTCCGTCGCTTCTCTGTTCGTCGTGGCCCCGCTGGCCACCATGCTGGCTTCCAAGATCGGCAAGAAGGAGACCGCTATCATCGGCTCCCTGTTCGGCGCCATCGTCTACCTGATCTGCTTCATCCTGCATCCTGAAAGCGGCTGGGTCTACCTGGGCTTCTACACCGTCGCCTACGCCGGCCTGGGCCTGTTCAACACCATCGTCTGGGCTATGATCACCGACGTCATCGACGACAGCGAGGTCAAGAACGGCGTCCGCGAGGACGGCACCATCTACTCCGTCTACTCCTTCGCCCGCAAACTCGGCCAGGCCTTCTCGGCTGGCCTGGTGGGCGCTCTGCTGAGCATGATCGGCTACTCCGCCGCCACCCAGCAGGACCCCGCCGTCCTGAACGGCATCTACACCATCGCCTGCGTGGCCCCCATCGTCGGCTTCACCGTCATCGCTCTGGTCCTGTGGTTCGTCTACCCCCTGAGCAAAAAGGTGGTGGACGGCAACGTCGAGACCCTGAAGGCCCGCCGCACTGGCCGCAAGTGATCCCTTTTCTCCAGCGATATGCTCTAACCTCCTAGCCACATAAGCAGAAGAGCCTCCTGACCGACCGCCGGGAGGCTTTTCTGCTTTTTCCGCGCCATTTTTGAACCCGCCGGAAACTTTTTGTGAAAACGCTTGCCAATCTTTTCCTTGGCCGCTATACTGGTAGACTGAACGTCAAAAAAACAGGAGAACTGATTGTGAGGCCCAAGATCATCGCACACCGGGGCGCGTCTCACCTTGCGCCCGAAAATACCCTGGCCGCCTTCCGGCTGGCCGCCGCCATGGGGGTGGACGGCATCGAGTTCGACACCCTGCTCACCGCGGACGGCCACCTGGTGGTCCACCATGAATACATCACCGACCTGCACGCCAACGCCAACGAGGTCATCCCCTGGTGTACCCTCGACCAGCTGCGCGCCCTGGACTTTGGCAGCTGGAAGGACCCCCGCTACGCCGGCGAGAAGATCCCCACCTTTGCCGAGGCCCTGGATGCCTGCAGCCCGGTGGACACCATCCAGGTGGAGTTCAAGTCCCCCCTGGGGGCCAACGCCACCACCGACCAGGACGCCTTTGCCGAGCGCATCCTGGAAGAAGTGGAAAGCTCGGGCCTGGCGGACAAGATCATCGTCACGTCCTTCAACCACGGCATCCTCAGCCGGGTCAAAAAGCTGTCCCCCTGCCAGCGGGTGGGGGTGCTCACCCTCAACTCGGTGGACTCCTACCTGGCCCCGCCCCCGGCCCTGCTCCAGACGCTGGGCATCATCAGCGGCCCCGAGGCCCAGTCCATGATGGAAAACGGCCTGGAAAACGGCCTGCCCGGCGGGCAGCAGGCCCTGCGCACCCTGGTGGACCTGGCCCAGTACGCCACCCTGAACGGGGACGAGACCTCCCCCGTCCGCTGGCTGATCGACCGCCTGTGGGCCCTGACCTCCGACCACCCCGGCGAAAACCTGTTCGAGCTGCTTTTGTGCATGGCCTCCCAGCACGACCTGCCCTCCTACCTGGCCAGCCTGGATTTTGTCCCCGAGGTGCTCAGCTGCCAGTACAACACCTGCTTCCGGGACCGGGACCTGGTCCAGAAGGTGCAGGCCACCGGCGTCGAGGTGGCCCCCTGGCCGGTGGACGGCGTGTTCGACCTCCAGAGCATCCTGGACATGGACCCGGTGACCATCGTCACCAACCGCCCCGAGCGGCTGTTCCAAATGCTGGACCCCGATTTTCAAATGCCGGAGGCCGCCGCCGCCCTGCTGGCCGATCCCAGCCTGGCGCGTTGACCGCCCCCCCAAAGCGCCGGAACATTCACTGGAAAACCACGGATTTGTCACGATTTTGTGTCTTGACAAATCCGTTTTCTTTTCCGATAATAGTTTTGTATCGAATTGTTTTTGTGCCGACAGTCCAGCTGCAAAATCGTTTTGCCGCAAAACGGTCCGGCTGCGAACAACCAAAGGAGTATCGCCATGCACACAGATCATTTTACCCTGCCCGGCGAAGGGCCGATGCTTTCCAACCCGCCCAAGGACCTGCCCCAGGTCATCCCCGCCCAGATGCGCCGGGTCAACAACCTTATCTCCCGCCGGGTCAACTACTACAGCCGCCAGAACGGCGTCGAGGACGTCACCGCCATGCACGGCTGGATCCTGGCCTACCTCTACAACTGCCGGGACCGGGAGGTGTTCCAGCGGGACATCGAGCGGGCCTTTTCCATCACCCGCTCCACCGTCACCAACATCCTCCAGCTGATGGAGAAAAAGGGCTACATCCGCCGGATGAGCGTCCCCCAGGACGCCCGGCTCAAGCGGCTGGTCCTCACCGACGCCGGGGCCCAGGCCCACCAGCAGATCATGCGCAGCCTGCGCCAGACCGACCAGTATATCACCAGCCTCCTCACCGCCGAAGAAAACGCCGAGCTGCTCCGCCTGCTCAACAAACTCCGGGCCGGCCTGGAGTGATCTCCGCCCCTGTCTGAACTTTCTATGAACAGAATTTGAAACCTTGCCCCAGCCGGTTGACATCCGGCTTTTTCCGGGCTATAATGTTCGACGCAAAACAATTCGAATCCAAACAACAAACGATTAGGAGGTATGCCCCATGCTGAAAAAACTGGCCTCCCATCTCGGCGAGTACAGGCGCGCTGCCATCATCACGCCGCTCTTGTCCGCGCTCGAGGCCATCATGGACGTTCTTCTCCCGCTTTTGATGTCCTACATCATCGACCAGGGCATCGAAAAAGGCGATATGAACGCCGTCGTCAAGTACGGCCTGCTCACCCTGCTGGTGGCCGCCTTTGCGCTGCTGCTGGGCCTGTCGGCCGGCCGCTGCGCGGCGCGGGCCTCGGCGGGCTATGCCGGCAACCTGCGCGACGCCATGTTCGAGCGGATCCAGCACTATTCCTTCACCAACATCGACAAGTTCTCCACCGCGGGCCTGGTCACCCGCATGACCACCGACGTCACCAACGTCCAGAACGCCTTCCAGATGCTGACCCGCATGTGCGTGCGCGCCCCGGTCCACCTGGTGTTCGCCCTGGCCATGTCCATCGCCATCAACCCCCACCTGACCCTGATCTTCCTGGTGGCCATGGTCTTTCTGCTCCTGGTGCTGGGCGGCATCATGTTCCCCACCATCAAGATCTTTGACCGCGTCTTTAAGAACTACGACGCCCTCAACGCCTCGGTGCAGGAGAACGTCGCCGCCATCCGCGTGGTCAAGAGCTTTGTCCGCGAGCAGCACGAAGACGAAAAGTACACCCAAGCCTGCCAGCACCTTTACGAGCAGTTCGTCAAGGCGGAAAGCCGCCTCAGCTTCAACAACCCCTCCATGCTGCTGGCCGTCTACGGCTGCAACCTGGCCCTGTCCTGGTTCGGCGCCCACTATGTCCTGGACGGCATCATCACCACCGGCCAGCTCAACGCCCTGTTCGGCTACGTCATGAACATCCTCATGAGCCTGATGATGCTCTCGATGGTCTTTGTCATGCTCAGCATGTCGGTGGCCTCCTGCCACCGCATCATCGAGGTGCTGGACGAAGCCACCGACCTGCCCCCCGCCAAGGCCCCCGTCCAGGAGGTCAAGGACGGCAGCGTCGAGTTCGACCACGTCACCTTCAAGTATAAGCACGGCACCGGCAGCCCGGTGCTCAGCGACATCACCTTCCGCCTCCAACCCGGCGAGACGCTGGGCATCATCGGCGGCACCGGCTCGGCCAAGTCCAGCCTGGTCCAGCTGATCCCCCGCCTGTACGACGTTGCCGAAGGCAGCGTGAAAGTGGGCGGCGTGGACGTCCGGAACTACAACCTGGACGTGCTGCGCCACGACGTCTCGATGGTGCTGCAAAAGAACGTCCTGTTCTCGGGCACCATCCTGGACAACCTGCGCTGGGGCGATGAAAACGCCACCGAGGAAGAGTGCGTCGAGGCCTGCAGGCTGGCCTGCGCCGACGAGTTCATCCAGCGCTTCCCCGACAAGTACCATACATGGATCGAGCAGGGCGGCACCAACGTCTCGGGCGGCCAGAAACAGCGCCTGACCATCGCCCGCGCCCTGCTGCGCAAGCCCAAGATCCTGATCCTGGACGACTCCACCAGCGCGGTGGACACCGCCACCGACGCCAAGATCCGCCAGGCCTTCCGCGAAAAGCTGCCCGGCACCACCCGCATCATCATCGCACAGCGCATCTCCTCGGTGCAGGATGCCGACCGCATCCTGGTGCTGGACAACGGCCGGATCAACGGCCTCGGCACCCACGAGGAGCTGCTCGCCACCAACAAGATCTATCAGGAAGTCTACAACAGCCAGACCCAGGGCGGCGGAGACTTCGACAAACAGGGAGGTGAATCCTGATGGCTGAACAGAACGTGCGCACCGTCCGCGGCCCCGGCGGCCGGGGCGCCATGGGACGCCCCCGGCCCAAAGTGGCCAACCCCGGCAAACTCATTAAGCGCGTCCTGGGCGAAGTGTTCAAGCACTACGCCCCCCACTGCCTGGTGGTGCTGGTCTGCATCTTCCTCAGCGCTTTTGCCAACGTCCAGGCCAGCCTTTTCCTCCAGACCCTGATCGACGATTACATCGCCCCCATGCTCCAGCAGCAGAACCCCGACTTCGGGCCCCTGCTGGGCGCGCTGGGCCGCATCGCCTGCATCTACCTGGTGGGCATCCTGGCCGCCTGGGCCAACGCCCGCATCATGGTCAACGTGACCCAGGGCACCATGCGCAACATCCGCACCGAGCTTTTCACCCATATGGAAAGCCTGCCCATCCGCTACTTCGACACCCACCCCCACGGCGACATCATGTCGGTGTACACCAACGACGTGGACACCCTGCGCCAGATGATCAGCCAGAGCATCCCCCAGCTGGTGTCCAGCGTCATCACCATCGTCTCGGTGCTGGTCAGCATGCTCCTGCTGGACATCCCCATGACCATCCTCACCCTGTGCATGGTGGGCCTGATGCTCTTCTGCTCCAAAAAGATCAGCGCCCAGAGCGGCAAATACTTCATCTCCCAGCAGCGCGACCTGGGCGCCGTCAACGGCTACATCGAGGAGATGCTGGAAGGCCAGAAGGTGGTCAAGGTCTTTACCCACGAGACCAAGACCCTGGAGGGCTTCCGGGATCTGAACAACAAGCTGCGGGAGAGCTCCATCCGCGCCAACGGCTACGCCAACATCATGATGCCCGTCAACGCCCAGCTGGGCAACGTGAGCTACGCCCTGTGCGCCCTTCTGGGCGCGGCCCTGGCCGTGGGCGGCGTGGGCGGGGTCACCCTGGGCACCGTCATGGCTTTCCTGGCTTTGAACAAGAGCTTCAATATGCCCATCAGCCAGGTGTCCATGCAGGCCAACAGCGTCATCATGGCCCTGGCCGGCGCCGAGCGCATCTACGCCATGATGGACGCCCCCAGCGAGACCGACGACGGCTACGTCACCCTGGTCAACGCCAAGTACGACAAGGACAACAACCTGGTCGAGTCGGACCAGCGCACCGGCCTCTGGGCCTGGAAGCACCCCCACCACGACGGCACCCTGACCTACACCAAGCTGGAGGGCGACATCCGCTTCTTTGACGTGGACTTCGGCTACACCCCCGAAAAGACCGTCCTCCACGACATCAACCTGTACGGCCTGCCCGGCCAGAAGATCGCCTTCGTGGGCTCCACCGGCGCGGGCAAGACCACCATCACAAGAGCAAACCACCCCACAAGCCTCTATCCAAAATGTTTCTAATACACAAAATAGCACAGATTCTCAAGAAATTATTGCCACCATCAAAGCAAAAAACTTTGAATACAAAATTGATCGTTTAGGTAGAATCACCCAAGTCCTTCTCAAAGAAGAAAAATACCACAAAGACGCTAAAGATCTTG
>DXBJ01000063.1 GCA_019116585.1 Candidatus Faecalibacterium gallistercoris | reverse complement strand
GAACCTTTGCCTGGTTCCATCGATACAGGCGCCTGCTCGTCCGATATGAACGCAGAGCTGATATCCATTTGGCTTTTTTCACCCTTGCTGCCGCTTTGATCGCTTTTCGGTTTTGTTAGGTGTTCTAAGTCTACATCGCTCCCCTCTCCCATTTTCCAAAGATGTGTGGTATAATGATAAAAAATTATTCTTCTTTTTCTTCAAATCAAGGCAACTCGCCCAATGATGAATCTCTCCTATGGAATCTTTGATCTGGTGGCCCAGAGCTGCCCTCTCTTTTTCTATAATTTCCCTGTCTGCCAGAGACCCGGGCCTGCCTTTCAGGCAGGGTCTGGTTTTGTGCGGTCTTTTCGCGCCCTGCGCCCTCCCCTGTCCATGTGACGGGGCGGCGTGGGGCGCTTTTTGTTTTTCTGAAAGGAGTCAACGAGTATGGAATTAAAATATACCTGTCCCGGCTGCGGGACCCCTTTGGGCTATCTGCCCTCAACCGCTTTACGCTGGACGGCGGCGTGGAGGTATTCCCTTCCGAACTGTTTGACGGCTCAGAGCAGATGGATTGCTATGTCCGGCCGGAGGACTACGATGCCCTCACTGAAAATCCCTTCGTGCTGGGCAGGGCGCCTGTGCCCCTGTTTTATGGATGTGCCAGCGAGGATGTGAACACCATCGGCGGCTTTGGCAACTGGGTGCAGGACGCGGAGTATACTGCCTGCCCCCACTGTGGAAAGCCCATGAAATACCTGGCCCAGATCCAGTGGGATACAGTATTCGACTGCGCGGAGGGCACACTCTATGTGGAATTCTGCCCGGACTGCCAGATCGTATCCATGCAGCACCAGCAGACCTGAGAGGAGAAGCGATATGAGTTTACCGAAACGAGATGGCGTACATGGCCGCTATTATCTGATCCATAAACCGGATACGGACCCCGAAGTGCTGGCACACGCCGATCGGTGCATTCAGGACGTGTTGGATGGGACCGCCAAAGAAAACCATTCCGGCTTCCCGGTGGTCGTTCGGAACCAAAGCGGGACCCCCTTCCTTCCCAGCCAGCTGCTGGAGCGGTACCTGTCCAAACAGCCTTTGAAGGGCTTCCCCTATGAGGAGGCGGCCGCCTTCTGCGACGCCCTGCGGCGGCTGGCGGGCTGGAAGGAGATGGATCACACACTGCGGCAGTACATCGAAAAACAGGTGCGGGATCGGTACTTTGTGGTCGGAGAGCGGGAGGATGGATTTACGGTCTTTCCGCCCTGCACCGTGCGTCCGGAACTGCGCCCGGAGGATGTGGATGAAGGGCTGCTGCGCTTCGCCTGCTATGTAGCGGTCTGCTATACCGTGTATGGGCTGAGCTTTGAGTACCTCACCACCGAGCATATCCTCGGCCTGGTTTCCCAGCTCCGCCCCAATATGGTGAAGGAGCTGAAAACCCATGGCAGCGGCAAACTGCCGCCCAACATCCAAAAGCGGAAAACAAAACACCTGACCGCCTCGGCCAACGACGCCTTTGCTACCATCCGCATCACCGCCAGGGACTGCACCGAGGGGTGCTGCGACGAGGCGCTGAGCTATCTGGTGGAAGTGCTGGAGCAGCCGGAGTTCCCCCGCAGCTACTCCATCGAGTTCCGTGGGCCGGAGAAAGTCTACCTGCCCATCCCCGGCCTTCCCAAGAAGGGCGTCAACCAGCTCTTTGCCTGCGCTGTGCGTTATCCACGCCTCCATGTGCAGATGGAGAATTATGCCCGTCTTGCCATGCAGGAGGACGAGATGTATCAAAACCTCTCCGATGAGCATTGCGCTCTGCCCGGCGCCTTCGCCGTGTTCGCCCTGGGGCTGGAAGGGCCAAAGTGGTGGCGGCTGGTGTGCGACTACCTGGACCGCTGTGACGACGAGCACTCTTCGCTCCAAGAAAAGTTCCTCCACGCGCTTTTCAAAAAATATGGCTTTACCGCCCAGTCCCTGCCGGTGCTGGTCCACGGCGTTCAGTCTATGCAGGGTATGAAACCGGCTAAGGAGTTCCGTACTCTCATTGCCAATGAGGAGAGCCTGGACGCCCTGCTGGAGATCAAGGGGCGTCTGGAGGACTACCTGCCCGAAGAAAGGGCGCAGGACCAGCGGGCGCGGGACTACCTGTGGCGGGAGGTACTCTGGGCCATCTGGGGCCCGGCCTCTGAGAACAACGGCGGCAAGGTCCTCAAGGCGGCGCCGGAGGAATGGAGAGAACGGTATCAGAAAATTTTTGAATAGGATGTCAGGAGGATTTGGATGCGTGAAATAAGTTATTCCAATGTGCCTCCCATGATGGCTGCCATCCAGAGCGGCGACATTGAGGCGCTTCGTTCCCTGCTTCACGCGGGATATTCCCCCAATGCGCCGCAATGTTATCAGGTGACGATCGGAGCGCGGCCGCGGGAGGAGGAAACCTCTCCGCTGGAACTGGCGGTGCTGGAAAACCGGCTGGACATGGTGCGGCTGTTGATCGGATCCGGAGCGGATTTGACCCGTAACCCGGCAGAACTGCTTTATGGCTCCCTGCGCGGTCGAGACCTGACCCTGTTTGCTTTTCTGATCCATGCGGGAGTCCGAATTCCCGCAAAACAAGAGGACATCTACCGGCTGTTTCTCCATCTGGAAAATCGGCGTGACCCTGCTGTGCTCTCCCTTTTGGACAGGCTGGGTATGGATTTGAAACGATACGGCGGGGAGGCCCTGCGCAGTATGGCGAGCCGGGGGAATCAGATGCTGGCGGAGTATCTGATCCAAAACGGGGCGGACATCAACTACCACAAGCCGGACATGGTGTTCCCTTACGCTTCCACTCCTGTCACCGAGGCGGCACGGCACAACGATTTTTTGATGGTGCGCCGGCTCGTGGAGCAGGGCGCAGACATCACCATCCCGGATAAATACGGCGACCGGCCCTACACCGTAGCGGTGCAGAACAAAAATCAGGAAATGGCCGCCTACTTAAAAGCCATGGAACCGGAGGAATGGCACAACGAACAGGAAAAGGCGCGTCAGCTCACGCCTTACAAGCTGCCTGCCAAACTGGTGGAATACTTAAAGACCGGACCTTTGCGTCTGGAATTTCCGGAGCGGGAGCTGGTGAAGTGGGTGGAGCTTTACTCCTTCATGGATGTGCAGGAGATGACCTGGAAGCGGAAAAAACCGCTTTCCCTCATGGCAAGGATGGATAATTACAGCGGCTACCTGCTGCTGTGGAGCCCCAGAGATAAGAAACTCTGGTATCTGGACATTGAGCATGAGGAGTTTCATCCGTTAGCCAAATGGGAGGAATTTATTGCTGACCCCGGCCGGTATCTGAACGGGATGATCGAGGGTGAGTTTGAGGAATAAGGAGAGAACGCAACATGACTATGGAACAACTGCCCCCCAAGGGGGTCAGGCGAGAACAGGCCATTTTGGAGCTGGGCAGGGAGGAAGCCAACGGCGAACTGCTGCTCCAACTTGCGAATACAGAAAAGGGCAAGTGCAAAACGGCCGCTCAGAAGGCTTTGGCACAGCTGGAGTATGCCCCCGCCGCACCGCTGTGGGCCAAGCTGGTCAAGGGCAAATGGATGGGCAGCCATATCCTGTCGGACGCCTGTTCCGACTGCGTATCGGAGCAGATCGCCCCGGTCATCCTGAAACGATTGTCCGAACTGCTGGACGAGGGGGACACAAAGCCGCTGGAAATCGAACAACTGAACTTCTGTTTCCATTTGATGCTGGGGAAAGCCTCGCCCAAAATGCTGGAGGTCTACCGTTTTCTGGCGGAAAACGCCTCGCGGATCGCCCAGCTGAAACGCGCGCCTGTTTATTCTGATGATGATTGCACCTCGTGGTGGATCACAGACGGGCTTCGCATTTGGGATGCCACGCCCAGGGAAATGGAGAAAATTCCCGCTGTAGTGCTGACTGCCTCCCTGATCCGCAACCCGGACGAGCGGCTGCAGGCATTGGCTGATGAACTGAATGAACGCTATGGCGGCAGCTGGCTGATACCGGTCTTTATGAAGGCGATCATCACCCAGCCCAAGGAGCAGGTGTATGAGACCTATTCGCCCTTTCTGGGAACTCCAAAGGCGAGCTATCTGTTGAACGCTCTGGGGTTGCTGGATTACCGCAGCTATCCGGAGGACTGGACCTTTGAACGCTCCGGCCCTGATGGGCTGCGCGCGCTCATTTTCTGGGGAGATTACAGCTACGGGACCTATGACACAAGGTTTACGATGGAACGCTATGTGGAGCTGGATGAGCGGTGGCTTTTTGATCTGGCCAAGGACCCGGAGGGCCGCAAGCCTACGGTGACATGGCAGACCTACAATCGGGGCGGCGTCCTGTACGGAAGCTACGACGAGATGTTTATCAGCCTTCTTCCCCGCAGGGTGGCAAACCCGGAACTCAGGCACGTCCTGCGGGACTACTTCCGTATTCGCAGCGAAAAAGTGAAAGTGGAAGAAAGTATTACGGTTTACAAAGATGCTGCCAAGCGGTTTGGCGGTGAGTGAGTACAAAAATATCAAGAAAGCCAGTGCCTGAACTGCGAAGAAGGGAATGCACAAATTGAATCAACAGGAGGAAACTACCATGCCGACTGCCGAATGGCTGAGCAAATACGAATCCATCCAGGACAAACTGGCCTGCAAAACCGAGCCTCCAGCTGGGGGGACGGCTACTATCCCGTCTACTTCGGTTACGACGCGCAGGGCAAAGTCTGTGCCGTATATGTGCGCCTCATCGACATTGAAGCCTGCTATGGAAATCAGGAATGTGCAACACACAATAATGTAAATTTGTGGAGGAGACCATGATCAAAGCGGTTACACGAATCCTTACCAATTCTTCATCGGTTACATTTGAGTGTGGCGATGTTGCCATTATTGGAGACGGTGAGTTTCGGGCTTTATCGGGAAAAGTGGATGGATTTATCCTGTATGCCGACACTTTGCGGTATGAAAACGGGGTAAAGCTCTCACGGGAGGAACAGGAAAATCTAAAGCGTTTATATCAGCACTTTGTATTGAACCATGAAGATTTCATAGATTGGGATATTTGATAAAAAGATTTCCCTATGAAATGGTAACAGACAGAGCACAGGAGTAAGGAGGCAAGTTATGGAATGGCCAAAACGGGCACGGACGGCGGACTGGGAGAGCGGTGTCCTGGTCTTAGATAGAGAGAAACAATTTGAAGTCCCGGAGCTGACCATGGAACTCATGGAGCGGCTGGCCGGTTACGCCCTGGTAGGCTTTCATGTAAAAGGCTATCCGGTGACCGATGAACTGCTTGCCCCCTTTGCCGGGCATAAAAGCATGGCCAACTTCGGCGTGGAGGACGGGGCACTCACTGACGCCTGTTTCCCTGTTTTTTCCGCCATGCCCAAGCTGCGCTATCTGCTGCTGGACGGCAACGCCGGGATCAACGGCAGCGGCCTGTCCGCCCTGCGGGAGTGCAAAATAGACCTGCTGACCCTGGGCCGCACCGGGCTGGACGACGCAGGGCTGCGCCAGGCGGCTTCCATCCCCAAACTCTCCCATATTCAGATGGACCGCACCGCCGTTTCCTATGAGGGCCTGCTGGCCGTCGCCGGCAACAGCCGCATCCAGCCAGTGGCCCATGTGCAGTTCACCCAGGAGCAGATGGAGCACTTCTCTCAGCTCCAGCGGGAAAAGTCCAAAAAGCCCGCCCAGCTGGATGAGCAGGCGGCAGCGGAATGCCGCAGGGTGTTGTCCGCTTTCTTTGCTGAGATGACGGAATGGGAACGGTATATGGAACAGGCCGGGTTTGAGGACGCCGAGGCCGTGCCCCGCCTGCTGGCGATTTGGGAGAAGTATGTGAGCGAAAAGCCCCGCCCCGGCTACCGGCCCCTGGGCCTCTCGTACAGCGCCCAGGGCACCTACAACGGGGAAGAATTCCTTGATGCGGAACAGATCACCAAGAACAAGCTCTACATCTATACTCGGGAGAAAGCCACCGGCTTTGACCGCCGCTTCCTCATGAAGCGTGTGGGCGAGGGCTGGAAGATCGACGCAGTGCAGGAGCGGCTGGACGGCTGGCAGCGGACCGAATTGTGAGGCATTACATAACTTGGCAAAAGGTCCATACAGTTTACAGCCACTACCTGGGGCGGCGCTCCACTGGATATAAAAACGAACCAGGGTGTATCTGAAAACTCCCCAACGCTGTTCTATTCTACCAAAAAGCCCCATCTGCTGCGTTGCATTCGCTTGCATTCCACAAAGGAGTGCGGCGCTCATGCGCCTTGCATCCGGCGCTTTTTGGCGAATATCCCAGCATTTTTGACTTCTCAGATACACCCTAAGGCAGCATTTAACAGGAAAGGATAAGCCCTATGGCACTACAAGATAAGAAAATCATGCCTCCCCCCTGGCTGGCCCACCGGGAGATCGAGCGATACTCCATTGGCTGGCGCATGGGCTATGGAGAGGATTACATAGTCCGATTTGGCGGTTGGCTGGATACCCTCTCCCCGGAGGAGCGGGCGGAATACCGCGCCCTCTTTCCCGAGCCGGTGACCTGGAAGGGGTGGTGGGAGGATGAGGATGGCGGCGAAGTGCTGGGGCACGGTGACTTCTGGGTGGAGGCGTGGCGGCCGGAGGGCCGGCCCAAGTACACCCGGCAATGGCTCCAGCAGGAGTTTGCCGCCGGACGGGAGCGGGAGCTGTGCCTGTTCTGGGGGCATCAGCCTGCCGAGGACGGCCGGCTGACAAAAAGCTGTCTCAGCCAGTGGTGGATGGAGGACTTCTGGTCCATCTCCGACACCTATCTTTGCATGGAGCAGTACATGATGGCAGGCAAAGCCCAGCTGTTTGGCGACGAGGAGATCCACAAGGAGATTCTGGCTTGCAGCGATCCAAAGCAGATCAAGGCTCTGGGCCGCAGGGTGCGGGGCTTTGACCAAAAGGTATGGGACAAGTTCAAATACGCCATTGTGCTAAATGGAAACTGGTGCAAATTCAGCCAGAACCGGGAGCTGCGGGAGTTTCTCCTTTCCACCGGGGGCAGCGTGCTGGTGGAGGCCAGCCCCTACGATGCCATCTGGGGCATCCGCCTCGCGGCCAGCTCCCCGGAGGCCCAGGACCCGATGAAGTGGCGGGGGCAAAACCTGCTGGGCTTTGCGCTGATGGAAGTGCGGGACGAGCTGCGCCGGGTGACACAGAATGAAATGCTTTGCGATTGGAGTACGGTATGGCAACAATGAAACTCTATGGACTGGTCAACTTTTACCACATCGGCACGGAAGCGAACCATTGCCCAACACTTGGTGCAGAGCGATCTACAGGAGAACCTGGATAGGCTGTAGGAGGACTTGTCATGAACGAAAAACTATTCCGCCCGGAGTTTCATCAAATGGAAACCGCCGAGAAACAGGCGCTGATGGAACGCCTGGCTGCCCGTTATGCTATGGCCTTTCTGGGCCTGCATACCTTT
Source organism: Candidatus Faecalibacterium gallistercoris (assembly GCA_019116585.1). Taxonomy (GTDB): domain Bacteria; phylum Bacillota; class Clostridia; order Oscillospirales; family Ruminococcaceae; genus Faecalibacterium; species Faecalibacterium gallistercoris. The sequence continues at coordinate 6,603 of DXBJ01000063.1, read as the reverse complement.
GACCGCTGGGGGCAGAGCTGCACCACCGGCGTGTTTGAAAAGGACGGCCGGGAGTTCGTCTTTGTTCCCGGCGACACCGTCACCCTGGGCTGGGACCACTTTGCTGCGGGGCTGGATCCCGACAGCCGGGAGGAGCTGGACGAGCTGTTCCGGGAATGGGAAATCGAACAGTCCCCGGAGGCGCTGATCCGGGAGAGCATGGCCCCCGTGCGCCAGGCGACCATCGGCCCCATGCTGGTGGGGAGAAAGTTGGAGGAGCTCTGCTGGGAGCCGGTCAAGATGAACGATCCCAGAGTAACCGCCCATCCCGACTGGCTGAAGAAATTCCGGGACTTCGCCTGGAGCGACCTTGAAAGCCTGACCCTGCATCAGTCGGCCCGCATTGAACGGATGAAAAGCGGCTTTCAAATCTGGATCTATAACTGCACAGACTACGATACGCTTCTTGCCGGGCTGGAACAGCAGGGCTTCTCCCTTCCCACGGCAGACGAATGGGCCTACCTGTGCGGTGGCGGATGCCGCACCCTGTTCCCCTGGGGGGATGGGATGGACTACTCCATGCATCTGCACCATTTTGAGAGCCCGGAGGACGAGGACAAGCCCTTCGATATGGAGGAACCCAACTTCTTCGGCTTGTCCATTGCCTATGATCCCTATATGCGGGAGGTCGTAAAGGCGGAACAGTTTACCACCTGCGGCGGTGATGGCGGACGCAGCATCTGCGGTGGGCTGGGAATTTTTCTCGGTTTCCTTCCCTGTTCGCCCCACTGCAAGCCGGAAGTGCAGGAGGACAAGGAACTGAACGGCGACTATGACTTCTACCGGCCCATGATCCGGGTGGAGATGGACGGACAGACTGGAGGGATACCGTTGGAAAAGAAGAATCTCAGCTGTCCCTCTCCCTGCGCCTTTGAGCGGGACGGGAACGGCGTGTTTCAGCAGATCAAAGACTGGAAACCGGAACAGGACAAGGAGGAACAAGCTATGGATATTTTGAAACAGTGCCAGAAATGGCATGAAAAAGACAAATTTCAGAAAATCATCGACGCGCTGGAGGCCATCCCCGCCGAGGAGCGCACCCCGGAGATGGACAGCGAGCTGGCCCGTGCCTACAACAATCTGGCGGACCCCCACAAGCCAGGGGGCCGGGACCTGCTTAAAAAGGCCATCGCCCTGCTGATGCCCCATGAGGAATACTTCGAGGGCGACCACTGCTGGAACTTCCGCATGGGGTATGCCTACTACTATCTGGACCAGGAGGGCCGCGCCCTGCGGTACTTTGAAAAAGCATTGGAAGCCCGTCCCGGCGACGAGGATACCAAAGAGTTTATCGAATGGTGCAGGAAGGGCATTTCCCTGCCGCAGTTCTCGGCGTGTTTCCGGGAGCGGACGGAATCTGCGTGGGAAGCCTTTTCCGGGCAGGAGGCCCAGCTGCGCCAGATGATGGACGACGATAAAGACCACACCCGCGGCGCAGAGATCGTGGCCCAAATGGAGGAAGCCCTGAACCAGGTCTTTGATGAGATCTCCTTCGAGATGGGCTTCAATGGCGAAAAGCATGAGCTGATCCTCACCCCGGAGGGCGACAGGGTCAAGCTGTTTGAGCTGGTCTACTTCCAGAAACACGCCCCCAAAGAGGTACGGGAGCACTGGAACATCCTGGTGGGCCGTCAGCCCTCCCAGAATACCGGCCTGCGCACCGAGGACGGATGGAACATCTCCGGGGAGGATGTGCAGATCTGGCTGGAGGAGCAGGGCGAAAACAGCTTCGTCCTCTCCGCCTACTGCGAAAAGCTGCTGTCCGTGCTCCGGGAGGCGGAAGGCCAGGTCTGGTGGATGCTTACCACCCTCACCGACCAGGTGCTGGGTGAGATCCCCCACATGCGGTACATCGACAGCTTTGATGTGCTGGATCAGCCCAAGGCAGAGCCGTCCTTCCCCCTGTCCCAGCTGCCCGACAAACTGAAAGAGAAGGGCCTGGACCTATCCTGTGACCCGGAGGGCTATCTGGAGAGCTATCTCAGTTATCGGCTGGAACCCAACGAGGACCCGGACGCCGACTGGCGGCTGGACACCATCGTGGGCTCCACCTGCTGTGTGCCTCTCATCAACGGCTACCTGAATGCCGACAACGACTTTATGGACGATCTCCATGCCGACGGCGCAGTAGCGGGCTTCTTCTGCTATCCCCTGGACACCCTGCGGGAGGAGGAAAGATCGGAGAAGATCTTCGATTTCCGGGACCGGCTGGAGGAGGCCCTCACCGCCGGGGACGGCCCGGAGATCCTCACCCTCACCGGCGGAGCCACCGGCCTTTTCTGCGGCTATGTGGACTTCATCGCCTGGGACATCCGGGCTGTCCTGCAGAAGGCCAAGGAATTCTTTGAGGGCACGGACATCCCCTGGGTCAGCTTCCACACCTTCCGCCGGGAGGCGGGCACGGTAGCCCTGAAAAAGCCGCCCGAGAAGGAGCCCGAGGACGAGGACGCTCCGGCCGTCATCCGGCAGTGTCAGGAGGAGATCGACAAGCAGACCGAGGCAGCGGACGAGGATGAGAGTGACACCGACCGCACCGGCGTCTTTACCGGCTTTGTGCTGCTGTCCAAGGGAGAATGGGACAAACAGCAGTTCATCCGGGATATGCAGGAAAAGTGGGGCATCACCGTGGATGAATACAGCGCCAGCGAGGAAAAGGACGACACCGCCTTGGTGTTTGAAGTGGGCGATATGCTGGCCGCTGTCAGCCTGGCTGACTGTCCTATCCCCGACGGAGAAGCCGAGGCCAACGCGGAAAACAACTATATGTGGGAAGATGCGGTCAAGGTCGCCAGAGAGCACCGCGCCCACATTCTGGTGGCGGTGCTGGGCAAAGAAAAAGATCTGCTGGAAAAGGGCAGGCTGTTCACCAAGGTGGTGGCCGTCTGCTGCCGGCAGAAATATGCCACCGGCGTCTATACCAGCGGCGTGGTGTTCGAGCCCCAGTTCTACGAGGGCTTTGCCGATATGCTGAAGGGAGACAAACTGCCCATCTTCAACTGGATCTGGTTCGGCCTGTGGCGGAATGAGAAGGGTCTGAACGGCTATACCTACGGCATGGAGACCTTCGGCAAAGATGAGGTGGAGGTTCTGGACACCGACGCCGACCCCTATGATCTGCTGGACTTTTTGGCCAGCCTCGCCTCCTATGTGCTGGAAAATGATGTGGAACTTCACGACGGGGAGACCATCGGCTTCACGGCGGATGACAAGCGCGCCATTACCCGCAGCCCGGGCGTGGGTCTGCCGGAGGAGCAGATGACCCTGAAGATTTCCTGGGAACCCGGCGGCGATCCGGACGGCAGCAGCGAAAATGATCCGGATGGGGAAAGGCTCGTAAGATGAAGCATCCGGCGTTTCCGAGATCTACACCGAGGAGGAGATGGAGGCCGTCGGGGGACACATCCGGCAGTATTTTGGTGCGTTCGAGCATGTGTTCCACGAGCTGGCCTCCCCGGACATCCATGTGGACATCTGCGTGGTGACGCCTTCGGCGCTATGTTGCTGGTGGCCGCCTGCCATCGCCCGGGTGCTTCTGAAAAACGCGCCCATCGTCCTGCTGGACGAGGCCACCGCCAGCCTGGATGTGGAAAACGAGACAAAGGTGCAGGGCGCGCTCTCCCGCCTGCTGGCCGGCAAGACGGTGCTGGTCATCGCCCATCGGATGCGCACCGTGGCCGGGGCCGACCACATTGTAGTGCTGGAAAACGGCCGCGTGGCCGAGCAGGGCACGCCTGCGGAGCTGATGGAACGCGGAGGCCTCTACCGCCGTATGATGGAGCTCCAGAGCGAGAGCTCCCGCTGGCGGCTGAACTCCTGATCCCATCTGCCCAGGTCCTCTTTTCTGTGGGGCGGAATCCTGCATGGCTGCTTCTGCCGCCGTTCGTGGGCGCTCATCCCTCCATAGCGGGCGCCCCCGGAGCCGGGCGGCAGGGGCGCGGGTGTTTGAGGCGGGCGGCTTAAGTATGACTTTTGCCCCAAAATCCCCTTTATTTTTCCAGGCTTCTTGCTTTTCCGCCCCCAAGTGATTACACTTGGTCTGTTGGCTTGCGTCCATGGATGCAGGCCGCTGCGGTATATCGTCTGACTGCCCGGGCCTTGTAGGCGCCGCGGCAGCCCCTTGGAAAAGGAGGATCATTGTACAATGGAAAAATTTTTTCAGCTGAAGGCGAACGGCACCACCGCCGGACGTGAAGTGGTGGCCGGCCTGACCACCTTCTTCGCGATGGCGTACATCATCGCCGTCAACCCCACCCTGCTCAGCCAGTCGGGGATGGAATGGGGTGCCGTGTTCCTGGCCACCATCATCGCCTCGGTGACCGGCACCCTGGTCATGGGCCTTGTGGCCAATGTGCCCTACGCTCTGGCCCCCGGCATGGGCCTGAATGCCTTCTTTGTCTACACCGTCTGCTTCACTTTGGGCTTCACCTGGCAGCAGGCGCTGTCCATGGTGTTCATCTGCGGCCTGCTGAACATCTTCATCACCGTCACCAAGATCCGCAAGTACATCATCAAGGCCATCCCCCGCAGCCTGCAAAACGCCATCGGCGGCGGCATCGGCATCTTTGTGGCCTACATCGGCATCCTGAACGTGGGCATCGTCACCTTCAGCTCGGGCGTGCCCGCCCTGGCTACCCTGAACCAGCCTTCTTTCTGGCTGTTCCTGATCGGTTTGGCTCTCACCATCATCCTGCTGGTGTGCAACGTCAAGGGCGCCATCCTGATCGGCATCATCGTGTCCAGCCTGCTGGGCATCCCCATGGGGGTCACCGTCACCACCGAGACGGTCAGCTTTGCCGAGGCGTGCAGCCAGCTGCCCAGCACCTTTGGGGCCATCTTTACCTCCGCGGGCCTGCCTTCCCTCTTTGCCGACCCCGCCAAGGTGCCTCTGGTGCTGATCACCATCTTCTCGTTCAGCCTGTCCGATACCTTTGACACCATCGGCACCTTCATCGGCACCGGCCGCCGCACCGGCATCTTCAGCGACGAGGACGAGCACTCGATGGAGACCACCCCCGGCTTCAAGTCCAAGATGGACCGCGCCCTGTTTGCCGACGCCACCGCCACTTCCATCGGCGCCATCCTGGGCACCTCCAACACCACCACCTATGTGGAGAGCGCCGCCGGCATCGGCGCCGGGGGCCGCACCGGCCTGACCAGCATGGTGGTAGCCGTCTGCTTTGCGGTCAGCGCATTTTTGGCCACTTTCGTCAGCGCCATCCCCTTCGCCGCCACCGCCCCGGCCCTGGTGGTGGTCGGCATCATGATGCTGTCCGCCTTCCGGGAGATCCAGTGGGACGACTTCAGCGAGGCGGTCCCCGCCTTCTTCGCGGGCATCTTCATGGCCCTGTGCTACAGCATCTCCTACGGCATCGCTGCCGGATTCGTCTTTTACTGCATCACCAAGGTGTGCAAAAAGCAGGCCAAAGAGGTCCATCCCATCCTGTGGGTGGCGACCGTCCTGTTCGTGCTGAACTTCGTGCTGCTGGCGAATCTGTGACCCTTTCCCTCGCCGGGCTGCGGCGCTCCGTTTTTAAACAGGAAGAAGAGGCGACAGCAAAAAGTGCTGCCGCCTCTTTTTGATTGGTCCGCAAAGGCGGGCGGGGCTGCAACGTGGCGCTCCCCTGGCTGCCGCCGGCCCGGCTGGCTTTGCGATTTACGATAGGTCTTTCGCCTTCATTTTAGCGATTTCTTTTTTCTTTGCCGCCAGATGCCCCTGGACCCAAAACACAATGAAAAGAAGCGTCGGGAAAACGATCATCTTCCAATCTTCTCCCCAATGGATTTTTCCGTTGAAAAACAAAAACACGAGCAGCGCGACCCACAAAAGAGGAACAATGCCGCCCAAATACCAGAATTTCGGGCTTCTCCGGCACAACCAGACATGAAGGATCAGGACCACGACCGCAATAAGGAATGTAACGGCTGTATTCATGATGTTTTCTCCTTTTCCTGCTTATATTTTTCGATGATGATCTTTGCCGTCTCCAGGTCGATCCGGGAATCGACCGCCAGCCCTTTGATAAAGGCCGAGAACGGTTCTTCTTCCTTCTGGTCGCTCAATTCGATTTTTTGAATGAGCTTGTCCAGTCTGAGTCGGACCGTCGGATACGAAACCGAGTACAAACGCGCGATCTCTTTCAAAGACCCTGATTTCAGGACAAAGTTCTTCAGAAAGGCTGCGTCCTCCGGCTCCAGCGCAAGGATCCATTGCGGAATTTTGTCTATCTCCATCTCAGCTCTCCTTTCTTATTGGCTTTAACAATATTGAGTATAGCATAAATAAAATTAAAGTCAATAGAAAATCAAAAACAATTTTTGCTGCAATTTTCTACGGGACGCCTCTCTCAAAGCCCTCCGGTGCAAACAATAAGCGGGAAACCGTCTCCGGTTTCCCGCCGCAGACTGTCAAAAAAGTCCCGTCCAGCCGACATGAGCGGATGGACGGGACACATACAGGGAAATTTGGCGCTGAGAGTGTGCGAGCCGCCTTGCGGCGAGTGCGCGGTTCAGCGCCAAATTTTGTCCCCAGGGGGATACCAGGGGGAAGGAATTTCTGTCCCGCGC
>DXBJ01000062.1 GCA_019116585.1 Candidatus Faecalibacterium gallistercoris | reverse complement strand
ACCACGGCAGCCGCTTCCGGGTCGATGACCAGATGTCCTCGGGCGTCCGGGTCCTTGCGGTATCCGTACAGCGCAAAGGAAGCGATGTATTGCCCCTCTCGCCGCTTGTGGTCCAGCACCGAGCGGACGTTGTTAGACAAGTCCTCCAAATACCACTCATTGACCAATCCGTTGATCTGACGGGATTTCTTGTTGGCGCGGTCGTCGGTGTCCACATGATCCACCACCGCGATGAAGCGTATCCCCCACTCGACGAACTTGCCGTGCAGGTACTTTTCCACCAGCTCCATGTCCCGGGTAAAACGGGACTGGGTCTTGGCCAGCACTACATCGAACCGGTGCTGGCTGGCAGCTTCGATCATCGCGTTGAAAGCCGGCCGGTCCCGGTCGATGCCCGAATAATCCTCATCCGAATAGATTTGATAAATATCAAAACTGAGCCCTTCCCCCAAAAACGGACAGAAAACAGGATAAAAAAGCTGAATAAAATGCAGAGATAAGGTGTACTGCAATCAGGCGGCGGAAGCGGCAAGCTCGGCCTCAAAGCTCGCAGGCGAACGCCAGCCGAGGGCAGAATGGGGGCGGATGGTGTTGTAAAAGGCTTCGAGATAGGCAAAGACATCGTCCTGTGCAGCTGCCCTTGTAGGATAGTGCTTGAGGTGGACCAGTTCACACTTGAGGCAGCTGAAGAAGTTCTCCGCAACAGCGTTGTCATAGGGGTCACCGCGGCGGGACATGCTCTGCCGGATGCCATAGGCTTCCAGACGCTCCCGGTAGCCCCGGGCGGCATACTGGACGCCCCGGTCGCTGTGAAAAATCAGACCTCTGGCGGGTTTACGCCGGCGATACGCCATATCCAGGGCTGCCAGCGTCAGCTGGGTATCGATTCTGTCTGAGAAGGCATAACCGACGATCTTACGTGTACACAGGTCTTTGACAATGGCCAAATAGAGCCAGCCTTCCCCGGTAGGGATGTAGGTAATATCTCCCACCCAGGCCTGGTCAGGCCGGTCAAAGGAAAAGTTCCGCTGCAAAAAGTTGGGCGCAATGGGATGGCTGTGATTGGAATGGGTCGTCTTTTTATAAGCTCTTCTGCGTACCGAGGAGATTCCGGCCAGCCGCATCTGCCGGTGCACCCGTTTGCGGGAGCAGCCGAATTCCGGCTTTAGCAGCCGGTACAGGCTGTCCAGCCCCAGGGCCGGATACTTCTCGTGCAGTTCGATCAGCCGGCGCCGGAGGAAAGCATGGTACCGGTCTACCTGCGCTTTCCACGCACCTCCTTCAAGAAACGTATCGTCCCGCACCCATGGCACCAACACCCGCCCACAATCCGGGCAACGAGGGACCGCGTCTTCCGGCAGGCGCACGCCTACCAATCGTCCGGTCAATTCTTTCACCAGCTCTTGGTTCTCCCAAATTGCATCCCGGCAGGGCTGGCTACACTGACAGTAGCCAAAGTCTCCCTGAAAGGCGCAGATCTGTTCCTCGGGGAACACCCGAAAAAACTGCCGGTCCACATTGGTGGTCAGCACAAAGGCGGGCTTGTCCGCAACAAGCGCCTGCAGATCAAGATAGGGCTGCCCGGTGGGGGCCTCCCACAGAAAGCGGATATATTGACTGTAATATCCCCACTGCTCCCCATAGCTGGAAAAGCAGTGATAAAATCCTGCCAGCGGGGAAGTAAATCCATAACATTCCCGAAAGGGAGCCAACGCCTCCGCGAGCGCCGGAGACCAGTGGTAGTGGTCGTACCCGGCCGCGCTGGACAGGCCGGAACCGCCGCCGATCACGACGGCATCCGCCTGGTCGATGCGCTCTGCAAGCTCTCGAACTGCTGCCTGATTGCCGCCGCTCATACGTTGCCCTCTCCGTTTTCCATGGCAGCCCGTGCATCTCGCAGCACCTTCCCGATGTCTGCCACGATGGTCATGCCCTTGTCCTCGAGCTGCTTGGGCAGAAAGTCATATGTGTCGTTGATCCCGATATAGCGGGCACGGGGAAAGCGGAGGGTCAGGTTCCAGAACGGCTCCTGGATGAACATGGGCGTGATGCGGCCCACGCCCAGCTCCAGGAAGAGCATCTTTTCCTCTTTGTGCGCCAACACATAGCGGGAAATTTTTTCGTACTGTTCCTCGTACTTCTTCCCCTGGAGGAAGTTGCCGTATCCCCGCATCCAGGGAAACGCCTCGCCGCCGCAGTGGGGGCACCGGGGGATCATATCCGCGGGAATGGCCGTTCCCTCTCCCATAGCAGCGATCATTTCCTCCACCGGCTTCACGGCGTCCCAGGTGTCGTCCGTGCAGCAGGCGGCACATTGAAAGAAACGGTGATCCCCCTGGATCTCCGCTACTTTGTCCTCCGGGTAGAGCTTGACAAACTGGGTGTCCTGGTTGGTGGTCAAGATGAAGAAATCTTTCCCCCTTAACAGAGCATCCAAATCGAGATAGGGCTGACGCACCGGGGCGGTCTGGGTGGTGTGCAGGAAGGTGGCAAGGTATGCCCAAAAGGCCGCACGGTCATCCCACTGGCGGAACATCCCGTCAAAGGCTCCCTTGAAGTGGTACTTCTCCGCAAACTTGCCAAAATATTTGCGGAAGGAGGCGTTGTCCTCATAGTAGAAGTCCCCGCCGCCGGCGGCGGACAGGCCGGAGGCCCCGCCCACCACCACACAGTCGGCATCCCTGATCTCCCGCACCAGCCGACGAATCTGCTCGTGATACGGCAGCGGCTTTTTTCGGCCAACTGATAGGGCGTGCGCCCAGAGGCATACACGCCATAATACCGCTCAAAATTCATCTGGGTCTGTGTGACCAGATCCTCGTAGAAACTCATATACATTCATCCCTTCGGCTTGGTGTTATTTTTATTTTTACTGCAATTTATCTTAACACGCGCTTGCGCTCCTGTCAAGATGCTGTTATAATAAAAGTAACACCAGCAGCGAGAAAGGGGCACTGCCCATGAAATACCCTACGAAACTCAGTGACGCTGTTCACATTTTAGCCTTCGTCGCCCTGCACCCGGAAGAGACCCTCACCAGTGAAAAGATTGCGGAAAGCGTCCAGACCAACCCGGCCTATGTACGCCAGCTCATGTCAGCCCTGCGGAAGGGCGGGCTGCTCACCAGCGTGAAGGGACATCCCCGGCCCGCCCTTGCCAAAGAGCCCTGCCAGATCACCTTGCTGGACGCCTACCGGGCGGTGGAGGAGGACAAGCCCCTGCTCCATCAGGACACCCATACAAACCCCGCCTGCGGGGTGGGGGTGAACATTCAGCTTGCCCTGCGGGACTGCTACGACATCATCCAGCAAAAGGCCGAAGACGCCATGCGGGCCATCACCCTGGCGGAAATCCTCGACCGGTATGCCCACAAACTGGCAGAGAACCCGCCCGCCCCGCTGCCCGGCAAACCATCCACAAACAACTGAACCGCCATACACGCAAAAAAGCTGAGGCCCTCGCCGGGTCTCAGCCTTTTCGTTTAGCCTGCCTGCAAACAGCGCGCTCAGAAGCAGTAGCCGGTCACGTTGCAGACGTTGGTGAAACCGTTGGCGCGTTTTACAACGAACCCGCGTGCCACGAAATCCCTGCGCGATCCATCAAACTTTGGGGATTCTTCCGGCCGCCGTCCCCGCAAAGAAAACGCAGAAAACCGCCCCGGCCCGGCAGGGGACGAGGCGGTTTTCCGCGCGTATGGAAAAGGCATGGATAAGAAGGAAATCAGTGAAGGGAGGGCTCAGAAATTTTCCCAGTGGGCCAGCAGGTAGCGCTCGGCGGCGGGGCACCACAGACCGTTGTTGGCCTCGACGATGTCGGCCAGGGCGTCAAAGCGCGGGTCCTCTTTGCCCTTTTCGCGCAGGTCGGCCAGGGCCGTCAGGGGCAGGTCGATGTGGGTGTAGATCAGCTTCTTGCCGCCGGGGATCTTGGGCAGGTTGAGGGTGGTCTCGCCTGCGGCGTACAGCCCGCCGATGTGGGTGACCATGACGGCCGGGTCCAGCCGGCCCTCGGCGGTCATCTTGAGGGATTCCAGCATATCGGCGGTGTTGCCGCCGGTGGTGCCCATGACGTGGGTGGAGTTGTAGTGGACGTCGTAGAAGTTCATCTCGGCGCTGAACTTTTTGTCGGTCGGCCCGGCGAAGAAGTTCAGGCAGCCGTCCCGGCCCAGGATGGCCGAGGACTGGGTGACCACCGACGCCACCGGCGCGTAGCACAGCACGTCGTCGTAGCCCTTGCCGCCGCTGATGGCCAGCAGCTCGGCCACCGGGTCGGCCAGTTTGCCGGTGTTGACAAAGTGCAGCTCGATGCCCTTGGCCGCCCACTCCTCCGGCGGGAAGAGGCTGGCTGCGCGGTCGAGGCGGTCCTGGTTGATGTCGGTGACCACCACCATCGAGGGGTGGATGTCGCGGTGGAGCGCGTAGGTCAGCGCGCCCAGGCCCATCGGGCCGGCGCCGGCCATGATGGCCAGTCGGCCGTCCTTCTTGATGCCCATCTCGTGGGTGTAGACGCCCATCTGGGTGTGGTAGGTGGCGTTGAAGGCGCCGATCGAGCAGCTCATCGGCTCGGCCAGGGAGGCTTCGTAGTAGGCCTCGCCGGTGTACTCCAGCATGCAGCCGCACTCCATCACCTCGGCGGGCAGGATGCAGTAGGTGGCGTCGCCGCCGCAGAACTCGTAGGAGTAGCCGGGGCTCCACATGGTGCCCTTGTAGTTGAGGGCGGGCTGGATGGTGAATTTCATGCCGGGCTTATACTGGTCCTTGTATTTCGCGCCCACCTCGACGATGTCGCCGGCGAACTCGTGGCCCATGATGGCGGGGTGCTCGGCCACGTCGGGGTGGACCCGCTTGTGGCCGGTGCCGAGGATGGCGCACTTGTAGGTGGACATGCAGATGGAGTCGGACACCACCTTGACCAGGATCTCGTCCTCCTTGATGGGGGGCAGCTCAAAGGTATCGACCCGCAGGTCGTTGGCGGCGTGCAGACGCAGGGCTTTCGCTTCCATAATCGTTCTCCTTTTTTGTTACAGTTCTTACAGTTCGTGCCAGATGACCTTGGGCATCAGCGATGCGATGACACTGTATTCGGCGGCCTGGGTGCCGCTGCACATGACGTTGGCCGCGCCGGTGGCGGTCGAGAGGACCACCGCCTCTTCGAGGGACAGGCCCTTCTCTTCGGCTAGGGCCAGGGCCGCGACGACGCTGTCCCCAGCGCCGACGGTGCTGCCCACCGGTACCCGCAGCCCCTCGGCCAGGATGCTGCGCTGGCGCGTGACGTAGAGGCCGCCCTTGCCGCCCAGCGAGACCACCACCTTGTGGACCCCCGCCTCCAGCAGCCTGCGGGCGGCGGCGTGCAGCTCCTCGATGCCGGTCAGCTCCCGGCCCACCAGCCGGGACAGCTCATGGTCGTTGGGCTTGACGAGGTAGGGCGCGGCCTTGAGGCCCTCAGCCAGCAGGTCCCCGTCGGCGTCGAGAAAAACCTTGGCCCCCGCCGCCTTGCAGGCGGCTGTCCAGGTGCGGTAGGTGTCCCGCGGCGCGCCGGCCGGCAGGCTGCCCGCCAGCACCACGATGTCCCCGATGCCGAGGGATGCCGTCAGCTTTGCCAGCAGGGCGTCCAGCTCGGCGGGGGTGACGGTGGGGCCGGGCTCGTTGATGTCGGTGTTGGTGTGGTTTGCCGGGTCGATGACCTTCAGGTTGCAGCGGGTCTCGCCGGCTTCGGCATAGCTGAAATCACAGTCGAGGCCGAGGGCGCTGAGCTGCGCGGCCAGGGTGCGGCCGGTCTGGCCGGCCAGAAGGCCGGCGGCCCTGCTGGTCCCGCCCAGTTTGGCGATGACCTTGGAGACGTTGATCCCCTTGCCGCCGGGGTCGGTGCGCAGGGCGGCGATGCGGTTGACGGCGTCGAGGGTGAAATGGGGTATCTCCACCGTTTTATCCAGCGCCGGGTTGAGGGTGACGGTATAGATCATGGCGTGACCTCCTTGGTTGACAGCGTTGCGATACGGCGGGCGAAAGCGAAACGAAAGCCCCGCATCCGGTCCGGATGCTCTGGTTTTATTGTAACGGCCCGGCGTGCAAAGTGCAAGCGGAGGATGGGCCGTCTTTGGCATGAGCCCCCAGTGCCAAAACAAAAGCAGCGCCCGGAAAACCCGGACGCTGCCAAGCGTTTGTCTGTTTGTTTTATTCTAGCGCCCGATGCGCAGAGAGAGCGCCTGACGGAAGCGCTCCCCCAGCTCCTTTTCGAGCAATGCGGCGGCCTCGTCCCGGCTGCCGCGGCGCAGAAGGGGCATCAGGGCGGGTTGCTCGATCAAAATGGCGCTGACGGCCTGCATCACGTCGGCGGGGATGCCGTCCTCGGCGTCGGGCGCAAGGAGGACCAGCGCCCCCTGCAGGGCGCGGCCCTTTTCATAGACCGGCGGCTCGGCCTTGAGGTAGCCCAGCCGGCAGCCCGGCACCGCCGGGGTGAAGCTGTGCAGCAGCACCGCCTGCAAAGGCGGGATGTAGGTCTCGCCCATGCTCTCGCGGTGGAGCAGGGCCTGTTCCACCTGGGCGGCGGCCCGCGGCTCGGCGCAGAACAGGCGGGACGCCTCCCGGATGAGGGCCGCGCGGTCCCCCGGCACCGGCACCCGCTTGATGACCAGGGCGTCCAGCAGCTCCAGCAGGGCGGCGCTGAGGCGGGCGGCATAGCGCAGGGCCTGGGCGCGGCTGGCCGGGTGCGGGGCGGCGGGCGGCGCTGTCTGCGGCCCCTGGGCGCTCGCCTCGCGGCAGCGCTCGGCGGCAGAGCGCAGGACGGCCCGGTCCTGCTCGTTGAGGATGGGGTTCACCGTCACTGCCGGGAAGTCGATGGTAAGTGGCGCCGTCGATACGACGAGGCCGGCCCCCTCGGCCCGCAGCCTGCCGGCGTCAAGGTCGCGCAGGGCGGCGATCCGGATGACCTCAAAGGCTGGGAACTCCCGCTCGAGCTGGGAGGCCAGAAAGCGGCTGCTGGCCATCCCGCAGGGGCAGACCACCACCACCCGCACCCGAGCGCGGGTCATGGCCTCCTGCTCGAGGACCGCGCCGAAGTGCATGGCCAGATATCCGGCCTCGGCGTCGGGGATGGCGGGGATGTTCAGCCGGGCGCGGGCGTCGTCGCAGGCAAAGCGGGTGGCCCGCCACAGCCGGGGGTAGCGCTCCTGGATCAGGCCGAGCTGGGGGTTGTCGGTCTGGATGCCCTGGCTCAGCCGGTGCAGCATGGGGCGCAGGTGGCAGTAGAGGTCGCCGGCCAGACTGGGCCAGCGGCGCAGGTCGGCCCCCATCTGCCGCGACACCGTGTCGATCAGGCAGGCGGCGAGGTAGCGGGTGTTCAGCTCCCGGGCGTCGAGGCCGTCGGTGTTGGGGTTCCCCTGACAGGCGTCGAGGTAAAGGGCCAGATAGCTCACCTCCGCCCGCGAGAGGGCCAGCCCGAAGGCGTCCTCCACCCGGCGGGCCAGCCGCAGCGCGGCGCTCAGGTCGGGCGGGGCCACCAGCTCGACGGTGTCCTGCACCCCGCTCCGCAGCTGCTGGATGGTCAGGGTCAGGTGCAAAAGCAGGGAGAGGAAGCCGTTGTCGGTGAAGTGCAGCCCCTCCTCCTGCTCGAACTGCTGCAAAAGGTCCTGCACGGCGCGGGCGGCGGCCGCATCCAGCAGGGCCGGCACGGCCGAGCGGGAGGGCAGTTTGCCGTCCAGAAAGGCGTCCCAGTCCTGCAAAGGCAGCAGCCCCTGCAGCAGCGCGCCCACCGCCCGGCGGCGCTGCTCCGGGGTGCCCGACACCCAGACCCCCACCCCCGGCCGCCGGTTGAGCCGCAGGCCGTGGGCGTCCAGCCAGCCCTCCAGGTGGTCGAGGTCGCTGTTGAGGGTGTTCTCGGACACCGCCAGGTCGTAGGCCAGGGCGTAGGTCTTGACGGGCCCCTGCGCCGTGAACAGGGAGGCCAGAAGCTGGCGGCGGCGCTCCTCCCGGGGGAGGGCGGCGGCGGGCCCCGGCTCATCCAGCAGGGCGACGAGGGCGTCCCGCCGGGCCAGCGGCTCATCCAGACGCACCCCCTGGCCGGGGCTGCGCTGGAAGGCGTAGCCCGCCGCGGCCAGATAGTCCTCCACCCCCGGCAGCTCCCGCATGACGGTGCGCCGGCTGACCCCCACCGATTCGGCCAGGGCGGCGGCGGTGGTCCAGCTGCGGGGCATCTGGGCCAGCTTGAGGATCAGTTTGCGGCCGTTGGCCGAAAGGGCCGGCAGCTTCTTTTTTTCGGGCATGGGCAGCCCTCCCTTCTGCTTTTACCATCCTGTTTCCCTCTATTGGATACAAGTGTAACACAGCGGCGGGCGGATTTCCAGCCGCGGGGACAACTTTTTTGGCACTTGCTCCTGGAGCCATGCCTGCGGCAAGCAGGCCGCGGGCGGCCCGCTTTTTGTGCCGGCTGCACAAAGGCGGCGCGGCGCGTTCAGCCAAAAGCGACAAAACGCCGCCCGCTGGCATCGGCCGCAAGTGCCAAAGCCGCCCCAACAAAGGCTTGTATCCCGGCCCGTTTGCGTGTAAACTGGAACCAGCGAAACGAAGGACGGACCCAAACGAAAGCCCCACGGCTCTGTGTAAGAGAGAAAGGAGTCCTCCCACACATGAAAGAAAAAATCGGCCGCTTTGGCAAATTCCTCAGCGGCATGGTCATGCCCAACATCGGCGCGTTCATCGCCTGGGGCTTTCTGACCGCCCTCTTCATCGAGGCGGGCTGGCTGCCCAACCCCGACCTGGCCGGCATCGTGGACCCGATGCTGAACTATCTGCTGCCCATCCTGATCGCGGGTCAGGGCGGCTACATGGTAGCCGGGGACCGCGGCCGGGTCGTCGCCGCCATCGCGGTGGTGGGCTGCATCTGCGGCTCCGACTACACCATGCTGATGGGCGCCATGGCGATGGGCCCGCTGGCCGGCCTTGCCATCCGCACCTTTGACCGCCGGGCCGAGGGGCATATCCCCGCCGGCTTCGAGATGCTGGTCAACAACTTCTCGGCCGGCATCCTGGGCCTTGTGCTGGCGGTGCTGGGGTACTACATCATCGGCCCGCTGATGACGGTCATCCTCACTGTCCTGACCGCCGGGGTGGACATCCTCGTCACCCACGGGCTGCTGCCCCTGGTGGCCGTCTTCATCGAGCCGGCCAAGGTGCTCTTCCTCAACAACGCCATCAATCACGGCATCTTCAGCCCCATCGGCGCGGGGCAGGCCGCCGAGACCGGCCGCTCCATCATGTATATGCTGGAGTCGAACCCCGGCCCCGGCCTGGGCGTCCTGCTGGCCTACTGGTTCTGCAGCAAGGACAAGCAGACCCGTCAGTCCGCCCCCGGCGCGGTCATCATCCACCTGCTGGGCGGCATCCATGAGATCTACTTCCCCTATATCCTGATGAACCCGGTCATCATCGCCGCGCCCATCCTGGGCAACATCTGCGCCATCTTCTTTTATACCCTCACCGGCGCGGGCCTGTCCGGCCCCGCCTCGCCGGGGTCCCTCATCGCCTACATGGCTATGGCCCCGCGGGACGCCATCCTGCCCGTGCTGCTGGGCGTCGTCATCGCGGCGGGGGTCTCCTTCGCCGGCTCGGCGGTCATCCTCCGCTTTTCCACCGGCAAAAACCTGGCCGACGCCCAGGAGCAGATGCAGGAGATGAAGGCCGAGGCCCGCGGCATCGCGACGGCCGCCGCCGAATCCGCCGGCCCCGCCGACCCCAGCAAGGTCCACAAGATCGTCTTTGCCTGCGACGCCGGCATGGGCTCCAGCGCGATGGGCGCGACCCGCTTCCGCAACCGCATCCACAGCGCCAACGCCAATTCCGGCCTGATCGTCACCAACACCAGCGTGGACAACATCCCCGCCGACGCCGACATCGTGGTCTGCCAGCGCGTTCTGGCCGAGCGGGCCAAAGCCTGCGCGCCGAACGCCACCCTCATCACCATCGGCAACTTCCTGGCCGACCCCCACCTCGACAACCTCTTCGCCACCCTGACCAGTGTGGCCGGCGAGGACGTGGAGCCCGCCGCCCCCGCGGCCGCAGGCCCCGCGCCGGCCGGCAGCGCCATGAACGGCGTGCTGCGCCGGGAGGGCGTCAAGCTCGGCCAGACCGCCGCCGACAAGTACGAGGCCATCCGGGCCGCCGGCCGCCTGCTGGCCCAGCTCGGCTACGTGGACGAGAGTTACACCGAGGCCATGGTCGAACGGGAAAACCTCGTCACCACCTACATGGGCATGGGGGTGGCCATCCCCCACGGCACCAGCCAGAAGAAGGGCACCGTCAAGAAGTCGGGCGTCGTGCTGCTGCAATACCCGCAGGGCGTCGATTTCGGCGACGAGAAGGCCTACCTCGTCTTTGGCATCGCCGGCGTCGGCGACGAGCACCTCGACCTGCTGGCCAACGTCTGCAACCTGCTGGAGGACGAGGACGCCCTCGAACAGCTCAAGACCACCGCCGACCTCGATTTTGTGATGGAAAAACTGCAAGCCTGACCCGAAAGGAGAACCCGCCATGAAGAGCTTTACCTGCACCATCCGCGACAAGGAAGGGTTGCACGCCCGCCCCGCCGGCCTGCTGGCCGCCGCTGCCAAGAAGTATGCCGGCACCAACGTCACCATCGCCAAGGGCGACAAGAGCGGCGACGCCAAGAAAATCTTC
Source organism: Candidatus Faecalibacterium gallistercoris (assembly GCA_019116585.1). GTDB lineage: Bacteria > Bacillota > Clostridia > Oscillospirales > Ruminococcaceae > Faecalibacterium > Faecalibacterium gallistercoris. The sequence continues at coordinate 9,787 of DXBJ01000062.1, read as the reverse complement.
AAGATCATGAGCCTGGCCGTCAAGTGCGGCGACAGCGTGACCATCACCGCCGACGGCCCCGACGAGGACGCCGCCCTGGCCGAGACCCGCGCCGTACTGGAAGGCGCGGGCTGACCCAAAGCCGTCCCGCAGGGAAATGATGCGTATATAAAGAAAGGCCGCCGTGTCAGCGCAATGCTGGCGCGGCGGCCTTCTGTGCGGCAGGGCCGGCGCAGCCGTTTCGGCTATCTTCCTCACAGCCTGTCCTTATAGGCGGCTTTGAGTTGCTGGATCTCGTCCAGGCGGGCGAGTGCGGCGTCTCCCATCCGGGCCGAGAGGGCCAGGGCGAGCGCCTCGGCCACCGCAATGGGCGCGCTCATCGAATGCTGTTCGTTCTCGTCACCGCGGTAGACAAACAGGCTGATGCCGGCACGGGGGCCTTCGCCGTGGTAGCTGCGGCTGGTAAAAAGAATGGTTCGATAGCCGGCCTGCCGCTGGTGGTCCAGGATGACGCCGGCCGCCGCCGACAGCTTGGCAAAGCTGAACAGGACCACCACGTCCCCCGGCCCCACCGAGGCCAGGCGCTCGGCCAGCTCGCTGCCGGCAGCGGGCAGCTGTTCCACCTCCAGGCCGGTGCGGCGCAGCCGGTACTCCAGCAGAGCAGCCGGCGCGCGGGAGGCATTGCGGGCGTGCAGAAAGACCTTGCGCGCGCTTTGCAGCATCTCCACCGCCGCGGCAAAGGCGCCGTGGTCAAGTAGTTCCAGCGTTTTTTGCAGATTATAGCGCTGTTGTTCCATCCATGCAGTCAGCAGATCGCCCTCCCCGGTCTGGAGGGTCTGGCTCAATTTCTGGGCCGGCCCAAACTGGACGGTCTGCTCCACCACGGTGCGCTTGAGGTGCTTGAAGTCCTCGCAACCCACGTGCCGGGCAAAGCGGGAGACGGTGGCCTCCGAGATGTGCAGCGCCTCGCTCAGCTGCCCGATGGTCATGCAGAGGAATTCATCCCGATGGGCGGCGATGTATTCCACAATGCCCTGTTCGGTGGCGGTGAGTTTGTCCGGCATTTGGGGGAAGGCTAGCGGCATAACAGGCTCCTTTGACAGTTCAGATCAGTTGCAGCAGTTCCGGGTGGATGTTCCCGTTGGTAGCCAGTATATCACAACCGGGGGCGGTCAGGGAAGGGGCCCCGCCGGTAAAGTCGGTCAGGCATCCTCCCGCCTCTTCCAGGATCAGCCAGCCGGCAGCGTAGTCCCAGGGTCTCAGGCCGTGTTCCATGTAGGCGTCCAGCCGGCCGCAGGCGGTATAGCACAGCTCGACCGAGGCTGCGCCCACCCGCCGGATGTCGTGGCAGCGGTCGTAGACGCGGCGCATCCGGGCGAAGGCCGCGTCCGCCTGGTCGCGGCGGCCGGGGTTGGTCCCCACCGAGCAGAGGCTGTCGGCCAGATGCACAGCTGTGCTGGCGTGGATGGGCCGCCCGTTGCAGAAGGCCCCCACCCCCCGCCGGGCGGTGAACATCTCCCCGGCAAAGGGGTCGTAGACCAGGCCCAGCAGGGGCCGCCCCTCCGCCGCCAGGGCCAGGGAGATGGCGCTGTGGCCGAAGCCGTGGATCAGGTTGGTGGTGCCGTCCACCGGGTCCAGGATCCAGACAGGCCGGGCCGGGTCGATGGCGGCGTTGTCCTTTTCCTCTGCCATGAATTGGACGCCGGGGTCAAGCTCCGCCAGCGCATCGCGCAAAAACGCCTGCACTCTGGTGTCCACCGCGGTGACGAAGTCGGTGCGGCCCTTGGCGCGGACCTCGGCGGCCCGCTCCCGGTCGCGCAGCAGCTCCCCGGCCTCCCGCAGGAGGGCGGCGGCCGCCGTTTCCAGCCCCTGCGCCGTCATACGGCGGCCCTCTTGGCGGCCAGCACCGCCGGGGACTCGCCCCCGCTGCGCAGCAACACCGAGACGTAGTCCCCGCCAAGAGCGTGGATCTCCTTCAGCGCCCGCTTGAGCAGCCCGGCGGTCTTGACCTTGAAGGCGGCGTCGGGGTGGATGCAGATGCTGTAGCGGCCGGCGCCGATCTCCGCCTTCATGGCCTCAAAGGTGTCAAAGTCGTGCTCGAAACAGGTGCGGATACAGCCGTACTGCACCGCCTGGTGGGTGTCGCTGCCGGCCACCACCGGCTTGCCCAGTTCTTTTCCCAGACCGAAGGTCAGTTCTTCGGTGCGGGCGCAGTCCTCGGCGATGTCCTTGCCGTTCAGGTCCAGGAAATCGAAGCGGTCCTGCAGTTCGCGGGGCAGCTCGGGAATGTGGCCGCCCTCCCGGAAGGGGTGCCCCGCCCCCACCAGCACCGGGTACTCGTCAAACAGGGCGAACAGCTCGGCGGCGGGCAGGAAGGCGTCCCGGGTCTTGTGGGGGGCCAGACGGCGGTTCATCTCCCGGATGGCCTCCATTGGGCCGGCGCAGAGGACGTGCCCGCCCTCGGCAATGTCGGTCTCCATCCCGGGGAACACCTTCAGGCCTCCCATCTCCTCGAAAACAAAGGCGTCGCCCGCCTTTTCGCCGCGGGCGGCAATGTAGCCGTACAGGGTGTCGAACTGCTGGGTGTTGAAGTGCTCGGTCAGACAGATAGCGTCCAGACCGGCGGCCTTTGCCTCCCCCAGCAGCCAGTCGGTGTATTCGGTCGAGAAGGGCAGGTATTTCGCCAGCTTCCCGTGGGTGTGAAAGTCCAGATACATGGTGTGCCTCCAAGGGTGTCAAAGCATGGTAGAAACAAAGATGGCGGCGGCGACCCACAGGAAAGACACCGATAAAAACAGCAGGTCGTTATTGGTCACTTTGAGGGCGGACAGTTTGAGTTTCCTGACTTCTTTGTTGACGGCGGCATAGCGGTACCCCTTGATCTCCAGCACCTCGACGGTGGTGCGGGAGCGCTTGGCTGTGTTGAGCATCAGGGGATAAAAGGCATAGATGATGATCCTGACCTGATAGATCAGGTATTTGATCTTGCCCGGCAGATCGCCGTGGGCCGGCGGATTGCCCCTTAGCCGGTAGGACAGCAGGACGTTCTGGAACTCCTCCATCAGGATGGGCAGCATCCGGTAGGCGTAGGAGATGGAGAAGGACAGCTGCTCGGGGCAGCCGAACCACATCAGGCCGCTTGCCAGCTTGTCGGGGTCCATCCCTGAAAAGACCGTCACCGACGCCAGCGAGACGGTGGCTACCTTGAGGGTAAGAATGAGCAGCGGCGCGATCGCCGAGGCGTCCCCGCCGAACAGCCAGGTGACGACCAGCAGATACCCCGTCTGGGAAAACACCCCCAGCCCGAACAGAAACAGCACCAGCCCCGCCACCCGGGCCAGGATGGTGGTGACAGTCACCAGCAAAAAGCACCCCAGCAGGAAGGGCAGGTCGCTGACGAACCACGGGACCAGCCCGAAGAAAAGATACCAGACGATGAGGATGCGGGGATCCATGGCGGCGATGACGGTGTCGTTGTTGCCGTAGGCGTTTTTCAGCACCTGGTTGCGCAGAAAGTCAATGGAGAGTTTGTCCAGGATATTTTCGGAGAGTTTATCGACTGCCTTCATACAGGCTGCCTCCCTTCAAAGCGGCGCAGGAAATCGTCGATGGTGTAACAGAGGGCGGCGGGGTCCATCGCCTGCCCCATGGTGAAGATCTCGGGCGGACGGATCCCCACCTGCTCGATCAGGGCGCGGTCGCCGAAGATCTCGTCCCGGCTGCCGTCGGCCACCACGCGGCCCCCGCAGAGGACGATGATCCGCTCAGCCCACTCGCAGACCAGCTGCATATCGTGGGTGGCAATGACGACCGTCTCGGTGATCTCTTTCAGCTCCTCGAGGGTGTGCATGATCTCCTTGCGGGTGGCGATGTCCAGGTTGGCGGTGGGCTCATCCAGCAGCAGGATGCCAGGGTCGAGGGCCACCCCGATGGCCAGACTGGCCCGCCGCATCTGCCCGCCCGAGAGCAGCCGGCCATCCCGCTCCCGCAGGCCGGCCAGGCGGAAGCGCTCCAGCAGGCGCCGGGTGCGGGCGGCAGCGTCGGGGACGCCCCGTACCTCCATGGCGTAGGCGATGTCCTTTTCGATCGAGTCCTTGATGAACATATCCTCGGGGTTCTGGTAGACCATCGAGATCTGGCGGGAGAGGGCCTCGGGGCGTACATCGTGCAGGTCGCGGCCATTCAGCCAGACGCTTCCCCCGCTTGGCTTGAGCAGGCCCACCATCAGCTTCATGAAGGTGGACTTGCCCGCCCCGTTCGAGCCGATCAGAGCCACCTTGTCCCCTTTATGGATGTCAAGGGTCAGGTCCTCAAAGACCTTGTGGGGATCGCCCTTGACGCTGCGGTAGGCGACGGATACGTTTTGGAAGGCGGCCACCGTCTCGCCCTGGCCGGGCCTGCGGGCGGGGGGCAAAGGTTCCGGCCGGGCTTTGGGGACGAAGAACGCCTTTCCCTCCTCCACGGTGGTGGGCAGCCGCTCTGCCTGCCCGGCCTTTCGGGAGGCTCGCCAGGCAGCAATGGTCACCTGCGGCGGGAAGATGTTGCAGCTCTGCAGCTCCTCCACCCGCTGCAAGGCTTCCCCTGCGGGCAGCACCCACTGAACCCGGCCCTCCTTCAGCAGCATGACGTGTTTGCAGAAGTCGGCGATGTACTCGGTGTGATGCTCGATGACGATGATGGTCTTGCCGTACTCCTCGTTCAGCCGGCGCAGCACCGCGTAGATGCAGTCGGCGTGGGCCGGGTCAAGCTGGGCGATCGGCTCGTCCAGAATCAGCACGTCGGGCTGGAGCGAGACTGCCCCCGCCAGCGCCAGCAGATGGGTCTGCCCGCCGGACAGCTGCCAGATGAAGTCATTTTCCTTCCCCTGCAAACCGCACTGCGCCAGCGCCGCCCGGCCCCGCTCCCGATAGTCGGCCATGGCATAGTTCTGGCAGGCGTAGGAGGCGTCGTCCAGCACGGTGGGGCGGATGATCTGATTTTCGAAGTCCTGGTATACATACCCGACCTTCCGGGCGAGGGCGCCCACATCGCTCTTGCGGGTATCCAGCCCGCAGGCGAGGACGCGCCCTTCAAACGCACCGCTGATGAACTGGGGGATCAGACCATTCAGGGTCTTGCAAAAAGTGGACTTTCCGCAGCCGTTGTTTCCAACGATGGCGAGAAAGTCCCCCTGTTCAATGTTGACGGTGATGTCCCGCAGCGCAGGCTGCGCCGCGCCCGGATAGGAATAGGTCAGGTGATCTATTTCTATCGCGTGCATCTGTGTCAGCCTCTCTGGTTCTGTTCAGCGTACTTGCGGATGCACAGGACTGCCACCAGGCACAGGGCCGCGGCGATCAGGATGGCGGTGGCGAAGGAGGGCATGGACTCAGCCCATTCGGCCTCCCAGTCAACCAGGCTCAGGCCGCTCTCGGCCAGCATCTGGGTTGCGATGGCCGCCGCGAAGCCGATAAGGCAGCCCACGACAGCCTTGGCGCCGATGGTCTCCAGGGCGGTGGCGGGGGTGCGGGGGGGCATGCCCAGCAGCGGCTCGATCTTACCGTGGAGCTTGGGCACCAGGTAGAGGGTGGGCAGCAGGCAGAACAGGATGCCGGAGAACAGCAGGTCGTTCAGGAAGGCGAAGCCCTCGGTGGCAAAAACGCTCTCGGGCAGGCCGGCCACAGCCTCAAAGTCCTCGATGGCGAACTGTACCTTGAGGATGTCTACCACCGTGCCCATGAACAGCTGCAGGGCGGTGCCGGTGATGGCCGCAATGCCCACCATCACCCGGTTGGCCGGGTCGCGGGCCAGTCGGCCGGCGACATATACGCCGATGGTGACGGTGAGGAACTTTTCCACCTCGCCCAGGCCGCCGAACTGGCCCAGCATGATCTCACTGAAGACCAGCTCGCCGGTAGCCGCGCCCAGCGCCGCCGACATGGGGTCGAACAGCATGGCCAGCGTCAGCGGGATGAAGAGGAAGTATTCGACCGAAAATTCAACGATACCCACCTGAAATTTGGGGATCAGCTCGGAGAAAAGGGTGGCCAGGCCGTATAGGGCCATGGTCAGGACAAAGACCATCAGCTTCTGGGACTGATTGGCCTGCTGCTTGACAGATTCCATAAATGATACCTCCCGGTAATCTTGCAAAAATCCTGCAAATGTAAGCCGCTTCGGACATGTACAGTTTACCAGAGGCGTGTAAACCCTGCGACCACAGCGCCGTAAAATGTTTGTATAATTTTCAATTTTCCGGATATATGAAACAAAACTTTCTGCATTCCCGAATAGGAAGGCGCGGGTGGTCCAGACCGGCTTTTCATGTGGCCCTATCTTTTACATGGCCTTTACCCGTCTATGATGATACCATGCGGGCGTTGTGTTATGATAAAAATGGAAGAAACGCCCCATCTGAAGGGAGGAATGACCCATGAAACGGCGGACTTTGCTGGCCCTGTTGGCGGCGCTCTTGCTGGCGCTGTTGGCCGGGTGTGCCAGCGCGAATTCCGAACAGACCAAAGACTACCCCATGAACTACGGCGGGCGGGTGACGCTGCGCATCTTGTCCGGGTCGGAGAACCGGGAGCTGGAAGCCATTCTGGACGACTTCGCCCGGGAGAAAAAGATCAACATTGAGATGGAGTACCGGGGTTCACTGGACATCATGCGGGCGCTGCAAAACGGCGCGCCCGGCTATGACGCCGTCTGGCCGGCCAGCAGCCTCTGGCTGACGGCGGGGGACACCGGCTATAAGGTCAAGCACGCTGCCTCGGTCTCGGTGACGCCGGTGGTCTTTGGCATCCGGCAGAGCCTGGCCGAGGAGCTGGGCTTTGTCGACCGGGAGATCTCGGTCGCCGATCTGCTGGAAGCCATCCGCTCGGGCAGACTGCGCTTTTGTATGACCAGCGCCACCCAGTCCAACTCCGGGTGCAGCGCCTACATCGGCTTTTTGTACGCGCTTCTGGGCAGGCCGGAGGTGATCACATCCGAGGAGCTGGCCGACCCTGCCCTCGGCGAGGAGATCACCGCCCTGCTGGCCGGGGTCGATCGTTCTTCCGGCAGCTCGGACTGGCTGAAGGATCTCTTTTTGACCGGCGGCTACGACGCGATGGTCAACTACGAGTGTCTCATCATCAGCGCCAACCAAACCCTGGAAGAACGCGGAGAGGAGACCCTCTACGCCGTCTACCCCTACGATGGGCTGAGCCTGGCCGACTCGCCCCTGGGATACCTCGACAACGGCGACGGTGCCAAGGAGGAGGCCTTCCTCACCCTGCAGGATTACCTCCTCTCGGACGAGGTGCAGCAGCGCATCCAGCGCACCGGACGCCGCACCGGTTATGAGGGGGTGTCGGCGGGCAACGAGGATATCTTCCGCGCCGGGTGGGGCATCCAGCCCGACCGGGTCCTCTCGCCCATCCGAATGCCGGCGGCCGATGTTCTGTTCGAGTGCCTCGACCTCTACCAGACACAATTCCGCAAGCCGTCCCTCACCGTCTACTGTCTGGATTATTCAGGCAGCATGTACGGCGGGGGCCGCCAGCAGTTGGTGGCGGCGATGGCCCAGATCCTGATCCAGGAGAATGCCGCCGCCAACCTCCTGCAAGCCTCGGCGGAGGACGTCAACATTCTCATCCCCTTCGACAGTGAGGCGCGGGGCGTCTACACTGCCGCCGGCAACGGCGCCGAGTTAGAAGGTCTCTACGTCCAAGTGGATGCGGAGAGCACAGACGGCGGCACCGATCTCTACGCCGCCGCGCGCGAGGCCCTCAAGGTGCTGCAGGGGTACGACCTCGACCGGTACACCCCCGCCATCATCCTGATGACCGACGGGATGTCGGACGGCAGCTACCGCAACTTCCGGCGCGACTACGAGGCGCTGGGGCGGGATATACCGGTCTTTTCGATCATGTTCGGGGACGCCGACCCCGAACAGCTGGAGGATCTGGCCGAGCTGACCCACGCCCGCGTCTTTGACGGCAGGGAAGACCTGGTGGAAGCCTTCCGCAGCGTGAAAGGGTACAACTGATGAAAAAACGACAGAAACGACAGCTGTTCTGGTCGCTGGCCGGGGCTGCCGGCGTCTTTGGCGTGCTGGCGCTGGCGCTGCGGTGGAATTATTTCTTCAGCGCGGCGCTGGCAGTGGGGGTCTACTTCGGGCTGTGGCTGCTGCTGACCCCCCGCCCCGACCTGCTGACCCTCTATGTGGCCGGCCACCCCGACGCCGCCCAGCTGCAGGAAATGATGGAAGAAGCGGCGCTTGACCTCGTCCACGTCAAGACGACTACCGGCAAGATCGACGACAGCCAGACCCGGCAGGATGCCGCGGCCCTGGCCCAGACGGGGGACCGCATCTTCGACTACCTCAAGGACCACCCCGAGCAGATCCCCTCGGCCCACCGCTTTTTGACCTATTATTTGGACACGGTAGGCCGGGTGCTGGACCAGTACGTCGCCCACCAGGATGCGGCGCTGTCCACCGCTGAGGTGGAGGCCTTTCAGCAGAAGGTGCGCCAGACCCTGCCCGGCCTGCGGGTCGGCTTTGAAAACCAGCTGGCCCGGCTGATGGCGTCCGGGCGCTTCGATGCCGAGGCCGACTTGCAGGTGATGGAAAGCCTGTTAAAGATGGAGGGATTGTCATGAGAAGCAAAATGAGACTGACCGGCCTGCTGGTCCTGGTGGCCATGATGCTGCTTGCAGGGGCCTACCTGCTGCTGGGCGGCGGCGAAAAGCCGGCCACCCTGCGGGGCTATGTGGGCGGCGAGAAGATCGGCCTGCTGGACGACTCTGCCGTCCAGGACATCCTCGAGCGGAAATACCGCCTGACCCTCGACTGCGTCAAGGCGGGTTCCCTCGACATGGTGACGGCCGACCACACCGGGCGGGACTTTCTCTTTCCGTCCAGCCAGAACGCACTGGAATACTACCAGCAGCTCTGCGGCTCGCCCCAGCGCAGCGAGATCATCTTCAACACTCCCCTCGTCCTCTACACCCGCCGGCCCGTTCTGGAAGCCTTCCAGGCGAGGGGGCTGGTACAGGAGCAGGACGGCTGCTACTACATCGATATGGCCGGCCTGGTGGCCGAGATCGAAACCGGCGTCACCTGGGCCGACCTTGGCCTGCCCGAGTTGTACGGCACGGTAGCGGTCAACACCACCGACCCCCGGCGCTCCAACTCTGGCAACCTGTTCGCCGGGCTGATTGCCAACGTCCTCTGCGGCGGCGTAGCGGACCAGAGCAACATCGAAGGGGTGCTGCCCCGCCTGCGGGCCATCTTCGAGCGGCTGGGCTATATGGAATCCTCTTCGGCCGATCTGTTCGACCAGTTCCTCAAGATGGGGATGGGGGCCAAGCCCATCATCGCCGGTTACGAGAACCAGCTGTTGGAATTTGCCATCCAGAACCCCGACGACTGGGCAAAGCTCGGAGGAGACATCGTCATACTCTACCCCACGCCGACGGTCTGGTCCTCCCACATCTACATCGCGCTGGACGAAGAGGGGGTGCGCGGCATCGACGCCCTGCTGGACGAGGAGGTCCAACGGCTGGCCTGGGAAAGACACGGCTTCCGTACCGGCGTCGCAGGCGCCGACAGCGCCGCCAGCTTTGGGGTGGAACACGTCGCCAGTTCCATCACCCGGGTGGCTCCCATCCCCAACTACGAGACGATGGAGCAGATCATCGCTTACCTTGGCTAGGGTGTATCTGAGAAGTCGGCTCATATGTGCAAAATGGAGAAAATGACAGCAGAAGCAGCAAGGAAAAGAAAAGCCTGAAAAGAATCCGCTCTCTTATCATATCGGGTAGCGATCCGCCTGAAGTCTTT
>DXBJ01000061.1 GCA_019116585.1 Candidatus Faecalibacterium gallistercoris | reverse complement strand
CACCAAGTGTGTGAAAGATTCGTTCCAGCGTACCGTCATCACGCCAGCGGCAAAAGCAGCTGTATACGGTCTGATGTGGCCCATACCTTGCCGGAAGGTCTTCCCAGCGAGCTCCGCTGCGGGCAATCCATAGAATCCCGTTGAAGTGAGCCCGAAGGTCCTTTTGGGGGCGTCCCATATGATGTTTGGGCAGCATGGGTTCTATGATGGCCCATTCTGCATCTGTTACCTCATAACGATGAATCGTCATGCTATCACTTCCTTGTACTGTCTATGATAGAATCCTTTTGTGTCTTTTTCTTGTCTTTTTAACACTTTTTTGGGCGTTTTTGAGTTTTCAGATACACCCTAATCGCCTACTTCAGCCTGTGGGAGAATGCGCCCTGGGGCGAATACACCGACAATAATAGCTCTGCCAGTGTGGTGATCGGCCAGAATGGAGCGGTAGGAGCCAATGCTTTTGTGGCCGGGATGATCCATCAGCAGCTTGGGGGCGATCTGCACGCCATCTTGACCGACCAGCCCTACCCGGCGGATTTTCAGGCCGTGATAGATATCAACCATGCCGGAGACGGCCGCTCCATCGCAGACCAGGTGGAGAGGATGGATCAGTACGATACCGTTTTTGTGGGCTATCCGGTCTGGGCGGGTGACCTGCCTCAGGCAGTCCGCGCCTTTCTGACCAGCTATGACTGGACCGGCAAGACCGTGATCCCTTTTTGTACCCACAACGGCTATGGGGCGGGCCGCAGCTTTTCCACGGTGGAGGAACTGGCGTCCGGCGCACAGGTGCTGGAGGGCATCGCCCTGGATTCGGCCAGCCTGCCCGATGTGGGCGCGCAGGTGGACCAATGGCTGGACGTTCTGCCGCTGCCGGAAAAAGAGACGGAGGCAGGTGCAGGGGAGACGACCCTGCGTATCACAGTGAACGGTCAGCAGGTGGATGGAGTGCTGTATGACAGTCCTGTGGCAGCACAATTCCTGGCCCAGCTGCCCCAAACCATTTCGATGTCCAACTATGGCGGCCGGGAGGTCTATGGCCGTACCAGCCAGGAGATTGCGGTGGAAGGGGAAGGCCAGCTCTTCTTTGCGGATGGCGACATTACTTATTGTCCGACCAATGGCACGGCCGCAATCTTTTATGCCCAGTCCGCCCGGCCTGATCTGACTATGGAGGTTTATCCCATAGGGCGAGTAACGTCGGCTCTCTCTGTGTTTACCGCGCTGCCAAGCCGGGTTGAAGTGACCTTTGAGGTGGCGCAGGAGGAAGTGGAATGAGAAAACAAATGCTGTATACCAGGCGGGAGCTGGGCATGATGCTGGCGCCGCTGGTCATTGAGCAGGTGCTGGTCATGCTGGTGGGTATGGTGGATACGGTAATGGTCTCTGGCGCAGGAGAGGCCGCGGTGTCTGGCGTGGCGCTGGTAGACATGGTCAATTATCTCATCATTACAGTCATGGCTGCGCTGACCACCGGCGGCGCGGTCGTGATCTCCCAGTATCTGGGCAGCGGGCAGGAGGGGCAGGCCGCCTTTTCGGCAGGTCAGCTGGTCCAAATCTCCGGGCTGCTGTCCATGGGGATTGCGGGACTGTGCCTTTTGTTCCGGCATGGCATCATGCGGCTGTTTTTTGGCGCGGTGGAACCGGCGGTCATGGACGCGGCCCTGACCTATTTTGTGATCACGGCCTGCTCCTTTCCCTTTCTGGGACTTTACGAGGCGGGGGCCGCCTTATACCGGGTGCTGGGCCGCACCAGTGTCACCATGTACATTTCACTGGGGATGAACCTCATCAACCTGGCAGGGGATTATGTGGGGGTACAAGTGCTCCATGCCGGGGTGGCGGGGGTGGCTGTGCCGACGCTGCTCTCCCGGATCTTCGCGGCAGCGGTCATGCTGGCGCTGGCCTTCCAGCCCGACAAGATGATCCGACTGGAATGGAGGCACATTTTCTGCCGGGATCGGGCGATGGTCAGCCGCATCCTCTATATTGCGGTGCCCGGCGGGGTTGAAAACGGCCTGTTTGCCATGGGCAAGGTTTTGGTGGTGAGCATCGTCTCCCATTTCGGTACCGTGCAGATCGCAGCCAACGGGGTGGCCAATAGTGTCAGTCAGATTGCTGTCATGGTGGTCAACGCAGTCAACCTGGTCATCGTTCCAGTGGTGGGACAGTGCATGGGTTCCGGCGATCCCGACCAGGCCTATGATTACACCCGCAAGCTGATGCGAGTGTCATATGTCTCACTGTTCGTTCTGGGGCTGGGCGTATGCCTGCTGCTGCCAGTGATCCTGCCTTTTTACCGGCTGGAGGCCGAAACGCTGGGTTTGGCCGCCCGTCTGGTCGTCCTGCACAATCTGTTGGCACTGGCATTTCACCCCACTTCCTTCAATCTTCCCAACAGCCTGCGGGCTGCGGGAGATGTCCGCTATACCATGATGGTAGGGATAGGCTCGATGATGATTTTCCGCCTGGGCAGTGCGCTCCTGCTGGGGGATGTCCTGGGCTGGGGCGTCACCGGTGTTTGGATTGCCATGGGCCTGGATTGGCTGGCGCGTTCGATCGCTTTCTGCATCCGTTATCATAGCCAAAAGTGGCGCCAAATGCAGGTCATTGAGCGACCTGCCTCTTGAACAAGAAAAAGGTCGCCCACTGCGTAGCCGCAAGGGGCGACCTTTTTGCCTTTTGACTCCTGCCGGGACCTGATGTGTTCTTAATCTTTTGGTTTCGTGAAAAAATCGACCGGATGGACAGCGCTGAAGCAGATCGCCTATGATAGAATCCTGACTGGCATCCCCGATTTTCCTGACAAAAAATCAGCCTGCACATTTTTGCACATTTTCTGCACATCGTAGGGCTGGAAATTGGATGCAAAGCCGTGCACAGGGTGCAAAGAATGCAATGGATAAAAATAGATAAAACAACGGTGATTGGATGAAAACGACGGATTTTCGCTGAATGCCAGGCTGGACGAAAAATGCCTTTCAGTTCCTCTTAATCAGTGGGCCCAGGGTTCGAGTCCCTGGAGGTGCACCACAAGTACAAAATCCGAACTTTTTTCCAACAGGAGAAGGGTTCGGATTTTTTATTTTCCTTAAAAGTGGAACCCAGGTCGAGTGCTCCTTGTATGAAAATAATATTTCACAATGTAACAAGATAGAAAATTATACAAACATTTTACGGCTGTGTGGTCGCAGGCTTTACGTTCCTCTGGTAAACTTGGAATTGTTCGAAGCGGTTAACATTTTAAGATTACCGGGAGGTATCATGTATGGAATCTGTCAACAAGCAGACGGCCAGCCAGTCCCAGAAACTGATGGTCTTTGTCCTGACCATGGCGCTGTACGGCCTGGCCACCCTTTTTTCCGAGCTGATCCCCAAGTTTCAGGTGGGCATCGTGGAGTTTTCGGTGGAGTATTTCCTGTTCATTCCGCTGACGCTGGCGATGCTGTTTGACCCCATGTCCGCGGCGCTGGGCGCCGCCACCGGCGAGCTGGTGTTCAGCGAGATCATGCTGGGGCAGTTTGGCGGCCTGGGCGAGGTGGAAAAATTCCTCACCGTCACCATCGGCGTCTATGTGGCCGGCCGGCTGGTGCGTGACCCGTCCAACCGGGTGATGGTCGGTGTGGCGGCCATAGGCGGCACCGCTTTGCAGCTGTTTATGGGCACGGTGGTGGATATTCTGAAAGTACAGTTCGCCATCGAGGACTTTGAGGCCGTGGCCGGCCTGCCCGAAAGCGTCTTTGCCACCGAGGGCTTTGCCTTCCTGAACGACCTGCTCTTCTCGGGCATCCTCTTCTGCCTGCTGCCCACCCTCTATCTGGTGCCCAAGCTCCACGGCAAGATCGAGCCGCTGTTGGGGATGCAGCCCCGCACCGCGAAAACCGCACTGGAGCCCCTGGGGGCCAAGGCTGTCCTGGGCTGCATCGTCGGGTTTGCTGCTGCTGCCGGCACCCAGATGCTGGCCAAGAGCGGTATGAGCCTTGTGGACTGGGAGGCTCCCTGGTCTGAGAGCATGCCCGCTTTTGCAACGGCGATTTTGATCGCCGCCGCCCTGTGCCTGGTGGCCGTCCTGGTCATCCGCAAACAGGCCGAGCAGGATCAGAGAGGTTGAGCCTTATGCACGCGATAGAAATAGATCACCTGACCTATTCCTATCCGGGCGCAGCGCATCCGGCGCTGCAAGATATTACCGTCTGTGTGGAACAGGGGGACTTTCTCGCCATTGTGGGCAACAATGGATGTGGAAAGTCCACTTTTTGCAAGGCCCTCAACGGTCTGATCCCCCAGTTCATCAGCGGCGATTTTTCGGGGCGCGTCCTTGCCTGCGGGCTGGATACCCGCACAAGCGACGTGGGCGCCCTGGCCCGGAAGGTGGGGTATGTATACCAGGACTTTGAAAATCAGATCATCCGTCCCACCGTGCTGGACGACGCCTCCTACGCCTGCCAGAACTACGCCATGCCGGACTATAAGGGGCGGGGCATGGCGGCGCTGGAGCGGTGCGGCCTGCGCGGCCGGGAGAGTGATTTCATCTGGCAGCTGTCGGGCGGGCAGACCCATCTGCTGGCACTGGCGGGGGCTCTGTCTCTCCAGCCCGACGTCCTGATCCTGGACGAGCCCATCGCCCAGCTGGACCCGGCCCACGCCGACCGCATCTATGGGGTGCTGCGGGAGCTGAACGAGCGGTACGGCAAGACCATCATCGTCATCGAGCACCACACCGAGTACATTGCCGACTTCTGCAAGCACGTCATGCTGCTGAAAGAGGGCCGGGTGCAGTGGATGCTGCCCACCGGCGAGGCTCTGCAGCGGGTGGAAGAACTGCAAAGCTGCAATATTTTCCCGCCGCAGGTGACCCTTGCGGCCTGGCGGATGCGCCAGGCGGGCAGCCTGACCGTGCCGCGCCTGCCGGCGACCATCTCAGAGGGCAGGGAAGTGTTTGTCCCCCGGGCAGACCCGGCACCCGCCCCACGGCCTGCCGCCCCTGCGCAGGGGGAGACAGTGGCCTCCTTCCAGGACGTTTCGGTGGCCTACCGCAGCGTCAAGGGGGAACCGCACAAGGTGTTCGACGGGCTCAGCCTTGCGATCCACAAAGGGGACAAGGTGGCCCTCATCGGCTCCAACGGGGCGGGCAAATCCACCTTTATGAAACTGCTGGTGGGGCTGATGAAGCCGTCGGCCGGCACGGTCTGCCTGCATGGACGGTCTCTGCGGGACGTCCGGCCGGAGGCCCTTTCCCGCGAGGTCTCGATGGTCTACCAGAACCCCGAAGATATGTTCATCAAGGATTCGATCGAAAAGGACATCGCCTACGCGATGGAGGCCCGGGGCGTTCCCGATGCGGCCGGCCGCACCGACCGGCTGCTCGAGCGTTTCCGTCTGTCCGGCCTGCGGGACCGGGACGGCCGCCTGCTCTCGGGCGGGCAGATGCGCCGGGCCAGCCTGGCCATCGGGGTAGCGCTGGACCCGGGCATCCTGCTGCTGGACGAGCCCACCGCCAACCTGGATATTGCCACCCGAAAGGAGATCATGCGCACCCTTGAGGATCTGAAAGAGATCACCGAGACGGTGGTCATTGCCACCCACGATATGCAGCTGGTCTGCGAGTGGGCCCAGCGGATCATCGTCCTGTGCGGCGGAAAGGTCGTGGCCGACGGGACCCGGGATGAGATCTTCGGGGACCGCGCCCTGATCGAGCGGGTGGGCATCCGTCCGCCCGAGATCTTCGCCATGGGGCAGGCGCTGGACCCCGCCGCCCTCTGCTACACCATCGACGACTTTTTGCGCTGTTTTGAGGGGAGGAAGCCTGTATGAAAGCGGTCGATAAGCTCTCGGAAAATATCCTGGACAAACTGTCCATAGATTTTCTGCGCAGCCAGGTGCTGAAAAATGCTTACGGCAACAACGATACCGTCATCGCCGCGATGGACCCTCGCGTCCTGATCGTTTGGTACCTCTTTTTTGGGCTGGTCCCCTGGTTCGTCAGCGACCTGCCCTTCCTGCTGGGATGTTTTGTGCTGGTAACAGCCACCACGATCCTGGCTCATGTGGCGGGGCTGGTGCTGTTCCTGTTTGGGCTTGGCGTGTTCTCCCAGACGGGGTATCTGCTGGTCGTGACCTGGCTGTTCGGCGGAGACGCCTCGGCCATCGCGCCGCTGCTGGTGCTCACCCTCAAGGTGGCCACCGTGTCGCTGGCATCGGTCACCGTCTTTTCGGGGATGGACCCCGACAAACTGGCCAATGGCCTGATGTGGTTTGGATGCCCGGAGCAGCTGTCTTTTTCCATCTCCTACGCCTACCGGATGCTGCCCATCCTGATGGAGGAATTCCAGAACGTCCTGCTGTCCTACCGGCTGCGGGGCAACCCGCCGGCCCACGACACCCTTTGGGGCAAGATCCGCTACCTGGCTTACCAGATCCAGATCATCATCTGTGCCTTTTACCCCCTGATGCTCAACACGGCCAAGCGGTCCCGCACCACCGTCGAGGTGCTGGAGATCAAGGGCTACCGCTACGCCGCCGCCAACCCTGAAGTCAAAAAGCTCAAGCTGGCCGCCCTCAAAGTGACGAACAACGATCTGCTGTTCCTGGCGCTGTCGTTTGTCTGGGTCGCCGCCGCCTTTTTGCTTTCCACCTTGCTCTGAGAGGGACAACGCTATGTACATGGATTTTCACACACATGGGAAGCTGGCAAAATATCTGCCTTTCTCCACCGAATACACCGACTGGCTGCTGCGCGAGGCGCGCCGCGCCGGCCTGGACGCCATCTGCCTGACCGAGCATTTCAACACCCAGCAGTTCGACACCCTTTACGGCTACGTCGAAGCGCGGGGCGAGAAGAACGGGGACGCCTATGTATTTGAAGACGCGGGCGGACTGCGCGTTTTTCCCGGCATGGAGACCGACATTGCGGAAGGCGGGCATGTGCTGTGCGTCGGCCCGATGGAGGCCATCCGGGAGATGAACCGCCGCCTGGAGCCGCACAAGGACAAAGACCGGTTCCTCCCGGCGGCGCAGCTGCTGGAACTCTTTGCCGAATACCCGGTCCTGGTGGGGGCGGGGCACCCCTTCCGGGACGGCGGGCACATCCCCGACCTGCCGCCGGAGCTGCTGATGCGCTTTGATTTTCTGGACCTGAACGGCAAAGACATCGCCGAGGACCGCCAGCGCACTGAGGAGCTGACCTTCGGGCTGGGGCAGCGGCTGGGCAAGCCGGTGGTGGCCGGCAGCGACACCCATCAGGCGGTGCAGTATGGCTGCATCCGCACCTGTTTTGAACACGATTTTGCTTCCTTTGACGCGCTGGCCCGGGAGATGAAGGCGGGCCGGTACAGCATCTGCGTCCATCCCGACGCGGAGGTCAAGGTGCGCACGGCTGGCCTGCTCAAACGCGCGCTGAAAGAGGTCCACGCCCTGGGTGGGGACTATGTTTCGCTCCTGCTGAGCCGCGGGGGAGAGTCCCCGGCGGTGCTGGCAGCCAAGAAGGCGGCCCTGTGATGGACACCGCTGCGCTGCTGCGACAGGCTGGCCGCATCGTACGGGAGGCGGGCGCGCGTTTGGAGGACCGGAGCCTGGCGGCGCAGGTGCGCGCCAAAGGCCCCACCGACTTTGTCACGGCGGTGGATACTGAAGTGCAGGAGCAGATCTGCGCCCGGCTGCAGGCGCTGGACGGAACGATCCAGTTCATGGCCGAAGAAAAGGACAACGCCGCCATCGATCCGGCCCGCCCGGTTTGGGTCCTGGATCCGGTGGATGGCACCACCAACCTGATCCACGGTTTCCGGCACAGTGCAATTTCGCTGGCGCTGGCCGAAGGCGGCAGGGTGTGCCTCGGCCTTGTGTTCGACCCCTTTGCAGGGGAGCTGTTTGCCGCCCGGCGGGGCGGGGGAGCGTTCTGCAATGGGCGGCCCATCCATGCCAGCGGGACCGTGCACCTGGCGGACAGCCTCTGCTCGGTGGGGACCAATCCTGGCCGGCGGGAGGAAGCCGGCGCCGCCTTTGCCCGGGCCCGCCGCATCTACGACTGCTGCCACGACATCCGCCGGATCGGTGCGGCCTCCGTCGAACTGTGCTATACGGCCTGCGGCCGTCTGGATGCGTACCTGGAGCACGGTCTCAAACCCTGGGACTATGCGGCCGGCTGGCTGATCCTGGAAGAAGCCGGCGGCCGCCTGACCACATGGGACGGCAAGACCCCTTCCCTTGCCGCAGCCAGTTGTGCTATACTGGCGACGAACGGCCGCATTCACGAGGAATTACTGGCCCTGGTATAACAGGAGGCGTCTATGAATCTTTCCTTTCCCCAAATGCCGGAAAAACTGACCAGCACCGAACAGGACATCGTGGAATACATCGCCGCGCACCGGGATGAATTTCTCTGCATGACCATCGGGCAGCTGTCGGCGGCGCTACATATCTCGGAGGCCACGGTCTCCCGCTTTGCCCGGCATGTGGGCTGCGAGGATTTCAAGCACCTCAAGCGGACGGTGGTGGAGCAGACGATCCAGCGCGGGCCGGTCCAGAAACTGAGCAACACCCTGCAGGCCAAGGAAGGCGACATCCTTGCCGCCTGGCTGGAACAGCAGCGCTACAACCTGCAAAAGACCCTGGACCTGTTGGACCGGGAGGCCTTTGCCGCGGCGGTGGCCGCCCTGCTGGGGGCGCGCAAAATTTTTCTCCACGCCCGCAACGCCTCCCGCGCCCCGGCCGTCCTGCTGGAATACCGACTGCGCCGCATCGGGCTGGAGGTGGAGCAGCTGCCGTCCGCCGGCAGCGAACTGGCCGAGCGTCTGGCCGCCATCGGCCCGCAGGACGTGGTCGTGCTGTTCGGCTTTGCCAAGGTATCGCAGGCGGCCGGGGTCATTTTGGACCGGCAGCAGCAGGCCGGCTACCGGACCATCCTTTTCACCAGCCGCGTTTGGCACGGCGAGGGCCCCCGCGCCGACATCGAGCTTTTTGTTTACCGCGGGGACGAAAAGGAGCAGCACTCGATGAGTTCCCCCATCTCGGTGGCCGAGGCCCTGAGCCTGGCCCTCTCGGCCCAGATGGGCGGCGCCGCCCTTGCCCGCCTGGACGAGATCCAGCAGCTCAAAGCCGCCTATAAGGACCGGCTGTGAAAAGATGCGGCTGCCTGGTCCAGTCTGGCGCACCATAAGCACAAGATCCGAACCTTTTCCAATAGGAGAAGAGTTCGGATTTTGTTTTCTTCGGTGAGTTGAATAAAGAACGGCTCCCTTTCCGAAACCGTACCGGAAGGCCGGGGGCCAAAGCGGTGATGGGTTACTCCAGAGTGAAAAATAGATGCGCCCTGAAGGACGTGAATTGCACCCCATTTGTTCGACAGCATGAAATTGTCAATCCTGGTTGACACAAAACGCGCAAGCATCTTCCGCGCATTTCTACGCAGATTGCTGCAGGGAATGGTAGAAGTGCTGCCTCCCGAAGAGCAGGATAGGCCTTTGCTGCGTTCTCTACGGTTCTGGCACACAGGGGCGCTTTCCTATTGGTATCCAGGACAGCGCTGTCATAGGGGACCGGGGCTTCGCACCCCTGCCGCCGGCAAAAACGCCGCAGCGCCAGCACCTTGCCGCCTTTTCTGCGCAACCAAACGCAACACATTTTGCCTGCCGCGGTTGGTGGAACTTTTGGACCATCGAGAGTATAATCAAACCGGGAGGTGTGAAAGGTATGAAAATGCAGAAAAATAAAATCGCCCAAAATCTGATGGTCCTGCGGCAGCTGCATCAACTGTCCCAGGAAGAGGTGGCCGGGCGGATCGGCGTTTCCCGGCAGGCTGTCGCAAAGTGGGAGACCGGGGTATCACTTAGATAAAGAGTAAGCGCTCCATAATCCCCCGTGAGGGATAAAGAAAAGAGCTCCCATGAGGAGCTCAAATCGGTTGAAATTATTTGAGTTTGCAATACTCGGGAAGGTTTTCGGCCCAGGGGAGCAGCGGAACCAGTTGT
>DXBJ01000060.1 GCA_019116585.1 Candidatus Faecalibacterium gallistercoris | reverse complement strand
GCCTTGCGGCGAGTGCGCGGTTCAGCGCCAAATTTTGTCCCCAGGGGGATACCAGGGGGAAGGAATTTCTGTCCCGCGCATGCGGGCAGAAATGGGTTCCCCCTGGAGCGTGTCGCTTTTGCGACACGCTGTTTACCCCGGACGCGTACAAACGTCCGGGGTAGTTTTATGCCGTCGAGGTTTTACAGGGGCTGCGGGGACGGATCAGTCCCACTCGTCATAGCGGTCATCCCAATCGTCGTCGTAGCGGTCGTCCCAATCGTCGTCGTAGCGGTCGTCCCAGTCGTCGCGGTCGCGGCGGTCGCGGTCCACTTCCAGCACCTTGCCGCTGGAAGCGCCGATCTCAAAGTCGTACTTGACGTCGCCCACGAGCACTTCCAGCTCGTACTTGCCGTCGTCCCGCTCGCATTCCAGCACTTTCAGGTCGCTGACGTTCACGCCCAGGTGGTCGGCGGCGATCTGCTTGGCGGCGGCTGCGTCGATGGCGGCGGAAGCGGACATGGAGCCGCAGGCGGTCAGGGCGGTCAGGGCCAGAGCGGCGGCGAGGGTCAGGCTCATCTTGCGGTTCTTTTTCATGGTCGTCATCTCCTTATGGTTTGAGGGGTGGTTTTCGGTTCCTTTGTTTTTAGTTTACGGAGCCGCTGCCCCGAAACCGGGGTCTTGCAGAAATTTTTTGGGAAAGTTTTTGTGGGCCTCCCCTTCTGCGTTCGGCTTACATCCAAAGGATACGGGCCCGCCCGCCTCAAACCGGGGCCGCCGGCCAAAAAAATCAAAATTTTTGATCCGGCAGCCGGGGCGCGTCATTCGTACTCGTCCCAGTCGTCCCAATCGTCGCCGCCGTCGTCATCATCGTCGTCGTCATCGTCGTCGCTGTCGTGGGGGTAGTCCGAGCCGGTGGGGTCCCAGTCGTCCTGGGGGTCCCCGGCGGGCCGTGCCTGGGAGGAGGCCGGGGGCGCGGGCTCCTGCGCCGGCTGGGCCGGGGCAGAGGCTGCCGGCGGTTCGGGCTGGGGGGTCTCCGGCTGGGCGGCCGGCGGTTCGGGCTGGGCCTGCGGCGCCTGCTCTGTGCCGGCAGCGCCCAGGTGAACCGCGATGCTGTCCCCATACTTGGCTTCCAGCTGGGCCTGGAGGGCGGCTTCCTCCCGGATCTGCCAGTCGTCGTCCTCGCTGCTGGCCAGGATGGACACCGTGCCGCCCGGGGCCAGGTAGCCCTGTTCCAGGGCGCGCTCCACCAGCTCCTCCACGGCGTCGTCGCTGTCCTCGCCCTTCAGGTCCAGGCCCTCCAGCAGGGCCTCGCCGTCGGCGTTGAGGCCCCGCAGGTCCAGCACGCGGTCGGTCTTGCTGACCGACAGCTCCACGTCGGGGTTGATCTGGATGCGCAGGGTGCCGTAGGGGACAAAGTTGGGCTGCCAGTAGCCGAAAAAGCCCAGGCAGAGGCAGGCGGCCGCCGCCAGCGCCCCCACCACGCCCCAGGCCGGCCGCAGCCGCCGCCGGGCGGGGGGCAGGCGCAGCTCCACCACGTCCTCCACCGTCTCGCCCACCTGGTAGTGGAGGTTGGCCGCTTTCAAAAAGCGGCCCCGCTCGTCCAGCACCACTGCGTAGGCGGGGTGCGTCTCCATGACAAGGTATTTCATCCCTGCTTCCCTCCTTTTGGCGTCAGCTGGCACAGGTGCCCCCGGATGATCTCGTATCCGTTGGTGAACGCCAGCAGGATGGCCACCAGGTATTTCCGGTGGCGCTCGATGGTCTTTTTGTCCACGCCGGAGCCCAGCGCCAGGTCCTGCATGGGCAGCCGCCCGGTGCGCACCAGCTTTTCCAGCAGGATGGGGTTGGCCCGGGCGCAGTCCAGCACCGCCCGGCAGGCGGCCAGGGTCCGCTCCTGGCGGGGGCAGTTGTCCGCCACGTCCGAAAAGCCGATGCCGTAGCCCGCCAGCTGCCGGCCAAACGCCTCGATCTCGGCCCGGGTGGCGGCCCGCAGGTCGTAGGCCCCGATGTCGTCCCGGGTGTCGGGCAGGGTCTCGGCCAGCAGGCGGCCGTCCTCGCCGGCGGGGGCGTCCAGCGAGACGCTGCCCCCGTGGCGCCGCTCGGCCCGGTAGTGGTCGATCAGGCGGTTGCGGATGGCGGCGGCCGCGTAGGGCAAAAACGCCCCCCGCCCCTTCTGGTAAGACAGCGCCGCCTCGTAAAAGGCCAGGGTGGCGATGCTCAGCTCGTCCTCGTGGCCGGCCTCGATGGGCGCGTGGGTGAACTTATAGGTCTCGCTGCGGATAAACGGCATGTACTGCCCGATCAGGGTGTCGGCGGCGGCCGGGTCGGCCTGGGCCGCCCGCACCTGGAACACAAGGTCATGTTCTGCCTGCCGCGTGGGCTGTTGCGTCTCTAGCTGCATGGATGGGCCTCCCTTCCGGTATGCGCTCCCCCAACAGCAGGATACGGGGCTGCCGCCGGGTTTTCGGGGTCGATGCTCTGTCCCCTCTAGTGTAGCAGAGTTTGGCCCCGTTGGCGAGGGGGTAAGGGCAAAAAAAGCCCCCGCCGCGCAAAAGAGAACGCCCGCACAGCCGGCGGACCGGCCCTGCGGGCGTACTCTTGAAGGATATGCTTCCTGGACAGAAGCGGCAATGGCTCAGACGCTGCGTTCCAGCACCAGGGCCTCGTAGGGGCGCAGGCTGGCGCCGGGGGCGCCGTCGGGGTAGTTGCCCAGCAGGACGCCGGCGTTCTGCCAGCCCTGGGGCAGGGCCACGGGGGCGTCGTGGGCGGTCAGGTTGCACAGGACCAGCAGCTCGCCGGTCTCGTCCCAGCGGCGGTAGGCCAGCAGGTCGGGGTCGTCCTTATAGAGGAACTCGATCCTGCCCGACTGGATCACCGGGCGCTGCTTGCGCAGGGCCACCAGCTGCTTGTAGTAGCTGTAGATGGAGTCGGGGTCGCCCACCTCGGCGGCGGCGTTGATGGTCCGGTAGTTGTCCACCACCCCGATCCAGGGGGTCCCGGTGGTGAAGCCCGCATGGGCCGAAGCGTCCCACTGCATGGGGGTGCGGCCGTTGTCCCGGCTGCGCTGCTGGATGATCTCCATCGCCTGGGCGGGGGTCTTGCCCTGCTGCTGGAGGATCTGGTAGTAGTTCAGGCTCTCCACATCCCGGTACTGGCCGATGGAGGCGAAATGGGCGTTGGTCATGCCCAGCTCCTCGCCCTGGTAGATGTAGGGGGTGCCCCGCATCATGTGGATGGCGGTGCCCAGCATCTTGGCGCTCTGCTTCCAGCAGGGGCCGCCGTCGTCCCCAAAGCGGCTGACGGCCCGGGGCTGGTCGTGGTTGCACCAGAACAGGGCGTTCCAGCCGTGGCCAGCCTGCATCCCCTCCTGCCAGAGGGTGAAGAGGTTTTTCAGGGCCATGTGGTCGGGGGGCATCAGGGCCCACTTGTCCCCGTTCTTGTAGTCCACCTTCAGGTGGTGGAAGCTGAAGGTCATGGTCAGCTCGTGGCGGGCGGGGTCGGTGTAGCCGATGCAGTTTTCGAGGGTGGTGGAGGACATCTCCCCCACCGTGATCATCCCCTCGATGCCGCCGGCGGCCACCAGCTCCTGCAGGTAGCGGTGGACGTTCCGGCCGTCGGTGTAAAAGCGCCGGCCGTCGCCCTGGTGGTCGTCCTCGAACACTGCGGGCTTGGAGATCAGGTTGACCACGTCAAAGCGGAAGCCCTTGATCCCCTTGCCCTTCCAGAAGCGGAGGATCGCCGCCAGCTCGGCCCGGACGGCGGGGTTCTCCCAGTTCAGGTCGGCCTGGCTGACGTCGAACAGGTGGAGGTACCACTTGCCCAGGGCGGGCAGATACTCCCAGGCCGGGCCGCCGAACTTGGACACCCAGTTGGTGGGGGGCTGGTCGGGGCTGCCCTCCTTGAAGATATAGTAGTCCTGGTATTTCTTTTCTCCGGCCAGGGCCCGCTGGAACCATTCGTGGCTGGTGGAGGTGTGGTTGAACACCATATCCAGCATCAGGCCGATGCCCCGCTTGTCCGCCTCGCGGACCAGGGTCTCGAGGTCCTCCATGGTGCCGAACCGGGGGTCGATGGCCCGGTAGTCGGCCACGTCGTAGCCGTTGTCCCGCTGGGGCGAGGGGAAGAAGGGGGTCAGCCAGAGATAGTCCACCCCCAGGTCCCGGAGATAGTCCAGTTTGGCGGTGACGCCGGGCAGGTCGCCCAGGCCGTCGCCGTTGGTGTCGCAGAAGGATTTGGGGTAGATCTGATAGACCACCTTGTCCTGAAAGTTTGCCATAAAACGCACCTTGCCTTCTCTTGCCTTCTTGTATGGGTTGCTTCTTATCCTTTACCCCGCCTGCCCGCGGGGTCTGCCTTATGCCTTGTG
This sequence comes from Candidatus Faecalibacterium gallistercoris, assembly GCA_019116585.1. Taxonomy (GTDB): domain Bacteria; phylum Bacillota; class Clostridia; order Oscillospirales; family Ruminococcaceae; genus Faecalibacterium; species Faecalibacterium gallistercoris. Next base: position 4,762 of record DXBJ01000060.1, on the reverse strand, counting down.
CTGCCGGAGGAACGCGGCCGTCCGGTCCACGCTCGCCTTTGCCTGGGGCACGATCCCGAACAGGTCCAGGAACGCGTGGTTCAGCCCCTGGTACAGCACGGTGTCCACCTCCGTCCCCATGGCGGCGGACCGCCGGGCAAAGGCCTCTGCCTGCAGGCGGAGATAATCGTACTCCGCGTACTGGATCAGCAGCGGGCAGAACGGCGCCTGCCGGTAGATCGGGGAGACCAGGGGGTCCCGGGGGGAGGTCCTGCCCTGCAGGTAGAGCTTTTGCAGCATGGGCTCGTTGTTCTTCAGGCCGGTGGCGCAGCGGCGGACCATCTCGTCGGGCCAGCCGCGGTAGACGGTCTCGTCCCAGTGCCAGTGTTCCCCGCAGGCCAGGTCCACCACCGGGTAGTAGAGCACCGCCCCGGCAAAGACCTCCAGCTTTTGGGCGCAGGCCAGGGCCAGGTTGGCCCCGGCGCTGTCCCCCGCCACAAACACCCTGCGGCGGTCGAACACGAACCCTTCGTCCCGCAGCACCGCCCGGACGGCCCGGACGCAGTCCTCGATGCTGCCGGGGAACGGGGTCTCGGGGGCCAGGCGGTAGTCGATGTTGACCACCAGCCCCCCGGCGGCCTGGGCCAGGTACTTGCAGGGGTTTTCCATCACCTGCACCGAGCCGCCCACAAAGCCGCCCCCGTGGATGAAGAACACACAGGGCCCGGCCGGGTCCTCGCGGCCCTGGCAGCAGCGGGCGGGCACCCCGTCCAGCACGGTGGACCAGACCCGCACCCCGGCGGAAAGGTCGCGGTTGCGACAGCCCATGTTGTCCCGCAGATCGCCCACCGGCTCGCCCAGCACGGTGTAGGGGTTGCCGGTGGTCGGCGGCGGGCGGTGGGCCCGGTATTCCACCAGCGCGGCCTCAAACCAGGGGTCCTGCGCCGAGGGCGTGTAGCCGACTGTCTCGTGCATCGCTCAGGCCACGCCTTTCTTTTTGCCCATGATAACGGTCAGCACAAAGGGGATGACGATGGCGATGATCATGCACAGGGCAAAACTGAGCATCGATGCGGACTGGATGGACAGGATGCCGGGCAGGCCGCCCACGCCCACCGAGTTGGCGGTGGTGGAGGTGGCGGTGCAGACGACGCCCGCCACCGCCGAGCCGATCATGCCGCAGATAAAGGGGAAGTTGTACTTCAGGTTGACGCCGAACATGGCCGGCTCGGTGACGCCCAGGTAGCAGGAGATGCAGGAGGGGACGTTGACCTCCTGGGCGGCGGCGTTTTTGCGCTGGAGGTAGATCATGCCAAGGACGGCCGAGCCCTGGGCGATGTTGGACAGGGCGATCATGGGCCACAGCATGGTGCCGCCGAAGTCAGCCACCAGCTGCAGGTCGATGGCGTTGGACATATGGTGCAGGCCGGTGATGACCAGCGGGGCGTACACAAAACCGAACACGGCGCCGAAGATGACGCGGAACGGGCCGGAGATGCCGGCGTACACGGCGGAGGAAACGGCCGAGCCGATGGCCCAGCCGATGGGCCCCAGCACAAAGTGGGCGGCCATGACCGACAGCACCAGGCTGCAGAAGGGCACCACGATCATCGAGATGACGGCGGGGCAGACCTTGCGGAAGAACTTTTCCAGGTACACCAGGGTGAAGGCCGCCAGCATGGCGGGGATGACCTGGGCCTGGTAGCCGATCATGTTGACCTGGACAAAGCCGAAGTCCCACTGGGGGATGTCGGCGGCGGCGGTGGTGGCCACCGAGTAGGCGTTCAGCAGCTGGCCGGACACCAGGGTCAGGCCCAGGACGATGCCCAGGCTCTCGGTGGTGCCCATCTTTTTGGTCACCGACCAGCAGATGCACACCGGCAGCATGTGGAAGATGGCCTCGCCGATCAGCCACAAAAAGCTGTCCACGCCGCTCCAGAACTGGCTGACCTCGACCAGGGTCTTGGTGCCGTTTTCCAGCAGGTACATGCTGTCGATGCAGTTGCGGAAGCCCAGGATCAGGCCGCCGGTGATCATGATGGGGATCAGGGGCGCAAAGATCTCGGCCAGGGCGCTCATGATCTTCTGGGCGCGGTTCTGGTTCTGCTTGGCCGCGCTCTTGACGGCGTCCTTCGAGACGCCCTCGATGCCGGACACCGCCACAAAATCGTTGTAAAAATCGCTGACCGTGTTGCCAATGATGACCTGGAACTGGCCCGCCTGGGTAAAGGTGCCTTTGGCCGACTTGATCTTTTCGATGCGGGGCACGTCCGCCTTGGCCGGGTCGTTCAGCACAAACCGCATCCGGGTGACACAGTGGGACACCGCCGCGATGTTCTCTTTGCCGCCTACAGCTGCCAGCAGCTCTTTGGCGTCCTCTAGGTATTTGCCCATGAAACATCCTCCTTCAACACAACACACTGCGAACTTGTTCAAAGATGCGAACAAGTTCAAACATCTTTTCGAGCTGGCACCAGTATAGCATCCGGGGCGGCAAAGTCAACGGATTTTGCCAAAAACGTCATGGCAAAACGTCATTTTCAGAGCCTAGCACAAACAGGCCCCTTGCGATTTGGAAAGAATTGCTGTATACTGAGTTCAAACATTTGAACAGGTGGAGGCGATAATCCCATGCCCAAAGCAAAGTTTGAAGGCATCTGCCGCAGCATCAAGCAAAAGATCGAGGCCCAGGACTACCCTTACCAGTCCCTGCTGCCCGCCGAGAGCGAGCTGATCCAGGAGTACGGCTGCGCCCGCAACACCCTGCGCCGGGCCCTGGCGGACCTGACCGCCGCCGGCTACCTGCAGCCCATCCAGGGCAAGGGGGTGCGGGTGATCTACCGGCCGGCGGGCAAGACCGCCTTCCTGATCGGGGTGATCGAGAGCTTTCAGGAGACCGACCAGCGCAACAACCTGCACGCCGTGACCAAGGTGGTGCGGTTCGAGCAGGTGGAGACCGACGAGCGCCTGGCCTCCCAGAGCGGGTTCATGGTGGGCGAGCCCCTGTGGGCCGTCGAGCGGGTGCGCTACCTGGAGGGCAAGGCCCTGATTTTGGACGTGAACTATTTTTCCCAGGCGATGGTCCCCGGCCTGACCGCCGGGATCGCGGCCCGGTCCATCTACGAGTACATCGAAAAGGTGCTGCACATCCGCATCACCACCACCAAGCGCCGCGTGACGGTGGAGCGCGCCACCACCCGGGACGAGGCCCTGCTGGACCTGGACGGCTACGGCAGCGTGGTGGTGGTGTCCAGCCTGACCTTCAACGCCGACGGGCTGCTGTTCGAGTACACCCAGTCCCGCCATCAGCCCGCCTCCTTCTGTTTCGAGGACACGGCCACCCGCCGCCGCCAGTCCTCCGCCCCCGACCCGGGCAGGTGATGCCCGCCCAGGCAAAACAAACCCCCGAGGTCCACGCCTCAGGGGTTTCTCTATTTCAGGAAAAGCCGTTGGCCGTTTGGCCTGTCACCCGCTTCCTCTTATCGTAAGGGCCTCGTATCCTGCCGGTATCCGCAGCGGGCTGGATTGCCTTCGCTGCGGTAGATGCTGCGTCGGCCAAGGTCGTAGACTACCGACCAAACAGTATCTTTGCCGCTGCTCCTGTCATACTGGCAGATAAAGCCATATCCGCCGGACAACAAGCGCTTTGCAAAGGACAAGGTCCAGTCGTTTGCTTGACTGCTCAACGCCCGGAGCATGGTCTGATACCGTGTTTCTGCAAACCAGTTATCTTCTTCTGGCAGCTGCCGGCTCTGCATTGCCGCACTATGGAACACATTGGTAGCACAGACAAATGCCCTGTCTTTTTGTTCTGGCCGGATGACCGCCAAGTGCTCTGCGTCGCTTTCCACCACTGCGAGGTCCCCTGTTGCATCCGCCAGCGTGATGGTCTGTGCCGAACCCGTCGGCAGTTGTTCCAGGCATCGGAGTGCTTCGGACACGGTCCTGCATTTTTCCAGGACGTACCGAACCAATAAACCCGCATTGAATCCCGCTTTCCGGACCATCGGATAAACCGACGTCAGCCCGGCCGCCAGGCCATATTGGTTGACGCCGTCCTCCATCTGTAGAAACGAGGTCGTATTTCCATTCAGGGCGTAAGCGCCATCGGACAGCCGATAGAGCACATTGGTATTGGCTTGTTCCAGAGCTGTCAGAAAATCACTGTTCCTCCCAAAAAGAATTTCATGGCCTGTCACTGCAAAACAGGAACAGTTGCAAGACGGGGGCATGGCATAGGTGCTGAACAGTACCGCCTGCAACAAATGCACATCACAGCGCTGGCCCTCTGCCAGTCCTTCCAATTCTGCTAGAATTTCAGGATAGCAGGTTTGATAGATAGGGATGCACGCCTCTGCATATTCCATCCGTTCGGATGTGATGGCAAACGGAAGCTGTTCCATAATCGACACTCCCTGTTCCCACAGTAATGTGCCCAGCTGCTGCCCTGCCTGGCGGTGCGTTCCTTTCAATTCTATATGGTTCATTTTAATCGCTCCTTATTTTATAAAAAATAATGAGCTGCCGGCATCTCGCATTTATCATAATCAAAGAAAATTTTTATGTCAATCATCTAAAAATATAAAGTTACTGGCGCAACATAATATTTATCAAAACAAAAACCCCCGAGGTTCACACCTCAGGGGTTTCATTTTGCGAGAAGCCGGCATCTACCTATTTTCACAGGCCGTGTCCAGCCAACTATCTTCGGCACAAGTGAGCTTAACTTCTGTGTTCGGAATGGGAACAGGTGGGGCCTCACCGTCATCGACACCGGCCGTCC
>DXBJ01000059.1 GCA_019116585.1 Candidatus Faecalibacterium gallistercoris | reverse complement strand
TTTCAGCTTTCAGCGCAATGTCATAGGCAACGCGCCACATCCGCGCCTCACGCTGTTTTAACTCCTCCGGCGATGCGGCCGGCGTCCTGGGTGGCCTTGCGCTGGCTGTCGTCAAAGTAGGCCGGCACCGTGATGACCGCCTCGGTCACCTTTTCGCCCAGGTAGCTCTCGGCGTCCCGGCGCAGCTTGGACAGGATCATGGCGCTGATCTCCTGCGGGGTCAGGTCCCTGCCGTCGATGTGGACGCGGTAGTCGCTGCCCATCCGCCGCTTGATGCTGGAGATGGTGCGGCCGGCGTTGGTGGCCAGCTGCCGCTTGGCCGCGCCGCCCACCAGCCGCTCGCCGTCCTTGGTAAAAGCCACCACCGAGGGGGTGGTGCGCTCGCCTTCCGCGTTGGTGATGACCACCGGCTTGCCGCCTTCCACCACCGCTACACAGGAATTGGTGGTGCCCAGGTCGATCCCGATCACTTTGCCCATATGTGAAATCCTCTTTTCCTTGCTTTGTCCGGACACGGCGGGGCCGCATCCATTCTGTCTCTCCTTTATTTTACCGTGGGATTGTGGCGCTTTTTCAGTTGAAATGTAAAGATTCTGTGTTCAGCTGGGCGGCCAGCTTCTGGAGCAGCTCCTGCAGGTTTGCGGCCCCGGCGTAGATCTCCCGGGCGCAGTCGGCCAGGGCGGCCACCGCCCGGGCCAGCTCCTGCCGGGCCTCGGCGTCCTCTTCCTCCTTGCACAGGAGGTGCAGCCCGTGCACCGCCTCGGCCAGCAGCCGGGCGGCCTGCTCCTTGTCGGTGGCGCCGGCCTCGGCCCCGGCCATCCGCAGGCAGAGCACCGGCCAGGTGGTGATGTCCATCTCGGTCTCCGCCATGGCGCACGCCCGGCGGTAGGCCATCAGGGCCTTGCCGGGGTCGCCGGGGGTGCGGGCGGTGCCCGCGGCGTACCGGTCCCCTATGGCCACCTGGGCCAGCACGTCCCCCTGGGCGGCGGCCTTGCGCCACAGGGTCATGGCCTTGCGCCGGTCCCGGCCGATGCCCCGGCCCGTGTCGTAGCAGCCGGCCAGCCGGCGCAGCCCCTCGGGGCAGCCCAGAGCGGCCGACGCCGCAAAGAGGGGCTCGGCCTCGGCCCAGCGGCCCTGGGCGGCAAGCTGGCGGCCCTGCCGGGCCTCGGCCTCGCCGGGGGCGTCCTCGGGGCCGTGGGCGTAGAGCAGCCCCCGCAGCAGCCCCTTGTCCAGCGTGGCCGACCGGCCCCACGGGTTGAGGACCATCCCGTTCAGGTCCTCCCGCTGCAGGGCCTCCTCCATCACCTGCTGCAGGGGCAGCTCGGCCATGGGCAGGCCCAGGGTGGCGGGGCTGGCGTCCGCCTCCGACGGCCGGGTAAAGGCCGGCAGCACCTTGTATCCCTTGGGGGTGCTCAGGGCCCAGAGCTCCAGCCCCCCGGCCTTTTCGGGCGGGATGGGGTGGGACGCCCAGCTGAACTGTCCCTGGCTGCCCTCGGGGGTCAGCCGGACAGGCACCAGCACATGGGTCTGCATCTGCAAAGCGTAGTTCAGCCCCTTGACCAGGCCCCAGAACCGCTCCTCCCGCTGCGCGTCGCCGGCCTGGTACAGCCGCTCGACGGCCAGCTCCACCGCCGGGCACCCGGTAAAGACCGGCCCGTAGCGCAGGCCCCCCGCCGGGGCTTTTTTCCGGTTTTTGACCGGCCGGTACCGGATGTGCTTTTTCCCGCTTGGCATGGCTTGGCGTCCCTCCCTCTCTTGTACGTTTTAGTATAGCAGGATTTCCGCCTTTTCTCAACCGGTTGCGGCGGGGTGCGGCCTGCTTTTTGCCAAAAGCGGCGTTTTCATCTGGTAATTGCCCCCGCGGCGCGGTATAATGAAAGATAACCGCGCGCAATCTGCCATCCACAGCCCCGGGAAAGGAGCGTTTTACACTTGAAACGGATGCTTGTCTATCTGAACGGCTACCAAAAGGAGAGCGTCATCGCCCCCCTGTTCAAAATGCTGGAGGCCTGCTTCGACCTGCTGGTCCCCCTGGTCATGGCCAACATCGTCAATGTGGGCATCGCGGCCGGCGACGCCCGCTATATCCTCACGCGGTGCGCCCTGCTGCTGCTTTTGGCCATGGTGGGCCTGGGGTGCAGCGTCACCGCCCAGTATTTTTCGGCCAAGGCGGCGGTGGGCTACGCCACCGCCCTGCGGCACGCGCTGTTTGCCCACATCCAGTCCCTGGGCTTTTCGGAGATGGATACCATCGGCACCTCCACCCTCATCACCCGGATGACCAGCGACATCAACCTGGTGCAGGGCGGGCTGAACATGTTCCTGCGGCTGTTTTTGCGCAGCCCCTTTGTGGTGGTGGGCGCCATGGTCTGCGCCTTTGCCGTCAATGCCCGGGCGGCGATGATCTTCGTGGTCACCATCCCGGCGCTGTCGGTGGTGGTGTTCAGCATCATGGCGGTGACGTCCCCCCTCTACCGCAAGGTGCAGGGCCGGCTGGACCGGGTGCTGGGCCTGACCCGGGAAAACCTGACCGGCGTGCGGGTGGTGCGCGCCTTTGGCAAGGAGGCCAGCGAGACCCGGCGCTTTGAGCAGACCAACGACCAGCTCACCGGCCTGCAGCTGAAGGTGGGCCACCTGTCGGCCCTGACCAACCCCCTGACCTATGTGCTCATCAACCTGGCCATCGTGGCCCTGCTGTACACCGGCGCCATCGAGATCGACGCGGGGGGCATGGCCCAGGGAGACCTGATCGCCCTGGTCAACTATATGAACCAGATCCTGGTGGAGCTGGTCAAGCTGGCCAATCTCATCGTCCAGATCAGCAAGGCCTGGGCCAGCGCCGGCCGGGTGCAGGCTGTGCTGGACACCCGGCCCGGCATGGCGTTCCCGGCGGTGGTCACCGGCCAGGCGGACAGCCGCCGGGCCCAGGAGGCCGTCCGCTTCGACCATGCGGGCCTGACCTACGCCGGGGCCGGTGCCCCCAGCCTGACCGGCATCACCTTCACCGCCCGCCCGGGGGAGACCATCGGCATCATCGGGGGCACCGGCGCGGGCAAGTCCAGCCTGGTCAGCCTGATCCCCCGTTTCTACGACGCCACCGAGGGCAGCGTGGAGCTGTTCGGCCGGCCGGCGTCGGCCTGGCCCCGGGAGCTGCTGCGGGGCCGGGTGGCCACCGTGATGCAGAAGGCCCAGCTGTTTACCGGGACCATCCGCTCCAACCTGCTGTGGGGCAACCGCGCCGCCACCGACGCCGAGCTGTGGGCCGCCCTGGAGACGGCCCAGGCCGCCGATTTCGTCCGCGCCAAGCCCCTGGGCCTGGACGAGCCGGTGGAACAGGGCGGGCGCAACTTTTCGGGCGGGCAGCGCCAGCGCCTGACCATCGCCCGGGCCCTGGTGGCAAAGCCCGACATCCTGATCCTGGACGACAGCGCCAGCGCCCTGGACTTTGCCACCGACGCGGCGCTGCGCAAGGCCATTGCGGCCCTGCCCGGCAGCATGACGGTGTTCATTGTCAGCCAGCGGGCGGCCAGCCTGCAGCACGCCGACCGAATCATCGTGCTGGACGACGGCCACATGGTGGGCTGCGGCAGCCACCAGGAGCTGCTGGCCCGCTGCCCCGTCTACCAGGAGATCTACGAGAGCCAGTTCAAAAAGCCGTCCGAGCTTGTGAAAGGAGGCGCCCCCGCATGAGCAAACCCAACCGGAAAAACCCCCTCTCCACCGCCGAGAGCCGGGCGGCCCTGCGCCGGGTGCTGGCCTACATCCGGCCCTACCGCTTTTATGTGGCGGCCAGCCTGCTGGTGGCCGCCGGCAGCGTGGGGGCCCAGCTGTATATCCCCCTGCTGTGCGGCGACGCCATCGACCGGATGCTGGGCCCCGGCCAGGTGGACCGGGCAGGGGTGCCGGGCATCCTGCTCCACATCCTGATCGTGACGGCCCTGGCCGCCTTTGCCCAGTGGGTGCTCAGCGTCTGCAACAACAAGATCACCTTCTCGGTCACGCGGGACCTGCGCAACGACGCCATCCACAAGATCCAGTCCCTGCCCCTGTCCTACCTGGACAGCCACCCCGCCGGGGACATCGTCAGCCGGATGGTGGCCGATGTGGACACCTTTGCCGACGGCCTGCTGATGGGCTTCACCCAGCTGTTCACCGGGCTGCTGACCATTTTGGGCACCCTGCTGTTCATGTTCCGGGAAAACGTGCTGATCTCGCTGGTGGTGGTCCTCATCACCCCCCTCAGCCTGGTGGTGGCGGGGTTCATCGCCAACCACTCCTACGGCTACTTCCACCGCCAGAGCGCCGTCCGCGGCGAGCAGACCGCCCTGGTCAACGAGATGATCGAGGGGCAGAAGGTGGTGCAGGCCTTTGGCCACGAGGCCGAGAGCCTGGCCGCCTTTGACGAGGTGAACGAGCGGCTGGCCGACGTGAGCCTGAAAGCCACCTTCTTTTCCAGCCTGACCAACCCCGCCACCCGCTTTGTCAACAACATCGTCTACGCCGGCGTGGGGCTGGTGGGCGCCTTTTACGCGGCGGCCGGGGGCATCACCATCGGCCAGCTGAGCGTCTTTTTGAGCTACGCCAACCAGTACGCCAAGCCCTTCAACGAAATATCGGGGGTGGTGACCGAGCTGCAGAACGCCCTGGCCTGTGCGGCCCGGGTGTTTGCCCTGCTGGACGCCGAGGACCAGACGCCCGAAGCCCCCGGCGCCCTCACCCTGCATCCGGACGGCCGGGTCGCCCTGGAGGACGTCTCCTTCCGGTACCTGCCCGACCGGCCCCTGATCGAGCATTTCAGCCTGGACGTCCAGCCGGGCCAGCGGGTGGCCATCGTGGGCCCCACCGGCTGCGGCAAGACCACCCTCATCAACCTGTTGATGCGCTTTTACGACGTGGACAGCGGCTGCATCCGGGTGGCCGGCGCCGACATCCGCCAGGCCACCCGCGCCTCCCTGCGGGGCAGCTACGGCATGGTGCTGCAGGACACCTGGCTGCGGGCCGGCACCGTGCGGGAGAACATCGCCTACGGCAAACCCGACGCCACCGACGAGGAGATCGTGGCGGCGGCCAAAGCCGCCCACGCCCACAGCTTCATCCAGCGGCTGCCGGCGGGCTACGACACCGTCCTGGCCGAAAACGGCGGCAACATCAGCCAGGGCCAAAAGCAGCTTTTGTGCATTGCCCGGGTGATGCTCTGCCTGCCCCCCATGCTGATCCTGGACGAGGCCACCAGCTCCATCGACACCCGTACCGAGGTGCGCATCCAGAAGGCCTTTGCCCGTATGATGGAGGGCCGCACCAGCTTCATCGTGGCCCACCGGCTGTCCACCATCCGGGAGGCGGACATCATCCTGGTGATGCAGGACGGCAAGATCGTGGAACAGGGCACCCACGACGCGCTGCTGGCCCGGGGCGGCTTTTACGCCAGGCTCTACAACAGCCAGTTCGAGACGGTGCAGTAAGGCCCGCCGGCATCCCCATTTGCTCTCCCCTCTCCCGCCTGGGAGGGGGGATTTCCATTGGATCGGGAGGCCGGGGACGGCTGTCGGCATCCCGCGTTCGTTGTTATCACATTTTTAACAATTTATACACGCCGGTGCCGCATGAGGGGACTATACTAAGTTCGTAAGCGGATTGTACGCTGCCGTACAACCTGCGCCCTATGAAACCCAGAGGAGGAGACCGACGATGAAAGAAGTCAAAAGCCCCAAAAAACCTCTGATCTACTACTATGTTCTGGTGCTGGCCATTTTGTTCCTGTTCAATCTGATCGTATCGCCCATGCTGATGCGGCCTCAGATCGACGAGGTGGACTACGGCACCTTCATGGATATGATCGAGGAAAAAGACGTCGGTGTGGTGGAGGTCACCAGCACCGAGATTACCTTTACCAACAAGGACAATACCCAGGTCTACCAGACCGGGGCCATGTACGACCCCACCCTGACCGAGCGGCTGCACGAAGCCGGCGCCACCTTTGACAGCGTCAGCGACCAGGGCTCGCCCATCTTGAGCTTTTTGCTGTCCTTTGTGCTGCCGCTGGCCATCTTCATCGGGCTGGGGCAGTATATGAGCAAAAAGATGATGGAGCAGATGGGCGGCAAGAACAGCATGTCCTTCGGGATGGGCAAGTCCAACGCCCGGGTCTACGTCCAGTCCTCGGACGGCATCCGCTTTTCCGACGTGGCCGGCGAGGACGAGGCCAAGGAGAACCTGGCCGAGATCGTGGACTACCTCCACAACCCCAAAAAGTACACCGATGTGGGCGCGTCGATGCCCAAGGGCGTTTTGCTGGTGGGCCCTCCGGGCACCGGCAAGACCATGCTGGCCAAGGCCGTCGCCGGCGAGGCGGGGGTGCCCTTCTTCTCCATGTCGGGCTCTGAGTTTGTGGAAATGTTCGTCGGCATGGGCGCCTCCAAGGTCCGCGACCTGTTCAAGCAGGCCAAAGAGAAAGCGCCCTGCATCGTGTTCATCGACGAGATCGACGCCATCGGCCAAAAGCGCAACGCGGGCAGCGGCATGGGCGGCAACGACGAGCGGGAGCAGACCCTGAACCAGCTGCTGACCGAGATGGACGGCTTTGAAAGCAACAACGGCGTCATCATCCTGGCGGCCACCAACCGGCCCGAGAGCCTGGACCCCGCCCTGACCCGGCCCGGCCGGTTCGACCGTCGGGTGCCGGTGGAGCTGCCCGATCTGGCCGGCCGCGAGGCCATTTTGAAGGTCCACGCCCGGAAGATCAAGACGGACGGGGACGTGGATTTCCACACCATCGCGCGGATGGCCGCAGGCACCTCGGGCGCCGAGCTGGCCAACATCATCAACGAGGCCGCCCTGCGGGCGGTGCGGGCCGGGCGGACGGTGGTCACCCAGGCCGACCTGGAGGAGAGCATCGAGGTGGTCATCGCCGGCTACCAGAAAAAGAACGCCATCCTCTCCGACCAGGAAAAGCGCGTGGTGGCCTACCATGAGATCGGCCACGCCCTGGTGGCCGCCCTGCAGACCAGCAGCGCCCCGGTGCAGAAGATCACCATCATCCCCCGCACCTCGGGCGCCCTGGGCTACACCATGCAGGTGGAGACCGCCGACAAGAACCTGCTGACCAAAGAGGAGCTGGAAAACAAGATCGCCACCCTGACCGGCGGCCGCGCGGCGGAAGAAGTGGTCTTTGGGCAGATCACCACCGGCGCTTCCAACGACATCGAGCAGGCCACCAAGCTGGCCCGGGCCATGATCACCCGCTACGGCATGAACGACGAGTTCGACATGGTGGCCTTTGAGACGGTCAACAACCAGTACCTGGGCGGGGACACCTCCCTGGCCTGCTCGGCCGAGACCCAGCAGGCCATCGACCGCAAAGTGGTGGCCCTGGTCAAGGCCCAGCACGCCAAGGCCCGGCAGCTGCTGGAAGAGCACCGCGCCGCCCTGGACCGGCTGGCCCAGTACCTCTACGAGAAGGAGACCATCACCGGCGAGGAATTCATGCAGCTTCTGCGGCAGACCGGGCAGACCCCCGGCCAGGCCGCAGCCATCGAAGGAGGCGCAGCGCAATGAAAGGGATGAAAGGCCGTTCCGGCTTTGGGGTCAGCCAGTTCCTCATGGGCCTGTGCCTGATCGTGCTGGGTGTGTTCACCTTTCTGAGCCCCCGCAGCATCTTTACCGGCGTGGCGGTGGTGTACGGCGTCGCCGCCGTCATCACCGGCATCTGCGACATCGTCATCTACATCAAGGAAGAGCGCTTTACCGGCTTTGGGCCGGTGGTGTCCCTGATCTCGGGCATCTTCAGCATGATGACCGGCATCGCCCTGCTGGCCTACCCCGGCATTGCCGAGTGGATCGTGGCCCTGCTGTTCCCGCTGTGGTTCATCACCCACTGCATCTCCCGGCTGACCCACACTGCCCTGATCCGCTTCATCGCGGGGGACTTCTACTATTACTTTTCCCTGATCGTCAACATTCTGGGCCTGGCGCTGGGCTTTTTGATGCTGCTGCGCCCCGTGCTGACCTTTGTGGCGGTGGGTTACCTCATCGCCTTCTGCCTGGTGGCCTTCGGCATTGAGTGCATCGTGATCGCCTTCTCGGACATGGGCTCGCGGTGGTGAAGGCCCTCCTCTAACCCATCATATCCCAAAAACAGCCAGTTTTATCCCCCCGTCCCGGACGGGACAAAAGGGTGAAAAACTGGCTGTTTTGCTTGTTTTGGGAGGATGCGGGCCGCAGCCCGGCCTTTTATGCGGTTTCGACGATGGTGGGCTGGGCGGGCGGCGGCAGCAGGGTGGAATGCTCCAGGACGAACGCCTCGGCCCGCTGGCTCGCCAGCTTCTGGCGGGCCTTGCGGGCGTCGTTGGCGGGGAAGGTGCGCTCCCCGTCCCGCTTGTCGTCCCATGCCGCCAGCGCGGCGTCCACCTCGGCCTGCGAGGGCCAGAGGCCTTCCTTGTCCGCCACCAGCAGCAGGCCCAGACGGCTGCGCAGCCTGCGCTCGGCGTTGGCGTGGAGCTCGGCCCGGAACTGTTCCACCGTCTGCCCCCGCACCTGCAGGAACTGGTCGAAGTTGACCCGCTGGGCCTGCAGGCTCAGGTGGAAGCGGCGCTGCTCGGCAAAGTAATGCTCCGCCACCAGCTGCCTGGGCAGAGGGCCGGTCACCTGGTCCCCCAGGCAGAGGATCAGTCTGGCCTGGGCCAGCTGCCGGGCCTGCTCGCAGCGCCGGGCGTACAGCCCGGCGATCACCTGTTGGCGCAGCTGGGCCTTGCCCGCCGCATCGGCGGCGCGCTCCTCTGCGCCGTGGTGCTGGTTGATCTCCAGCTCGATGGCCAGGCGGCGGATAGGCCGCGGCTCGATGGGCTGGACAAAGCCGGTGTACTGCCCCAGGGTGAGGGGCGGCAGGGCAAAAAACACCGCCTCGGCCCGGAAGCCCTCCGCCTTGTTGAGGGCCGCCAGCTTGAAGTCCGGGTCGCTCACCGGCTGGAGGCCGGCTTTTTCCACTGCCTCGGCCCACACGGTGGAAAACCCGTCCGGCGCCAGGATGGCGCGGTTGACCGCCTCGGCCAGCCGGTCCTCCTCGCCGCCGTCGGGGGCAGGCCCCGCCTCCGCTTCCAGCGCCGCCAGGGCGCGGGCCAGCTCCTCTGCGCTGGCCCGGAATACGATCTTCCAGGCCCCGGGCTCACCCTGATAGAGATGTTCCAGGATCATTGTGCCGTCCCCCCTTTCACAGCATGACCAGCAGCACCAGTCCCAGCGCCAGCAGCAGGCCCGCCAGGACGTAATAGATCATTTCGGCCCCCAAGACCGCCTTGTCCCCTTCCACATAGACCTTTTCGGGGTGGTCGGGGTCGTAATACAGGGTGACCTGGCTGCCCTGCCGCAGGCCCTTGGCCTTGCGGGGCACCGGGTAAGGCAGGCGGCGGGTGTCCCCCGAGGGCGTGGTGAACGCCAGCGCCAGGGACACGCCGTCCCGGTTCTGGATGGTGCCGGCCACCACCGCCTGCACCTTGACGCCCTTGTTCACAAGGGCCAGCCGGGCCCGGCTGGCCCGCACCGCCATGACCAGCATCAGCGCCGCGCCGGCAAAGAAAATGATGACGTTGAACAAAATGTACTTCTCCTTCCATTTGATGCAGAGTGTTAGAAACTCTTTTATTGTACCATATTTGCCGCGCGCAGAGTGCAGCAAAATCGCCGCAAAATTTTGTCAAAAAAATCTTGCAAACCCTGTTGACATTTGCCGCCGTTTACGCTATAATAGCTATCGTTCCGGGTGACCGGACGCCAAGTGAATAAGCGGATATGGCGGAATTGGCAGACGCGTTAGATTCAGGTTCTAATCGGGGCAACTCGGTGGAGGTTCAAGTCCTCTTATCCGCACCACGGCGACCACAGCAATGTGGCCGCCGTTTTTGTTGTGCCGCAGACTTTTCATCGTGTAAAAGGCGCGCCGCAGCGTGTCGAAAACCGCCACGCTGCGGCGCGCTTCAGCATCATTTTTCAGCGGGGGCCGCCCACCCAGAACAGGGCCACCGTGCCGGGCCCGCTGTGGGCCCCGATCACCGGGCCGATGTCGCCCTGGTGCAGGTCGGTGACGCCCAGCGCCCGGAGCTTGTCCATCACATACTGGCAGTCGTCGGGGCAGTCGCCATGGCTGATGAACACCGTGCCCCCCTGCGGGTCGCGGGCGGTGGCCTGGAAGTGCTTGACCAGAGCGTCCAGGCTGGCCCGGCGGCCCCGGACCTTTTCCATGGCGATGAGGTGGCCGTCGTCGTCCACATGGAGCACCGGCTTGATGCCCAGCAGAGTGCCGGCCACCGCCGCCGCGCCGGACAGCCGCCCGCCCCGCTTGAGGAACATCAGGTCGTCCACCGTGAACCAGGCGCAGACGGCGGGCGCCAGCTGCCGGGCGTAATCCAGCGCCTGGTCAAAACTGGCCCCTGCCTGCCGCTTGCGGGCTACCAGATAGGCAAACAGCCCCTCGCCCATGCTGGCCTGTTTGGAGTCCACACAGGCGATGCGGCGGCCGGGGAATTTTTCCTGCAGCATTTCGGCGGCCACGCAGCTGGACTGATAGGTCCCCGACAGCCCGCTGGAAAAGGCCAGGTACAAAATATCCTGCCCTCCTGCCAGCACCGGGGTGAACGCATCCTCGTAATCGGCCAGGGACACCTGGCTGGTGGTGCAGGTACTGCCCGCCCGCAGCTTTTCGTAATAGTCGTGGGAGCTGATCTCCCGCCCGTCGGGCCAGTTGCGGTAGGCCTGCCCGTCCAGGTTGAAGCTCATGGGCAGGACCCGCAGCTCCGCCTCCTCGATGAGGGCCGGGGGCAGGTCGCCGGTCGACTCGGTAAAAATAACATACGGTTGCATCTGATTCGCACTCCTTTCAGATCAAAAGGTACCTTCTCCATTCTTATCCCTTCCCGCAAGTGAATATAGCACGGTTTTCCGGCGGCGTCAAGCGAGAAGCTCCGGCCGGCGCAGCAAGGATGGCGCCCGGGAAACCGGAGCCCGGCGCGGCCGCTTTTGGGATGCAGCCCTTTTCGACAGAGCGGGACAGCGTTGGAGGATTTTCAGATGCACCCGTTTCTTTTTATGGCGGGCCTTACATGATGCAGCGTGTCGAAAAACGACACGCTCCAGGGGGAACCCATTTCTGCCCGCATACGCGGGACAGAAATTCCTTCCCCCTGGTATCCCCCTGGGGACAAAATTTGGCGCTGAACCGCGCACTCGCCGCAAGGCGGCTCGCACACTCTCAGCGCCAAATTTCCCTGTATGTGTCCCGACCGTACGCGCATGTCGTCCGGTCGGGACTTTTT
>DXBJ01000058.1 GCA_019116585.1 Candidatus Faecalibacterium gallistercoris | reverse complement strand
GGGGCGCCGCTCAGCGCCTCGATGACGCCGGCGTAGCTGTAGTTCTGCTTCTGGTACAGGGCGTGGTGGACCATGTGGCAGCCCCAGGAGCGGATCTTGCCCCAGCAGTTGAGCACCGCCACCCGCTTGACGCAGTAGGGGGTGGTGCCCTTGATGTTGTCGTACAGCTCCCGGAACTCGTTGCAGACGCTCTCCACATACGCGGTGAACTCCGGGAAGCCGCAGGCCAGCTTCAAATAGCCGCCGTAGCCGATGCGGTCGATGGGTTTGCGCAGGATGGCCCGTCGGGCGGTGACCCAGTTCTCCTTTGCTTCCCGCACCGGGTCGCCCCCTTCGTGGAAGGTGTCGGGGAAGAAGTAGGGCAAAAACCGCCCCTCGGTGTACTTGACCCCGGGAATGTCCGAGATCAGCCGCAGGGTGCTGCCGTTGCCCACGCTGCCCACGATGGCGTCCACGCCGGACGATGCGAACCGGTCCCCAAAGGGCTCGGTGCCGATCCAGTGGTCCCCCAGGAACATCATGGCTTCCTTGCCGTAGGCGTGGACGATGTCGGTCATCTCCCGCACCAGGGCGTTCACTTCCCGCTGCTGGAAGGCCATGAAGTCCCGGTACTCCCTGCCGGGCACCCGGTACTGGTTGTTGTGGTAGCCCTGGTCGATGATATACTCGGGGCGGAAGGGATAGCCCGCCTCTTTTTCAAACCGCTCCAGGATGTAAGGGCTGACCGAGGCGGAATAACCGTACCAGTCCACGTATTTTTCCCGCCGCAGCTCGTCGAACACCAGGGTGAAGAGGTGGAAAAAGGTGGTGAAGCGCACCACGTCCACATAGGGGTGGCTCTCGAGGAAACGGCGCAGCCGCTCCAGGGTATACCGGTGGGTCTTGGGCTGGCGGACGTCGAAGGGGATCTGGTGCTCCACATCGGTCCAGCCGTTGACCACCGCGTTGTACATGTGGACGGGGTCCCAGATCAGGTAAGCCAGGAAGCTGACCGTGTATTCATGGTAGGCTTCCGGCGCGGGGATGACCACCGCCCCGGCCTCCCGGTCGTACCGCCAGGCGGCGGAGGGCAGGGGCTGACCGGTGGTGCGGTCCACCACCTCCCACCAGCGGGCGATGTCGTCCCGGTCGTTCACCCGCAGCAGCTCATGGCTGATGCCCCGCATCAGGGGGATGCGCAGCTCCCCTTCCGCCGCCGTGGCAAAGGGGGTCATGATGTAGCACTGCTGGATCTCGTCGGGGTTGGCTTTGGCCCAGGCGTTGTCCTTGCGGGTGGTGTAGTAGGTGGCGTAGACCTTGGCCCCGGTGTCCCGCAGCTGGGTGGGGAACTCGGTGCCGTCGCAGTCGCGGATGGCGTCGGCCCCCCAGCGCCGCATCAGGTCCAGGGTCTCGGGCACGGCATCCAGGTCGGTGGGGATGGTGACCCGGCCGGTGCGTTTTTCGTCGTTCATACAAATTCCTTTCGATCGTGGGTATAGGGAGGCGTCCCGCCTCTCCCGGCCCTCGGGTGTTTAGGGTGTATCTGAGAAGTCAAAAATGCTGAACAATTCGCCAGAAAGGTGCAGATGCAAGGCGCATGAGCGCCGCACTCCTTTGTGGAATGCAAGCGAATGCAACGCGGCAGATGCGCCTTTTTGGTAGAATTGGACAGCGTTAGGGAGTTTTCAGATACACCCTAGTCAAGGCAGAGCCCCTGGGGGCACTGCGGGGTGAAAACAAGGACATTCCCGTGGCCGGTGCAGTCCCCGGCGCAGAGCAGGCCGGCGTCGTGGCTCCCCGCCTGCCAGCTGAACAGGACGGTGGATTCCGCCCCGTCCCGCCGGATGCGGACGGCTCCGGCCGTGCCGGGCGGCAGGGGCTGACCCGCCCCGGTGGACACCGGCACAAGCTCCGCCTGGCAGGGGCCGCCCAGACTGAGCACCCACACCAGGGCCGTCACACCGGCCGCAGCCAGGGCGTCCAGCCGGAGGGCCGGGGCATCTTCCACCCGGTTGTAGGCGGGGGCGCAGGGCGCGGCGAAACATTCGGCCCGCTGCCCGCTGAGCCAGCGGAGCTGGGCGCAGGTGCGCCCGCCCTCCCAGAGGACGGCGCTCTCCCCGGCCGTCAGCCGGCCCGGGCCGAAGTGGAAGAACTGCTCGGCCCGGTGGGGCCGTCCGTCCGGGGCGCGGAGGATGTCCGCCCCCACCAGCAGCCCCGGCTTGAGAAAGACCAGCTGCCGCTCCACCGCCGCGCCCTGGGCCAGATACCCCAGGTGCCCCCCGGCGAGGCGGTCCGCCAGCGGGGTGAAGCGCGCTAGGGCCGGCAGGGGCTGAGCGATGGCCCCCCACTCCCAGGTGCCGCGGTAGCAGGTGAAGTCGGCGCCGTCCACCCGGAAGGTATTGTGGGCGGCGGGGTCTTTCAGGGCGCGGCGCAGCCCGCCGTCCACGTAGGTGCCCCGGCCGGCGTCGGTCAGGACGGCCTCCCCGCCGTGGTACACATCCACGTGGAGCAGGTCCGCGTGGCCGTGGCCGCCGCCCAGGCTGCCGGCGCGGAAATGGATCCAGGTATCCTCCCTGCCCCAGCCGGAGCGGAGGATGTAGTTGCCGCTGGCCTCCAGCTTCTGGGAGGGGCAGTCGGGCCAGGCCGCCGGCAGGGCCGCCAGCCGGGCCGGGGCGTCGGGGCCGAAGTCCCACAGCGTCTCCTCGCAGAGGGGCCCCTGGGCCGCGGCGGCCAGCAGCGGGTCACGGAACAGCAGGGCCCCCGCCGCCAGCAGGTCCCCGGCGTCGATGACGTCGCTGTCCCCCTGGGGCAGGATGGTGCGGTCCGGGGCGGCCCAGACCGCCAGGGCCCGGCACATGGCCCGAGCCTTTTCCGGCAGGAGGGGCGGGACGGCGATCCCGTTGCGCTCCGCCAAAAGCAGGGTGTCCAGCAGGGCGTGGAGCACCTCGCAGTGGTACATGGGGCTCTGCTCCCACTGGACGCCGTCGGGCAGGACGGCATGGCGAAGGTTCTCCTCCAGGCGGCCGAGGGCCAGCGCCTGCCAATCGGCCCGGCCCAGCCACAGCCCGATCAAAAACAGCCCGTGGGCCTGGATGGCGCCCCAGTTGCTCAGCCGCTGGAAAGGCCCGTGGGCCCGGGCCAGGTAGTCCCCGTGGGCGGCCAGGCTCTCGTCGATGCGGCGGCCCAGGGCCTCCGGCACCGCCGGCCCGAACAGGCCGAGGGCCCGCAGCCAGTTTTCGGGGCGCAGGCCGGCTTCCAGCGCACGCCAGGTGGTGTTCTCGCTGGCGGGGGTGCGGGGCATGCGGTCCAGCCAGTCCCCCAGCAGGGAAACAAAGGCGTCGAGATAGCGGGCCTCGCCGGTGTACTGCCAGGCCCTGCCCAGATGGACGAAGATGGTGTGCCGGTTGAGGGCGTAGGTCCACTCGGGGTCCCCGGCGGGGACGGCGTCCCAGACGACGGGGCCGTCAAAATGGACGGGCTCGCGGGTGGGCTCCATCTCCCAGTGGTCCCGGAACAGGAAGGTGTGCCCGCAGATCTCCCCGGCGCGGGCCAGAGCGTCCGCAGCGGCCTGCGGGCAGAGCTGCCGGACTGCCGCGGCTGCATCCGCCGCGCCGGCCCAGAGCACAGGTCTTGCGTTCATACCAAGTCCCCCCTTTCCATCTCACATTTCCGGACAAAGCGGCCCCAGGGCCGGGCCAGCAGCAGGCAGACGGCCAGCGCCGTCCCCGCCATCACGGCCCAGAGGACGAACACCGCCCCCCAGCCGAAGCCCTCGGCCGCCGTGCCGATGCCCCAGGTGGCGAGGGCCGCCCCCAGGTAGGTGATGGCGTTCAGGCTGCCCGAGAGGACGGCCGCGCCGCTGCTGCGGCCGATCTTGACCGGCATCACGTTGATGAACATGGTGTTGACCCCCAGCATCAGGGCGGTGGTGGCGGCCAGCAGCACCAGCGAGACCGGCAGGCTGGCCTGCACCGCCATGGGCAGGGCCAGCAGGCAGGCCAGGGCCAGCCCCATCAAAGCCGCCGAGGTCTTGACCTCGTTGCGGAACACCCGGTGATCCAGCCAGCCGGCGAGATACGCGCCGGTCAGGTTGACCAGGGGCAGCACCATCGAGACGGCCGCCGAAAAAGCGGGGCTTGCGCCGAAATTGCTCTGGATCATGCTGGGCACCCAGCTGGTGACGCCGTCCTTCAGCCCGCCGTGGAGCATGGCCGGCACCACCAGCCAGACCAGGCCGGCAGCAAACAGGGCCGGCAGCATCCGGCGCGCCGCGCCCGGTTCGGCTTTGCGGGCGGCAGGGCCTTCCGGCGCGGCCTTGGCGGACGCACTGCCGGCGGCGCGGCGCAAAGGCGCGCTGCCAACGGTCCACAGCACGGCTGCTGCCAGCATCAGCACGCCGCAGGCCCAGAACGCCATCCGCCAGCCCGCCAGGGCCAGAGCCGCGGCGCTGAGGGCATAGGCGCCCAGCGTCCCGGCCGGCGTGGTGGAATTGATGGAAACGCAGGCGGAATCCTGCTGTTCAAACGGCATGCACTCGGCAAACAGGCGGACGATGGGCGGCCAGACCATGGCCTGGAACAGGCCGTTGGCCGCCCACAGCAGGGGCATGGCCCCCGCCGGGGCAACGCCCATCCCAAAGTTGCACCCCGCCGAAAGGGCCAGCCCCAGGGGGATCATCCCAAAGGGGGAAGCCTTCTGGCTGAGGATGCCGCAGAGGATCTGCCCCGCCGCATAGCAGACGAAATACCCGGTGGACACCGCCCCCGCCGCCGACAGGGTCAGGGTGCCCTCCGCCGTGATGGCGCTCATGACGGCGGAGTAGTTGTACCGCCCCACATAGGCGGCGGCGTAGGCCACCCAGCTGAGCAGGAACAGCCGCCGGCCCTGCCCGGCCGAAGCCAGGCGGGCAAATGTACGCGCGGCCACCGGTCAGCCGTCCAGCCAATAGGCGTTGGAGCAGGCGTGCCGGCCCTGGCCGTCCCGGCAGTCCACCCGGACGTAGCCCTCGTCCCCACTCAGGGGGAAGGACGCCTCGGTCAGGGTCTGCCCGGGGGCGGCCAGCTGCATCAGGCAGCGGCGGCCGCTGGTGACCACATAGATCTTTTCCACCGGGCTGCACCGGACGCAGAGCGCCCCGTCCCGAATGGACAGCTCCTGGATCTCCGGGCCGTTGGAAGCGTAGAAATCGCCCTTTTTCATGGCCTCGATGACGCTGGCGTAGGTCAGCTTTTCCAGCTTGAACATGGTGAACCCGCCGAAGGAATCGCACCGGGGGTCGCCGGGGGCGTAGACGTCGTGGTTGTCGTCGGTGGCCACGCAGAACAGCTTCTGCCCCGCCCGCAGCATCTCGTCGTAGGCCTGGGGCGCGTAACCGTACAGCCCGTCCAGCTCGCAGCCGTGGTTGTAGATCTCCATGGCAAAGACGCCCTGCAGCCCCTGGTAGTCGGTGCAGTTCTGCAAAGACCAGTAGGGGTGGTTGTAGCAGCAGAGGAACCCGTCCCCGTTCATCCGGGCGATGAATGCGTTGAGGGCCTCCATGTCGCCGTACCGCTGGGGCGGCTGGACGGCCTCAAAGCCGCCCCGGGCCACGGGGTCGGTGTCGTAAAAGTTCAGGTGGTAGGTCCTCACCCGCTGGAAACTGCCCGACGGGGGGAACGGCTCGTTCAGGTCCGCCTCGTAGGCGGCCAGAGGGACAAAGCCGTCGTCCATCAGCTCGGGGTGCCAGCCATAATGGCGGTGGTCGGTAAAGGCCACGATGGAGTAGCCCCGCCGCTGGTATTCGGCCTTGACCTGTTCCTTGGTCCAGCGGCCGTCGGACAAAACGGTGTGACAGTGGAGGTTTGCCTTGTAAAAGCGCCCGGCTGCGGGCAGAAGCGCACGATCACGCATAGTGTTGAAAACTCCTTGACAGTTAAAAGATCAGCCTTTGACTGCGCCGGCGGTGATGCCCTCGACGAAGTACTTCTGGCAGAGGAAGAAGGCCACGATGACCGGGATCAGGACCAGCGTCGCGCCGGCCATCTGGGCGCCGTAGTCCTGCGCCAGGCCCGAGGCGAACAGCTTGATACCGACCGAGATCATCTGCTTGTTGATGTCCGAGATGTACAGGTAGGGGCCCATGTAGTCGTTCCAGCTCCAGACAAAGCTGAACAGCAGCATGGTGGACACCTGGGGCATGCACAGGGGCAGGATGATGCGGCGGTAGATGGTGAAGTGGCTGCATCCGTCGATGCGGGCGGCCTCGCTCAGGGCCTCGGGCACCGCCACGAAAGCCTGGCGCAGCAGGAACACGAAATAGACGTCCACCGCGGCGGGCAGGATCAGGGACCACATGGTGTTCAGGATGCCGAGGTTCTTGAAGATGATGTACCGGGGCATGATCATGATGTCGCTGGGGATCATCAGGCCGGCCAGCAAAACCAGGAAGATGGCGTCCCGGCCGGGGAACTTCATCTTGGCAAAGCCGTAGGCGGTGATGGTGATGATGAAGAACTTGAGGATCAGGGTCAGGCCGGTCATGACGACGGTGTTGCCGAACCACTGGAAGAAGTCGTAGAACTCATTGTTGAACAGCGTCTCGAAGTTCATCATGGTGAAGTTCGAGGGGATGATCTGGAGGGGGGTGGACAGAACGTCGCCGCTCGGCTTAAAGGACGAGGACAGCATGAAGATGAAGGGGTAAATGCAGATCAGGCCCAGGATGACCATGACGGCCGTGATGACGATTTTGAGGATCTTCTCTTGTTTTGCGCGCATGACAGGGTGCCTCCTTTACTGATCTGCCCACTTTTTCTGGCCGCGCCACTGGATCAGGGTGATGACCATGACGATGGCGAACATGACCAGGGCCTGGGCGGCGGCGTAGCTGGTCTCGTATTTGACGAACGCGGTGTTGACGATGTTCAGGCTCATGACGGTGGTGGCCTGGCCGGGGCCGCCGTCGGTCAGGGACTGGATGACGGTGAAGTTCTGCAGGCTGGTGATGATGGAGCTGATGGTCAAAAAGAAGGTGGTGGGGGCCACGGCGGGGATGACCACGTTCTTGATCTGCTGCCACTTGTTGGCGCCGTCGATCTCGGCGGCCTCCACCTGGGACTTATCCACGTTCTGCAGCGCGCCCAGATAGGTCAGGAAGTTCAGGCCGATGCCTTTCCACACAGCGATCAGGACGACCACCGGCAGGGCCCATTTCTGGTTCAGCAGGGGGATGATGGGGTCCTCCACGCCGAAGAACTTCTGCAGCAGGTAGAAGGGGCCGCGGGGTCCCAGCATCAGCTGGAACACGACGGCGACGGCCACCATGTTGGAGACGTAGGGCAGGAAGAACATCGAGCGGATGCCCTTGGCCCAAAAGACGCCCTTGTTCAGCAGATAAGCCAGGATGAAGCTGAGCACCATGATGACCGGCACATAGATCAGGGTGTACAGGCCGGTGCGGCCGAGGGCGGCCAGCGCCTCCTTGTTGGAGAAGAAGCGGACGAAGTTCTTGAAGGCGACGAAGTGGACGTCGTCCAGCCGGGTGATGAACTTGACATCCAGGAAGGACAGCACGAAGGCGGACACAAAGGGGATGCCGGTGAAGATGGTGAAGGCGATCAGGTACGGGGTGACGAACAGGTAGCCCTGGATCGCTTCGTGCCGGGCTGTGGACGATTTCTTGGCTTTGACAGGATGCGGCATAGGATGGACCTCCTTTTCTCAAAAATGCCGCCGCCAGGCAGGCGGCGGCAATCGCGGCGGGAAACGGATGATTTAGTACAGCTCAGCCTCTTTGATGGCTTCGTTGGAGCGGTCGAGGATGTTCTGCATGGTGGTGTCCAGATCCTGCTGGCCCATGCCGTACAGGGGAGCCTCCGAAGTCCAGATCTGGCTGATGGTGGTGTCGGCGGTGCCGACGATCTTCTCGGACAGGACCTTGCGGGTCGGGTCGAACCAGGCAGCCTTGAACTGCTCGGCGGGGATGTTGTCGGTGGCGGCGTAGGTGGGCACCAGGCCGTTCTCGATGTAGTCGGTGGTCTCCTCGTCGGTCAGGTCCACACGGGCGGGCACGCGGCCGTAGCCCAGGGTGTACTGGTTCTCCGCAATGCAGCGGACGGCCTCAAAGGCGGCCTCTTTGTTCTGGCTGGTGCTGGGCACGGCGTAGCAGCCGGGGACGGTCAGGGTCGAGGGCTCCTGTCCTTCGGGGTAGGGCATGGGCAGGATGACGCACTGCCAGTCGCGGGGATACTTCTCGGTATCCGGCAGCATGGAGGCTGCCCAGCCGCCGCAGACGAACATACCGAACTGCGCCTTGTCGTAGCTGCCGTCGGCGTTGGCCACACCGGTGGAGGGGAAGGCGTTCCAGGGGTAGACGCCGGCCTTGTAGGTGGTGATGTCGGGCTGGATCTGCAGCTCGTTGCCCAGGCTGTAGAAGAACTCGACGCTGTCGCGGAAGCGGGGATCGTCGTAGTTGGAGGTGCCGTCCTCTTTGTAGTGCTCGGCGCCGTTCTGCAGGGCGTACATATAGTTGTAGCAGTCGTAGTCCAGCATGAGGGAGCCGTAGATCTCCTCGTCCAGGTTGGTCAGCTTCTGGGCGGTCTCGATGTACTTCTCCCAGGTCCAGCCCTCGGCGGAGGGGATCTCCACGCCGGCGTTCTCGAACACCTTGCTGTTGATGAAGGTGCACCACACGTCGGTGAAGGCGGGCAGGCCGTAGGTCTGGCCGTCGTCGTAGACCGGGGCGCTGTCGCCGAACACCGACTTGATGTCGTAGCCCGCGGCGCCGGCCATCTCGTCCAGGGGCTCCAGGACGCCCGCGTCGTAGAACACCTTCAGCTGGGCCACGGTGCCGTACACGATGTCCAGCGCGTCGCCGGCCTGCAGGCTGACCAGGCGCTTGTCCACCTCGCCGGTGTCGGCCTTGGGGATGATGTTGAACTCGATGTTGATGCCGGTCTTTTCCTTGACCATGGCCACGATGTCCTGCATCTCAGGGCCGGTGGCCTCGGTGTCGGTGGCGGCGTAGTAGAGGGTGACGCCGGCGTAGGGCTTATTGGGGTCGGCGGGCTCGGCGGGCGCAGCCGACGAGGCGGCGCCGGACGAAGAGCTGTCCGAGCCGCCGCAGCCGGCCAGCAGCCCGGCAGCCGCGGCCGTCACGGCGCCCACACCGGCGCACTTGAGGAAAGAACGGCGGGAAATGAACTTTCTTTGCATGGGGTATCCTCCTTGATCTTCTTCCGGGGCGCATCCGCAAAGCCGAAGGTGCCGCGGGCCGGCCCCGATCTCTCACAGGCATCATGGGGGCGGGGCTTGGGCCCTGCCCGTTTCTGGTTTCTATTATAACTTGTAAACAGTCTGTGAACATAAGCGGGAATTGCAGTCCGTCTGCATTTTTTGCTTTTTGTCAAGAACCGCTGATGCAGGTCAAAAAAAGCCAACGGGCAGGCGCAGCGCCCCCAAAAACAGGCCGCCGCCCCCGTTTGCGGACCGGGAGGCGGCGGCTTGTTTCAAGATTCTGTTCCGATGGCGCGCCAGGGCAGCTCCAGGGTGACGCGGGTGCCGAACTGGGGCTTGCTCTGGACCCGGATGCAGCTGGAGGACCCGGCGTACAGCCGCAGCCGCGCGCCGATGTTGTGCAGCCCGATGCCGGTGCTGCGGTAGTTGGCCTCGGCGCGGGGCTTGCGCCCGTGGACGATCTGGTCCCGCAGGCGGGCCAGGGCGGCCCGGTCCATCCCCACCCCGTTGTCGGTGACGGTGAGCAGCAGCTTTTCGCCCCGGCGCCAGGCGGCCACCCGGATGCGCAGGGTGTGGTCCAGCCCTTCCATGCCGTAGAGCAGGCTGTTTTCCACAATGGGCTGCAGGATCAGTTTGAGCACCTCCACCTGGTCGGGGTCCACCCCGTGGAGGCGCACCTCATAGTCCACCTTGTTGCCGTAGCGGCTGCGCTGGATGTTCATGTACATCTGCACGTGTTCCAGCTCCTGCTCCAGGGGGACGAACAGCCCGCCCGAGATGCTCAGCCGGTACAGCTTGCCCAGGGAGGAGGCCAGCTTGCCGATGTCCGGGCGGCCGGCCTCCCCCGCCTTCCAGACGATGGACTCCAGGGTGTTGTACAGGAAATGGGGGTTGATCTGGCTCATCAGCACCTGCATCTCCAGGTCCTGGCGGCGGCGCTGCATCGCCATCTGCTGTTCGATGCCGGTGCGCAGGCTGTCCAGCATGGCGTTGTAGCCCTCCATCATCCGCACCACCTCGGCGGGCCCCTGGGGCTTGACGTAGGCTTTCAGGTCGCCGGCGTCGGCCTGGCGCATGGCCTGCTCCAGCCGGGCCAGCGGGTCCATGAAGCGGCGGTAAAAATGCCAGATCAAAAGGGCGAACACCGCCAGGCAGAAGAGCACCACGCCCAGGATCTGGACGTAGAGGGAGAGGGCGGAGGCCATCAGCTCCCGGTTGGGCACCAGCACCAGCACTTTCCAGTCGGTCGAGTGGCAGACCGCAGCGGCTGCATTGTACCGCTCGCCGTTGAGGGTGACGATGTCCGTCCCGGCGTCGAGGGCGGCGGCGTTTTCCAGCAGGGCGGCGGGGGCCTGCCCGGCGGCCACCGCCGCCTCGTCGGTGGAGGAGATGAGCTCCCCCTCCTCGGTCAGGACGTAGACGGCGGCCCCCATCCGCCTGGCCTGGTACTGATACAGATCGTAGATGTCCTGCTCTTCTATGGCGAAGATATGGACGTAGGGATAGCCGCTCTTGAGCGCCGAATAGACCCGGCGGCTGCCCAGCACCACCCTATCCCGCCGGGGCTCGCCGTAGGTCTCGGTGGAGAGGAAGTTTTTCTGCAAAGGATAAAAGAAGAAGCGGCCCAGCTTGTCGGGGTTGGCGACGTCCAGCGCCTCAAACCGCTTGACCAGCAGGGTCGTGACCTGGTTGGGGTCCCGGAAATCCAGCACCTCCCGCCGGGCGGGCATGTAGATGGCGCCGATCCTTTCCTGCCGGACCAGGCGGGAATAGCTCTCGAACAGGGCGTTGTTGGTGTAGGTGATGGCGTACTGCTTGCCGATGGGGTCGGCGCTGTAGTCCCGGTCCAAAATCTCCAGCAGCCGCTCGTCGGTGGAAAAGGCGTCCGACACGCTGTACACCCCGTCCGCAAAGCGGTCCAGGGCGACCCGGATGTCCTCGGCGCCGTAGCGCAGGGCCTCCACGCTGGCCTGCCGCTGGGTCAGGAAGGACCGCACGAACAGCAGGGAGATGACCGCCACCATGGGCACAAAGCAGGCCAGCAGGGCGACGAGCATCCGCCGCCGCAGGCTGGAGCCCCGGGCCTTCACGTTGCGCCTCCCTGCACCGTCCGGTACTCCATGGGGCTGACGCCGTAAAAGCGTTTGAACACCCGGATAAAGTGGGAGGTGTCCTCGGGGGTGGCCACCCCGCCCAGCATGGCGGTGAGCCAGACATGGAAATGGCGCAGCACGCTCTCGGTGATCTGGGCCCGGCGCAGCCGCTCGTGGTCCATGGCGGCCTTCAGCCGGCGGAAGGTCTCCTCAAAGTCGTCGATGTCGGTGGGCTTGAGCAGGTACTCGGCCACGTGGCTGCGGATGGACATGTTCAGGTACTTGAAATCGCTGTATCCGCTCAGGATCACGATCTTGACCTGGGGGTATTCCCGGCTGAGCCGCTGCATCAGCTCCACCCCGTCCATCCCCGGCATCCGTATGTCGGACAGGACCACGTCCGGCCTGCAGTCCTCCATCCGGTCCAGCACCTCCTGGCCGCTGGCGCACACAGCCGCCACCTCATAGCCCCACTCCCGCCAGGGCAGGCTGTTGGCCATGCCGTTGCGTATATTTTCCTCGTCGTCCGCAATGATCAACCGGTACATCGTCGCCCTCCCGTCAGCCCCTGCTCCTTTGGCGCAGGGCATCCCAAAAAAGCGCGGCAAAAGCTCGCCGCGCAGACACCGCCCTTATTTTACATCTATTATACAGCCCGCGCCGCCTGTTGTACATCAGCAGTTTTTGTCATGGGATGGCCGGTATTGCCCGTTCAGATAAACATCTCCTGCTCCCGGGTCTTTTCGTCGGCGGTCAGGTCGGCCATGGCGGTGCGGGCGGCGGCGGCCCGCCACTGGGCCGGGGTCTGGCCCGTCTCTTTTTTAAAGACGCGGCACAGGTAGTTCGCGCCGGAAAATCCGCACAGGCTGGCCACCACGTCCAGGCTGTACTCCCGGTGGAGCAGCAGCTTCATGGCTGCCTCGATCCGCACGCTGGTCAGGTAGCGGCCGGGCGGCACCCCCACCGCCGCCGTGAACACCCGGATCAGGTGGCTTTTGGACACGCCCAGCCGCTCGCTCAGTTCTTCGACCCCATACAGGCCGGCGTAGTTGGCCCGGATGTCCTCGATGGCCGCCGCCGCCAGAGGGGGCAGGGGCGGGGCGGCGCTGTCGGCGTTGGCCAGCTCGCACAGCAGGGCAAACACCAGCTGGCTGCGGGCCCGGCTACCCCCGGCTTCCTCCCCGGCCAGGCGGCCCATCAGCTCGGCTGCCCCGGGGCAGGTCTCGCCCCGGGCCGAAAAGGGCTGCTCGGGCAGGCCGCCCAGCAGCTGGGCCGGCGCCGTGCCGGTCAGCAGCAGGCACAGCAGGTGGCAGTCCCCCGCCGGCGTCAGCAGCAGAGGGGCGCGGCTCAGGATCAGGCCGCCGGCCTCCACCGGCCGGGGCGCCAGGGCGGGCAGGGCCCCCGCCCCCTCCCCCAGGGCGGCGGTGCAGCTGCCGCTGGACAGCAGGCAGACCCACAGCCCCTCCCCCGTCAGGGCAAGGGGGGCGGCGGTCTGCTCGTCCCGTACGGCGGACAGGGCGGCGGTGGATTCCCAATGGTAAAGCAATATCAGACACCTCTAATCAATAAAATGCTATTTCATATCACAAAAATATCTGCTATTATAGTACCAGCAAGCGAGAGGCCCGTCAAGGGCCGTCAGAATCCGTCTATAAACCGTCATAAATCCATCAAACATTAGGGAGGCACTCTCATGGCTTCGATTAGCTGCCAGCACATCTACAAGATCTACCCGGGCGCCACTGCCCCGTCCGTCACCGACTTCAACCTTGAGATCAAGGATAAGGAGTTCATCATCTTCGTCGGCCCCTCCGGCTGCGGCAAGTCCACCACCCTGCGCATGATCGCCGGCCTGGAGGAGATCTCCAAGGGCGAGATGTACATCGGCGGCCGTCTGATCAACGACGTCCCCCCGAAGGACCGCGACATCGCCATGGTGTTCCAGAGCTACGCTCTGTACCCCCACATGACCGTTTACAAGAACATCGCCTTCGGCCTGGAGCTGCGCAAGACCCCGAAGGACGAGATCGACAAGCGCGTCCATGAGGCCGCCAAGATCCTGGAGATCGAGCACCTGCTGGACCGCAAGCCCAAGGCTCTGTCGGGCGGCCAGCGCCAGCGTGTCGCTCTGGGCCGCGCCATGGTCCGTAACCCGGCCGTCTTCCTGCTGGACGAGCCTCTGTCCAACCTGGACGCCAAGCTGCGTACCAGCATGCGCACCGAGATCATCAAGCTGCACAAGAAGCTGGCCACCACCTTCATCTACGTTACCCACGACCAGACCGAGGCCATGACCATGGGCGACCGCATCGTCGTCATGAAGGATGGCATCATCCAGCAGGTCGATACCCCGCAGAACCTGTACGACTACCCCTGCAACATGTTCGTCGCAGGCTTCATCGGCAGCCCCCAGATGAACTTCCTGGACGGCAGCCTGACCAAGAAGGGCGACCAGTACGCCGTTGACCTGGGCGGCGACCTGATCCCCCTGCCCAAGGAAAAGACCGCCGACGGCAAGCTGGACGCTTATGTCGGCAAGAAGGTCAAGATGGGCATCCGTCCCGAGGACATCGACGACGAGCCCGAGTTCATGGCCAAGCACCCCGACTGCCAGCTGAACGCTGAGGTCGAGGTCTCCGAAATGATGGGCGCCGAGATCTACCTGTACCTGGACTACAAGGGCAACAAGATGACCGCCCGCGTCTCGCCCACCTCCAAGGCCCGTCACGGCGATACCGTCCGCGTCGCATTCGACCAGCACAAGGTCCACCTGTTCGACGTCGACACCGAGCTGACCATCCTCAACTAAGCGTCCGCTCTCCGGCCGGGCCCCGCCTGGCCACCCCTCCTCTGTCATAGATCCCCTCATCATAGAGACGTAAGCTTCTCCTAACGCAGAAAGCCGCTGGCGTGTATACGCCGGCGGCTTTCTGTGCGTTTTTGTGTTTTTATCAAACTTATGCTTGCTCATGCGCTGTGCACAAACTCGATCTTCAGCGTCATGCCCAAGCCGGCCGCAAGCCGTTTCAAGGTACGAAGCGATGGGTTCGCCGTACCATGTTCCAACCGACTGATATCCGCTTGATGGATGCCTGTTGCTTCAGCCAACTGTTCCTGGGTCATGTGGTTTTCTTCCCGGGCCTCCATAATGGCGCGGATGATTTGGCGTTCCGGTTCCAGGGCCTCCCATTCTGCCCGGAAATCCGGGTCCTGCATCCTTTCCCGGAGTGTCTCACGAAAATTCTTACTCATCGTTCGTCCTCCTTCCTGCTTTGGTAATCGGCGCGGTATCGTTTGGCGCGTTCGATCTCACCCACAGGTGTCTTGTTCGATTTTTTGACAAATCCGTTGGTCAAAATGACTTTTTTGCCGATCACAAAGAAATAAAGCACTCTGCTGATGTCAGATCCCTGTTTGGCACGGACTTCAAAAATGCCGTCTCCCAAAGATTTGGAATAGGGTTCCCGCAACGCTGGTCCGGCTTCTTCCAAAAAGGTAAGCACCGTAAAAATTTTAGCCTGCATTTTGTTGTCCTGCGCCAAAATAAACGCTTCCGCAGGCCGCTCGCCGTCCGATTTTTCGTAGTATTCCACTTCATAACGCATGGAAGCACACATCCTATTCTGATTTTATTATATGTGATTTATCCCATATTGTCAAGTTTCTTTTGTTGTCGTATGGGCAGCCAGATGGATGAACGCCTCCATCTGGGGGGTGATCCATTTGTCCTTGTGGCAGAACAGCTGCCGGCGCATCTCGATGCGGCAGTCCGCCACATCCAGGGGCACGGCCTGGCCGGTCAGGCTGGCCTCCACCATGTACCGGGGCAGAAACGTCAGGCCCAGCCCCTGCTCCACCAGGCGGCAGATCAGCGCCGCGTCCCCCAGCTCCAGATAGGGGCGGAGGGACAGCCGGCGGGCGGCCAGCAGATGTTCCAGCGCTTCGCGGTAGCTCATCCCCCGCTCGGTGAGCAGGAACTCCTGCCCGGCCAGATCGGCCAGGGTCAGGCCCTGCCGGCCGGCCAGGGGGTGGCCCGCCGGCGCCAGAAAGCAGCAGGGCTCCGGCTCGTCCAGCAGGCGGACAAAGGACGGGTGGGTGACCGGCTGGTCGAAGGTATAGGCCAGATCGGCCTGGTTGGCCGAAAGCAGGTCCTGCATCTCCTGAGTGGTGGCGGTGCGGAGACTGACCTCCACCCGGGGGCACAGGGCGTGGAACCGCGCCAGCAGCGGGGGCATCAGGGCGCTGCACAGGCTGTCCGCGATGGCCACCCGCAGGGTGCCGCTGGCCTCGGGGGCGGGCTGCAGGGCGGCTTTGGCCTGCTGGGCGGTGGTCAGCAGGGTGCGGGCATAATGCAGAAAGGTCTGGCCCGCGTCGGTCAGCCGGACCGTCTTGCCCACCCGGTCGAACAGGGGGACCGCCAGCTCTTCTTCCAGCTGGGCGATCTGGCTGGACACCGCCGACTGGGAATAATCCAGCTCCCGGGCCGCCCGGGAAAAACTGTGCAGCTCGGCCACGTGCAGGAAGGTGTTGATGTTGCGCAGCTCCATGGCTCAGCCCTCCGGGGCGATGCCGCAGACGGTCAGGACCCCTTCCGCCACGGTGAACCGCACCTCATACCCGGCAAACCGCATCCCATAGACCCGGGCCGGGTCGTCCTGATAGGAGGGCCGGGGGTCGCCGGCCAGGACGCCGGCCAGGGCCTCCCACTGCTCCGGCGCAAGGGAGGCCCGCAGCGCTTCGGGGCAGCACACCTCCAGACGGTAGGTCCGGGTCTGGGCGGTGTAGCCCTCGGCGGCATCGGGGCGGCTGTCCGCAAAGGGGATGTAGGGCTTGATGTCATAGATGGGGGTGCCGTCCAGCAGGTCTGCGCCGCGGACCAGCAGCACCGGGCCCCGGGCGGGGTCCTGCTCCACCTTTTCCAGCCGGACGCAGGACAGCCCGATGGGGTTGGGCCGGAAGGGGGAGCGGGTGGCAAAGACCCCCACCCGGGTGTTGCCCCCCAGCCGGGGCGGCCGCACGGTGGGGGACCACCCCGACCGCATGGCCTGGGTGAACTGCCACAGCAGCCAGATGTGGCTGAACTGCTCGATGCCCCGCAGGGCGCTGGGGTCCCGGTAGGGCGGCTCGAACACCACCCGGGCCCGCAGGGCGTCCACCAGGCCGCTCTGGCGGGGGATGCCGAACTTTTCGGCAAAGTCGCTCTCGATGTGGGCGACGGGGTGCATGGTAAAGGTTTGTTCTGCCATAGGGCGCCTCCTTACAGGCTGCGGCACAGGCCCACAGCCCGGCCTTCGATCTGCAGTTCCGCCAGCTGGGGCCCGGCATAGATCATCGGCGGGCAGACGGCGGCGTTGTCGGCCAGCAGCACGACGGCGCCGCCCTGGCGGTGGAAATGCTTCAGGGTGGCCTCCTCGCCGATGCGGACGGCCGCGATCTGCCCCTGTTCCACCTCGGGCTGGCGGCGGATGCAGACGATGTCCCCATCCCGGATGGTGGGGGCCATGCTGTCGCCGTGGCAGGTCAGGGCAAAATCGGCGTGCCAGTCGGCCGGCACCCCGATGTAGCGCTCGATGTTCTGCTCCGCCGTGATGGGGGTGCCGCAGGCGATGGAGCCCACCAGGGGCACCCGGGCCATCCGGGGCATGGGCTCGAATCCTCGGGGCACCTCCCCGCCGCTGTCCAGCCCCAGCAGCCAGGCGGTGGAGGTCTCCAGGGCGTCGGCAAAGTCCTCCAGCTTGTTCTGGGGGATGTCGTTGATCCCTTTTTCGATCTTGGTGATGGAGGACTTGGAGCGATAACCCATCCGGGAAGCAAGCTCCTCCTGGCTCATGCCCAGCTCCTCCCGCCGCTGGCGGATACGGGACGATAGGACTGACATACGAATGCTCCTTTGCGTTGCGGTTGATGTGCTTACAGGATCAGTATACCACAAAATTGCATTTAAATCAACATTTCATCCCAAAGGGTTGACTTTGAATCTTCTTTGTGCTACACTGGGTCATAGATTTTAAATCAACACCGGCATCGCCAAAAGGAGGCAGAGCATGATCGACCAAAACCGGCTGAACGCACAGATCCAAGCCAGCGGCTACAAAAAGAAATACCTGGCCCGGGCCCTGGGGATATCCGCCGCCACCCTGTACAGCAGGCTGCGGGGGCAGAGCGAGTTCAGGCTGGGCGAAGCCCAGCGCCTGGGCTTTCTGCTGGGGCTGAGCGAAGAGGAACAGGCCCGGTGTTTCTGGACGCTGAAGTAGATTGTCCGTCACCAAACAGGGAAGGAGGAACCATGACCAACGAACACCGGCGGCGCTGCCGCGCCGCCCTCTGGCACTGGCAGCTGATCGAGCGCCAGCCCAGCCCCGAAAACGCCTGCTGGGCCCAGGCCCTGCGCCAAACGGCGGCCTACTACCACCGGCACGACCCCATCCGGGCGGGCATCCTGGAGCAGCGCTACCGCCGCCACCTGACCGAAGAGCAGGTCCAGGCCCAGCTGCACATCGGCCGCACCACCTACCAGAAGGCCAACACCGACCTGCTGAGCACCCTGGCCGTCTACGCCGCCCGGGAGGGGCTGCTGTGACCGGCGGCCCCCCCTGACACGCCAAACCCCCGCCTCTTACCGGGCGGGGGCTGTGGGGTCAGCTGTCTTTTTTCTCTTTGGGGTTCTCGCAGCGCTGGTGGCAGGAGGCGCAGTTGCCGCCGCAGCCTTCGCCCTTCCATCCGCCGTTCCTCGAGATCCAGATCACCGCCAGGGTGAACAGCACGATCAGCACCACCAGGGTGACCACCCCGCGTACCGTCAGCATAAGAACAACCTCTTTTCTTTACAGGTTGGCTCCAGTATACACGATTTCCGCCGCCGGGGCAATGCCCCGCCGAAAAAAACTGCAAATGACAGCCCTTTTTTGCCCGCCGGCAAATTTTTTGCCTTTGCTCCCAAAAAAGGGCTTGCATTTTGCCCGCAGCCGTGCTATAATAGTCGCGTTCCCATTCGGAGGATTAGCTCAGCTGGTTAGAGCACCTGCATCACACGCAGGGGGTCTGGGGTTCGAGTCCCTAATTCTCCACCAAACAGTGCGCATCCAAACCCACGCCTCTATGCGGATGAGTTTGGATGCGCTTTTTCTTTGCCCGGGGTGCTGCGCCGCAGTCCAAGGACGGCCGCAATGGCAGGAGCAAACAATTTATATGTACAGTATATATATGGATTGCATTTTAAAGTCAATGGAGCTTTTGCTTTGGGATCGTATTCGCTCCATCATCCTTTGCCCAAACAGCCCTGAGCGCCACAAAAGCGGTTCTCTGACCTTATGGGAGCTGGAAGGAACCGCCGCAGTATGTGCGGCCGCCCGATGAAAGGATCTTTCAAAAAAGGGCGTCGAAGGATTTCTTTGCATCAAAAACCACCAGCCGCACCGTTTCGTATTGCCAAGCACCGGCTGCCACGCTATGATGGGAGCATCGGCACGGTCAGTGCCGGATCGCTGTATAAAAGGAAGGATCGTATCGTATGGGGATGACTTTGATACTGCAGCAGATGATCGTTTTGTTTTTGATGATGGCCGCCGGCTATGCGGCCAACCGCTGCCGGGTGATGAGCAAGGAGTCGGAGCAGCTGTTCTCCAAGCTGATCGTCAACCTGACCTGCCCGGCCCTGATCATCAACAGTGTCACCACCAGCGGGCGGCTGGAGAGCATGGGGGCGCTGTTCGCCATCTTTGGGGCGGCGGCAGTCTATTATGTCCTGCTGCCTTTGCTGTCCAAGGGGCTTGTCCGGCTGCTGCGGGTGCCGGCGGAGCGGGCCGCCGAATACGAGAGCATGCTGGTCTACTCCAACCTGGGCTTTATGGGCATCCCGGTGGCCAACGCCGTGCTGGGGCCGGATTCGGTCCTGTACCTGTCCATCTTCATGGCGGTGTTCAACATCTCGGTGTTTTCCTACGGCACCCTGCTGATCCAGCCGGGTGAGGGCGGCAAGGTCCACTTCCGCAAGATGGTCAACCCCGGCACCGTCTCAGCGGTGGCGGCCATCCTGCTCTACCTGCTGGAGGTGCAGCTGCCCAGCCTGATCCTGCAGCCGGTGGCCTCCATCGGCAGCACCACCACCCCGCTGGCCATGCTGGTGATCGGGTCCTCTCTGGCCCGCCAGCCCCTGCGGGAGGTGCTGCAGGAGAAAAGCCTGCTGCCCTTTACCCTGCTGCGGCTGCTGGTGCTGCCGGCGGCGGTCCTGCTGGTCTGCCGGTGGTTCCTCCACGACCCCATGCTGCTGGGGGCGCTGGTGCTGGTGTCGGCCATGCCCGTCGCCTCCAACGTCGTCATGCTGTGCAACGAGCTGGGGCGGGACTCCTCCTACATCTCCAAAGGCGTGTTTTTCTCCACCGTCTTTTCGGTGGTCACTCTGCCGCTGATCTCGCTGCTGCTCAGCGCGGCGGGCTGAACGCCGCGCTCCCAAAAAGTCCCGTCCGGAGGGCCTTGAACGGCGCCCCGGGCGGGACTTTTCTGCATTCTTTCAGCGGGAATGGGAAGTGCCGTTGATCCCGTCCTGGAAGCCCACCGGGCGGCGGACGCTCAGCCGGGCGGCATCCCGGCGGACAAAGTCGCAGTTGGCGCTGTAATTGTTTTGGAACAGCCGGGCAAACAGCAGGTCCAGCATGGCTTTGGCCGCGATCGTGGACGAAAAGGTGGAGATCTTGTTGTCGTTGGACTCCAGCAGCGGCAGCAGCAGCACGCAGTCGGACAGCCGGGCCGCCGGGCTGTCGGCGTGGCCGGTGATGAGCAGGACGGGGGTGCCGTGCTGGCGGGCAAACCGCATCGCGGAGCCGATGGCCTCGTTCATCCCGGTGTAGCTCAGGAGCAGCAGGCAGTGGGTGGGGTCCATCTGGTTGGCGATGTAGCTCAGGTTGACGCTGTTGGAGATGACGTTGACCCGGAAG
This sequence comes from Candidatus Faecalibacterium gallistercoris, assembly GCA_019116585.1. GTDB lineage: Bacteria > Bacillota > Clostridia > Oscillospirales > Ruminococcaceae > Faecalibacterium > Faecalibacterium gallistercoris. The sequence continues at coordinate 9,810 of DXBJ01000058.1, read as the reverse complement.
CCGAACTTCATCAGCCGGAAAGCGAACTCCTCCAGAAGATACAGCCCCGACCCGGCGGCGCACAGCTCGATGCTGCCTGCCCCGCCCAGCATGGCGGCCGCCCGGTCGAAGGCGGCCGGGTCCAGGGTGGAGGCCAGGCGGTGGAGGGTGCCTTCCTCCAGCTTGAGCAGGTCCCGCACCAGGACATCGGGCGGGGTGTCGGCCTGGAACGGGAAATCGCCGTCCGGCAGGTCGAAGGCGGGCGCGTCCGGGATGGCGCTGAAGTAGGCGCCCTTGAAATCCTGCAGGCCCTGATAGCCGAATTTGCGGCAAAACCGCACCACCGCCGAGGGGCTGGTGAAGGTGGCCTCGGCAAGCTGGCGCGTGTTCATGCGGGCGGCGCGCTCCGGATAGCGCAAAAAATAATCCCGCAGGCACTGGTCGGTGGGCGTCAGGCCCGTGTGCTCGCGCAGGCGCTTGTTGAGATCCATATCGTTCCCCCTTCTCGGTGCAGGATGCGGCAAAGTTCCCTTTTATTTTAGCATTGATGGAAAGGCAGGTCAAACGCCCGGGACCGAAATACGCATTTTGCACAATGTCCGGACAAATTTTTTGGCAGGGTGAACGCAATGTTTTAATCCCGCACGGTTTTGGCAGGTTTTTGAAATGCCCCGGCCCAAATCGGCCATGGCCCTTTTCTGCCGGGCTTTTCTCCGCTATACTATTGCCCAGAGCAATTGCGGCAGGAAAAGCTCGGAGAACCATCAGAAAGTGAGGATGCTGCTATGAAAATGCCCGAAGGCTTCCTGTGGGGCGGCGCGACCGCGGCCAACCAGTGCGAAGGCGCTTACAACGAGGACGGCCGGGGCCTGTCCAGCGTGGACGTGGTGCCCTTTGGCCCGGACCGGGGCCCCGTGGCGCGGGGCGAGCTCAAAATGCTGGCCTGCGACAGCCGGCGCATCTACCCGTCCCACCGGGCGATCGACCTGTACCACCATTACAAAGAGGACATCGCCCTGTTTGCGGAGATGGGCTTCAAGTGCTACCGGATGTCGGTGGCATGGACCCGTATCTTCCCCCACGGGGACGACGCAGAGCCCAACGCCGCAGGCATCGCCTTTTACCGCAGCGTGTTCGAGGAGTGCCGCAAATACGGCATCGAGCCGCTGGTCACCATCTGCCACTTCGACACCCCCATCGCCCTGATCCAGAAGTACGGCGGGTGGAAGGACCGCCGGATGGTGGACGCCTTTGTCCGGTACTGCCGGGTGCTGTTTGAGGCGTACGGCAGCCTGGTGCGGTACTGGCTGACCTTCAACGAGATCAACATGCTGCTGCATATGCCGTTTATGGGGGCAGGCATCGTCTTTGAGCCGGGCGAGGACCGGGAACAGGTCAAATACCAGGCGGCCCATCACGAGCTGCTGGCCAGCGCCAGGGCGGTGCGCCTGGCCCACCAGATGATGCCCGGCTCCATGGTGGGCTGCATGCTGGCGGCAGGCCAGTTCTACCCCTACACCTGCGCGCCCCAGGACGTGTACCTGGCCATGGAGCGGGATCGGGACAACTACTTCTTCATCGACGTACAGGCCAACGGCGAATACCCCCTCTGGGCCCGGAAGCGGATGGAGCGGGCCGGCATCGCCCTGCAGACCGAGCCGGAGGACGCGCAGACCCTGCGGGAAGGTACGGTGGACTTTGTCTCCTTCAGCTATTATTCCAGCCGCTGCGCTTCGGCGGACCCGGAGATCGCGGCCCGGCACGCCCGGGGCAACGCGGTGGTCAGCAGCGTGGTCAACCCCTACCTGAAGGCCAGCGAATGGGGCTGGCAGATCGACCCCCTGGGCCTGCGGCTGACCCTGAACGTGCTGTACGACCGCTACCGCAAGCCCCTGTTCATCGTGGAAAACGGCATGGGCGCCACCGATACCGTGGAAGCGGACGGCTCGATCCACGACCCCTACCGCATCGACTATATGCGGGAGCACATCCGTGCCATGCGGGACGCGGTGAACCTGGACGGCGTGCCCCTGCTGGGCTACACCTGCTGGGGGCCCATCGACATCGTGTCGGCGTCCACCGGTGAGATGAAAAAGCGCTACGGCATGATCTATGTGGATCTGGACAACGACGGCGCCGGCACCATGGCCCGCAGCCGGAAGGACAGCTTTTATTGGTACCAGAAGGTCATCGCCACCAACGGCGAGGACCTTGGATAAACCAGAGGAATCAGGAGGAACACTATGGACTACAAACAGCTCGCCGCTGTCATCCTGGAAAAGGTGGGCGGCAAAGAGAACGTGGACAAGGTGCTGCACTGCGCCACCCGTCTGCGCTTCACCCTGAAGGATGTGGACAAAGCCGATACCGACGCCCTGAAAAAGACCAAAGGGGTCCTGTCGGTGATCAACGCCGGCGGCCAGTACCAGGTGGTCATCGGCCCGGACGTGCCGCAGGTGTACCAGGAAGTGGTGGCCCTGGGCAATTTTGAGATCGCAAAGCCTGTGGACGCCTCCGCAGACGAGCCCAAAAAGAAACAGAGCAAGCTGAGCAGCGTGCTGGAGTACATCGCCAGCATGTTCCAGCCCATCATCCCGGCCATCACGGGCGCCGGCCTGCTCAAGGCGCTGATGGCGCTGGGCACCGTGACCGGCCTGCTGGACAGCGCGTCCCAGACCTATATCATCCTGAACGCCATTGCGGACTCCGCGTTCTACTTCCTGCCCATCCTGCTGGGCAGCTCTGCCGCCAAGACCTTCAAATGCAACCAGTATGTGGCCATGGCTCTGGGCGGCGTGCTGGTCTACCCCGGCTTTGTGGACCTGATCAACGCAGCCAAGGACGCGGGCACCTCGGTCAGCCTGTTCGGCCTGCCGGTCACCCTGGCCTCCTACAGCTCCTCGGTGGTGCCCATCCTGCTGGGCGTGTGGTTCATGTCGGTCATTGAGCACGCCGTGCAGAAGGTCTCGCCCAAGGCGGTCAAGTTCTTCACCGTGCCGCTGGCCAGCCTGCTAGCCGCCGGCGTCGTCACCATCCTGGCCCTGGGCCCCATCGGCACCTGGATCGGCAACCTGATCGCCGCCTTCTTCAGCTGGCTGAACGCCAACGCAGGCTGGGCTGTGCCCACCCTGGTGGGCGCACTGAACCCGCTGCTGGTCATGACCGGCACCCACTACGGCCTGATCCCCATCGGCATCAACAACCTTGCCACCGCCGGCTTTGACACCGTCGTCGGCCCCGGCATGCTGACCTCCAACGTGGCCCAGGGCGCCGCCGGCCTGGCGGTGGGCCTGCGCACCCGCAACAAGGACACCAAGCAGCTGGCCATGTCCGCCGGTCTGACCGGCGTGCTGGGCATCACCGAGCCGGTGCTGTACGGCGTCAACCTCAAGTTCATCTACCCGCTGATCTCCGCCATGATCGGCGGCGGCGTGGGCGGCCTGTATCTGGGCATCACCGGTGTCGGCCGCTACGCTTCCGGCTCGCCCGGCCTGCTGGTGCTGCCCGCCTACATCGGCGGCGACAGCATGGCCAACCTCGTCAACGCCTGCATCGGCACCGTGATCGCCATGGTGGTCTCCTTCGTGGTCTGCTATGTGCTGTACGGCGTGTGGAAAAAGCAGGGCAAGCTCGAGGAAGGCGAGTGATCGCCTCCGCAGGGCGTATCTGACCCCCAGCGCGGTTCTATTCTGCCCCCAAGCCCCCTTGTATGCGTCCCGACCGTACGTCCCCACGCCGTGCGGCCGGGACGTTTTTGGTTTTTTGCCGGTCCGGCCGGAGCCGCCCGGCGGCGTCACAGCGCGCGCCAGACCACCCGGGGCATCAGGGACTGGACCACGCTGTATTCCGCGGCCTGGGTGCCGCTGCACATGACGTTGGCCGCGCCGGCGGCGGTGGAAAGGACCACCGCCTCTTCGAGGGACAGGCCACGGTCCTCGGCGCAGGCCAGGGCGGCCACCACGCTGTCCCCGGCGCCCACGGTGCTGCCCACCTTGACGGGCAGGCCCTCGGCCAGGATGGTCTGTTCCCGGGTCATGTACAGGCCGCCCCGGCTGCCCAGCGAGACCACCACCTTCCGGATGCCGGCATCCAGCAGGGCGGCTCCGGCCTGCCACAGCTGGTCCACCGTCTCCAGCGGGCGGCCCGCCAGCCGGGAAAGCTCGTCCTGGTTGGGCTTGACCAGGTACGGGGCGGCCTGGATGCCCTCGGCCAGCAGGCTGCCGTCCGCATCCAGAAAGACCTTGGCCCCGGCCTGCCGGCAGGCGGCGGTCCAGTCGCGGTAGGTCCCGGAGGGAGCGCCCGCCGGCAGGCTGCCGGCCAGCACCACGATGTCCCCGGCCGCCAGACGCCCGGTCAGCCGCCCCAGCAGCTCCTCCAGCAGCCGGGGGCCGACGGCAGGGCCCGGCTCGTTGATGTCGGTATGGGTGCGGCCCTGCGGGTCGATGACCTTGAGGTTGGTGCGGGTCTCGCCGCCGCCGGCGAAGCAGAAATCGCAGGTCAGGCCCTGCTGTTCCAGCTGGGCGGCGATGGCCCGGCCGGCGGCCCCTGCCAGCACCCCCATGGCCACGCTGGCGCCGCCCAGCTTGGCGATCACCTTGGATACGTTGATCCCCTTGCCACCGGGGTCGGTGCGGACCGAGACGATCCGGTTGACGGTGTCGAGGGCAAAACCGGGGACCTCCACCGTTTTGTCCAGCGCGGGATTGAGCGTCACAGTATAGATCATAAAAAGCCTCCTTTGGACCGGGGCATACAACCCCCATGTGTGCATGTTCTGCCCCTATCTTAACGGTTCGGCCGCCGGATTGCAAGGCAAAACAGTCGCCCGCCCCAAGCCGTCGCGGCAGAAAAAAGCCCCGCAGCCCGGACGTCTGTGCATCCAGGCTGCGGGGCTATGGTTCGGCGGGGGCGTCCTGCGGGGCCCCAGACGGGGTGCACTGTAACCTTCCCTGACGCTGCCTCCAAGAAAACGAAAATCCGAACCCTTCTCCTATTGGAAAAAGGTTCGGATTTTCTTGGTTTGGTGCGATGGAAGGGACTCGAACCCCCGGCCTACTGATTCGTAGTCGCCTCTTGGCCCTTTCAAGATTTCTTGCGACATTTTGTAAATTGGCATGAACACTACGTTTATGCCAATTTTCTTTTTCTGCTTCTGCAAGCCTTCTTATGCGTTGTTGTGAAAGAGTTGAACTTTTGTTGAACGCAAAGCGATCTGGCGTTGCTGTCCATGCAAGCATTCAGATGGTTTCTTCCAGCGTGTTCTCTCTGTGAAGGAACTCTCCCGGTTTACGATGGCGTTGACAGAACTTTTTGAATTTTGTTTCCATGAGAGCATGGGTTCTGGCTTTTGTGTGTACAAGGCGGTATTTTATATGATAGTTCTGTAGTGCAAGTTTTAGGGTCTGGGCAGTGGCCTCCAGCTGGTCTACCGCATGTACGATGTCGGTGCCCTTGAGTTCAATCAAATAGGCATCAGATTTGTCCTCATTTATCAAAAGATAATCACAGCGCAAACCGGTCCGAATAACAGCCCCGTCAATTTGATAGTGGGTGACAAAACACCTGTCAGAATTGACCGCCCGGTGTTGCCGCCCCTGCTCGGAACTGACAATAATAGCCTGCTGCTCCTGGCAAAGGGACTTGTATCCATTCAAAGGCATCGTTATTCTCCTTTGGCGTCAGTCTCAATTTCAAACAGCTTATCATATTCCTCGTTGATGACATGAGAGATATCATCGATCAAAGAATTATCGATCTGCTGCAGTTCAGGGTCCATACAACTGTCTGCACGGCCGTTTGACACAAAACGGGCGTCACAATCCTCAGTGCAGAGCCATTTGGAACGGGGAACAATAGCTTCAACTTGTTCAGGCGAGGACTGTTGAACAATGTCGGCATACAAAAGGTTGTTGATAGCACCTAATACATAGGGACTATGTGTTGTCAGTAAAACGTTGTTCCCGGCATTGATGACCAACGCAATGAGCTCTATCATCAGTTTTTGAGATTCGGGGAACAGATTGGATTCCGGTTCTTCAATGATAAAGTAGGTCTTCTTGTTCAAAGCCAAGGCATAATACAGGAGATTTGTGATCCAGACAGATTCCTGTTGCCCGGAAGAAGCATAATTGATTTTTACATAACGGGACTGGTCGATCAAAATGCGCTCTTCGCCATCTACAACGCTGTAGTTTCCTTTGAGGACTTGCCGGATCAACCGTTGTGCTTCGCCCAGCAGCTTCCGATGAGCAGGTGAAACGGGCACGCCTTCCAACAGTCCATCCAATCCGGCTAAAAACTGCGGGCGCAGTTTCATGACCCTCTCAATATAATCTCTGGTGCAGGCATCCAGCAGCCGCTTTTGCATATCGTCCATTGTGGAATAGATATAGTTCAGCTGGCCGCTGAGTAACGTTAAAATACTGCGCCCTGCCGGGATATAGACGGCCTCGTAAGGATCGTCGAACAGCGCGATAAGATCCCTTTGGAGCTCGTCGCGCTTTATATCATCGGAATGAATACTGCCCAAGAACTGACGAAAAACCGCCGAGTATTCAACCCACACATAATTGGGAGATTGAAACGCCTCTTTCAATGAGATGCCGATACGAGTATTCTCTGTATAATTGTATTCCAGCGTCATATTCGTGTCCATACCATAAGACGAACCGAATGTGTTGAGAAATTTATTGCGTACCATCATCTCAAAATCAGTTTTCAGGTCGCGCTGCAAAAGCAAAGAAGAAGCATCCTCTGTTACCCGCCGCAAAATAAGCTGCAAGAGATCTTCTTTCAGAGAACGAAAGAAATAGACAGCCTTGGCAATGGTACTTTTGCCGGACGCCTGATAACCTGTTAAGATCGTAGTGCCACGAATATCCAGTTTGCAATGCTGAATAGGACCAAGCTGGTTGATAATCAGTCGATGCATAAAATCTCACCTTCTTAAAAATCAGCATCTATCTGTAAAGAAAACATAGTATGACGTTTACCTCTTATTGATCCGTTACTCCCAGCACTACCATGCACTCCTTCTCCCAGAAGGCAATGCCATATTTCAGGATGGTTTTCATCCCGCGGCGGCGCAAGCCCTCATCGTACTTTTTCTCGTCGATCTGAGCCAGAGCTTTGGCACAGGCAGCTTCCAGATTGCCGTCCTCGGCGTATTTCAGCTCAATGACCATCCCCAGCCGTTCCGGGGTAGCTACCGAAATATCGCTGTAGCCGATGCCTGTCTCCGCGTTGGAACGGACGATCCAGCTTCCCTGGCTTTGCAGCAGCCCCAACAGCATTCCATGGTAGAAGTTTTCCTTCATATTGGAGCGCACTGCCGTGTCCCGCACGCTGATAGAATCCCACAGGTAGTCGTGCAGCATATCCTGAATGGTGGCCACGTCTCCCTTGGGAAAGGCCGCGCAGAAGCGGTTGATGCGGGATGTATCGGCCCGTGTCTCCTCCCGGAACCAGTCTTTTACCAGGTCGATGAACAGCTCCCGGACTTCCCGGTTGGGAAGGGCCAGTTTCATCTGCTTGCCGGGCAACCGGCCTTTGGAGGTCAGATAGCCGGTGGAATACAGAACACTCCAAATGTTGTCGATGGAGTCCTCGATGTCCCGGTAGGTCAACTCCTGCCGGACCGTCTTGACGATGGTCTCGCCGTTGATGAGCTGCTCCACCTCGTCCCGGGTGGTCTGGTCTGCCTTTTGGAGCAGCCGCCGGATGATACCGTTGCCGCTGGTGTTGGCCCAGTAATTTTCCGGCTCGGCCTCCGGGTCGCGCAAAAGGATTTGTGCGTATTTGATTACATCCCATGGGCAGTAGATGGACACATTCCCGAATTGATACCCATCGTACCAGTCCCGCATGGCATCGTGATAGGCTCCCAAGCCGTAATAATCCAGAAGCTCTTTTACATCGTCGTCCGTAAAGCCGAAGCTGTCGCAGAAATAAGGGTCAGACACCGTCATCACATTCAGGTTGTTCAGCCCGGTAAAGATACTTTCTTTTGAGATGCGCAGGCAGCCGGTGAGGACCGCAAACTGCAGGCTGTCATTCGTTTTCAGCGCGTTGCCAAACAAATTGCGGATGAGGGACACCATCTCGTCGTAGTAGCCGCCCTGAAAGGCTTTGTCCAATGGCACGTCATATTCATCAATCAGAATGACAACTTTGCGGCCATAGTGTTTGGCCAGCAGCTGGGAAAGGGTATTCAGGCTGGCCGACAGAGCCTCATCGGTCATGGCGTAGATACCACCCTGAGCTGTACCTGTTTGGACCAACTGCCGGTAGAGAGCCTTTTCTTCATCGGAAAGTTTGTCGCTATCCCGCAGGAACTGGAACCGCGAAGCCTCATTTCCGATCAAAGTGCGCAGCGCAGCCACAGCGGATGCAAAGGTCAGGCCGTCCACACTTTTCAGGCTGATAAAGATCACCGGGAACTGCCCCTGGTATTCCGCGCACAGCTCTTTGTTTTCTGCGATTTTCAGGCCGTCAAACAGGCTCTTGTCCGTGCCGATCTCAAAAAAGCACTTCAGCATACTCATGTTCAAAGTCTTGCCAAAGCGCCGGGGGCGGGTGAAAAGGTTCACTTCACCCCAGTCCCGCAAAAGGTCTGCAATAAATCCTGTCTTGTCGACATAATAGAAGTCATTGGTCCGCAGTTTTTCAAAACCATCAATGCCAATGGGGAGCTTCTTCCTCACCTTGTCCACGCTCCTTTCTTGTCTGCCAGAAGCTGCACACATTTTCAAAACCACTTTACCATGAAGCCGTCGGGCAGTCAAGACCGAACAGAATTCACATTCCTCATTCGCTCAAAGACCGCACAACAGGCCTCGGAACACCCTATATACTGCAGTTCCCGCCCTACAGGTGTCATAGGATGTCGTTTCGACGTTACCGGCGTATCATCATAGGCAGGCAATACCTTCTTATGCCTTTCTTATGCCTTTTCCTGATAGAGAATCATTTTTAAACAGATTGAATCTTGAACGGCATACAGAAAGCGACATTTTGAGGTCATTTTTTGCTTATAATGCCGTTCAAACGAAAAATCCGAACCCTCTGCGGCCTCCGGCCCGAGGGCGGCTTCCGTTCCCTCCGCCCGGAATCTGAATACCATTTCGCATATCTCCTTGCTGGCAATGGCTTATGCGGCGATCCACTCAAATCGTAATCGCCTTTTCCGCTCTCGCAAAACCTTCGCCCGCTCTATCGCTTGATTGTTTTCATCCGTATATGTGTTTGCTGGCTCTTGCTTCGCAGGGGCCTGTTTGTGTTGCCGCTTTCGGTTGGACATCAACGTACTGAATGACCGCTCTGTTTGTAGGTGGCGTTTTGCTCATCCCTAAAAAGACCGTCCGACAGAATTGCTCTTGACGAACGGTCTGGAATCGTATTTGGTTGTGCTCTCTGTCCAGGGATGTCCAGGGATGGAGCGGGGTGCGCTTCGGCCCTGGGCAAGAGCTGCAAAAGGATAGCTGCGAAGCAGCGCAAGGAAAATGCAGTTTTCCTTGGGATGAAATTGGGGTGGTGAACGGAACGCCAGCCCGGTTTCATCAAGCCGTCTGCAAGACCGCAATTGCACCGGAACGGTGTATAATTGCGCCCTATTACAATAGGGTTGGAACGTCTCGGGCTTCCTGCAAATCGTGAATCATCTTTGACAGAGCCAGTACGACCTCCTGCTGACGAAATGAAAGTTCCAGCCGCACCATCAGCGCCAGGTGGCCGCCGGTCAGGTCGGTGACCACCGTGGGACTTGGCATCAGGGCGATCAGGTCCTCCCGGCAGGCCGGGGTGAAGGTGGTGTCGTCCTCGGACAAAATCAGC
>DXBJ01000057.1 GCA_019116585.1 Candidatus Faecalibacterium gallistercoris | reverse complement strand
TACAGGGAAATTTGGCGCTGAGAGTGTGCGAGCCGCCTTGCGGCGAGTGCGCGGTTCAGCACCAAATTTTGTCCCCAGGGGGATACCAGGGGGAAGGAATTTCTGTCCCGCGTATGCGGGCAGAAATGGGTCCCCCCTGGAGCGTGGCGCTTTTGCGACACGCTGACAGCCCCTGCCCGCTGACGGGCAGAGGCTGCTTTTTTATGGGAAGTCCGGTCTTACTCGATGCCGGTCACCTTGTAGTCTTTGGCTTCCACGGCCTGGGTCAGGACGTCGTCGGCCACGCCGGCGTTCAGGGTGACGACGGCGGTGCCGGCGGTGTGGCTGACCTGCGCCGCGTCCACCTGGGGCAGGGCCTCCAGGGCTTTCTTAACGGTGGCCTCGCAGTGGCCGCACATCATGCCTTCGATCTTGATGGTCTTTTTCATAGCAGTTACCTCCGTTTGGTTGACGATGGGGCAGGCCGCCGGCGCGGGCGCGGGGGGCAGCTCGACGGGCCGGATGGCCTTATCTTTGGCAGCGCTGTGCAGCTGGAACAGGTTCAGCCGCAGGGCGTTGGACACCACGCAGAAGCTGGACAGGCTCATGGCCGCCGCGCCGAACATGGGGTTCAGCGTCAGGCCCAGGGGGATCAGCAGGCCGGCCGCCAGGGGGATGCCGATGACGTTGTAGATGAACGCCCAGAACAGGTTTTCGTGGATGTTGCGCAGGGTGGCGCGGGACAGGCGGATGGCCGCGGGCACGTCGGACAGGCGGCTGTTCATCAGGACCACGTCGGCGGCGTCGATGGCCACGTCGGTGCCTGCCCCGATGGCGATGCCGGTGCCGGCCCGGGTCAGGGCGGGGGCGTCGTTGATGCCGTCGCCCACCATGGCCACCTTGCCCTTTTCGCTCAGGGCGCGGATCACGCTCTCCTTGCCGTCGGGCAGCACCCCGGCGATCACCTGGTCCACGCCCGCCTGCCGGCCGATGGCCTCGGCGGTGCGCTGGTTGTCGCCGGTCAGCATCACCACCCGGATGCCCATGGCCTGCAGCTGGCGGATGGCGTCGGGGCTGTCCTCCTTGATGGTGTCGGCCACCGCGATGACCCCCAGCAGCCGGCCCTCCCCGCCAAAGAAGAGGGGGGTCTTGCCCTGTTCGGCCAGCGCCTGGGCCTGCCCGGCCAGGGCGGCGGGGACGGGGGCCTGGGTCTGGATGAAGCTGAAACTGCCGGCATAGACGCTGCGGCCGGCCAGTTTGGCGGTCAGGCCGTTGCCGGGCAGGGCGGCAAAGTCGGTCACCTCAGGGGGGTCCAGCTGGCGGGCGGCGGCGTAAGCCAGCACCGCCCGGGCCAGGGGATGCTCGCTCTTTTGCTCCAGGGCGGCGGCCAGGGTCAGCAGCTCGCCCTCGGTGACCCCCTCCGCCGGCAGCAGGTCGGTGACTTCCGGCTCGCCCCGGGTGATGGTGCCGGTCTTGTCCAGGGCCACGATCTGGGTGCGGCCGGCCGCCTCGAGGGAGGCCGCCGTCTTGAACAGGATGCCGTTTTTGGCCCCCAGCCCGTTGCCCACCATGATGGCCACCGGGGTGGCCAGGCCCAGGGCGCAGGGGCAGCTGATGACCAGCACCGAGATGCCCCGGGCCAGGGCGAAGGCCAGGTCCCGGCCCAGCAGCAGCCAGGCCGCCGTGGTGACCACCGCGATGGCGATGACCGCGGGGACGAACACCCCCGACACCCGGTCGGCGATCTTGGCGATGGGGGCCTTGGTGGCGGCGGCGTCGCTGACCATCCGGATGATCTGGGACAGGGTGGTGTCCTCGCCCACGCGGGTGGCCTCGCAGCGCAAAAAGCCCGACTGGTTGACGGTGGCGGCCGAGACGGCGTCCCCGGGGGCCTTGTCCACCGGGATGCTCTCGCCGGTCAGGGCGCTCTCGTTGACGGCGCTGGCGCCTTCCAGCACCAGGCCGTCCACCGGGATGTTCTCGCCGGGCCGCACCACGAACTGGTCGCCCCGGCGCACCTGCCCGATGGGGACGGTGACCTCGCTGCCATCCCGCAGCAGGGTGGCGGTCTGGGGGGCCAGCTTCATCAGGCTTTTCAGGGCGTCGGTGGTCCGGCCCTTGGAGCGGGCCTCCAGCATCTTGCCCACCGTGATGAGGGTGAGGATCATGGCGGCCGACTCGAAGTACAGCTCCATCATGTACTCCATCACCCGGGCGCCGTCCCCGTGCAGCTGGGCGTCGGTCATGACAAAGACGGCGTAGGTGCTCCACACAAAGGACGCCGAGGACCCCAGGGCCACCAGGGTGTCCATGTTGGGGGCACCGTGGGCCAGGCTCTTGAAGCCGCTGACGAAGAACTTCTGGTTGATGACCATGACGGCGACGGCCAGCAGCATCTGGACCAGGGCCACCGCCACATGGTTGCCCTCGAACCAGGCGGGCAGGGGCCAGCCCCACATCATATGCCCCATCGAGAAGTACATCAGCACCAGCAGAAAGCCCAGGGAGGCGATCAGCCGCCGCTTGAGCCGGGGCGTTTCGTGGTCGGCCAGGGCGTCCAGGGCCGCGCCGGCGTCGGAGGCGGGGGCGGCCCCGGCGGCCTGTTTGGGGCTGGCGCCGTAGCCGGCTTCCTCCACCGCCCGGACGATCGCGTCGGGGCTGGCGGTGCCCTCCACCCCCATGGAGTTGGTCAGCAGGCTGACCGAGCAGGCTGTCACCCCCGGCACCTTGCTGACCGCTTTTTCCACCCGGGCGCTGCAGGCCGCGCAGCTCATCCCGGTCACGTTGTATTGTTCCATCGTTTCCTCCTTGCGGGCGGGGTCACTTCATCAGCCGCTGGATCACCCGCACCAGCTCGTCCACGGCCTCGTAGCGGCCGGCCTCCAGGTCGTCCACCACGCAGGTGCGGATGTGCTGGCCCAGCAGCTCCTTGCAGAAGCTGTCCAGGGCCTTGCTCACCGCCGACGCCTGGAACAGGATGTCCGGGCAGTAGGCGTCCCGCTCCACCATGCCCCGGATGCCCCGGACCTGGCCCTCCACCCGGTTGAGCCGGTTGATGAGATCCTGGTATTCTTCGGGGCTGCGGTGGCGGGTGCGGGGGGTGCCGTGGCCGGTGGTGGCGGGGTAGCCTGCGGCGGCCTCGTCGGGCTGCTGCAGGGCGGTATCGGGAAGTTTGGTTTCGTTTTCCATAGTATGGACCTCTCTTTCGTATTCATGCGCACCAAAGGAGGCCGCCCGTGGCGCGCCGGCGGCGTGCAGCCCACCCGGCACACCCATAGGGGGTACCTGTGCCTGTATTATAGCACGGTTTGCCCCCTAAAACAAGAGGGAAAAGATACCGATACCCCCTATCCGTGTGAAAAAAGCGTGAAAGAAAAGGGGAGGCCCTTGGCGGACCTCCCACAGGAAATAAAGATCAGGCTTGATAAAACTGCTCCATGAAGGCGATGTCGGAGGCGGCGCGGGCGGGCACGGCCTCCTCCCGCAGGACGGGCAGGCGGGTCTGGGGCAGCTGCCGCAGCATGGCAAAGCCCCCGGCGTAGTCGATGGCGGAGTCCTCCAGGCTGGTGGAGTAGTGGCTGCCGTCGGGGCGGAAAGCCTGGCCCTTGAAGTGGACGGCGCAGATCTTGTCGCCGTACCAGCTGCCCACCTTGTCCCAGATGCGGCGCTGGGCGTCCAGGGAGGCGTTCTCGGCCCCGATGTAGTTGGCCAGGTCGCAGATCACCCGCAGGTTGGGGCTGGCGATGGTGTCCAGCACCATTTTGGTAGCCTCGGGGGTGTTCATGGCGTGGTGGTAGACGCACTCGATGCCAAACAGCACCCCCGCCTCCTCGCAGGCGGGCATGATCTCGCCCAGGCTGCGCAGCAGCGATTCCAGGGCGTCCTTGCGGCTGGCGCCGGGCTGCTTGGCCATGGGGGTGGTCTCGCTGCCCATGCACCCGGCGGCCAGCAGCCTGGCGTTGCCGATCTGGCCCAGCACCTTGGCCGCCTCGGCCTTGCGCCTGGCCTCGTCCACAAAGCTCAGCTCCACGTAGGTGCCGTAGACGGCGATCTGCACGCCGGTGCGGGCGGCGGCCTCCCGGGTGGCCTCCACCAGCGGGGGGGTCACGTCGGCGTAGCTCTGGACCCCTTCCACCGCTTTGGTGTAGGCCAGCTGGGTGCAGGCAAAGCCGGCCTGCCCGATGGCGGACAGCAGGTCGAGGGGGGTGTGGCGGCCAAAATCATGGCCCCGGGCTCCGGTGATGAATGCGGGCATGGCAGGTACCTCCTCAGCTGAACAGACGGTTGGTGAACACATCGAAGGCGCGGGCCCACCAGCGCCACTCGTGGGTGACGTCCTGGCCCCAGACTTCGGTGTCGGCGGGGATGCCGGCTGCCTTGAGGGCGGCGTCCAGCGCCTGGGTGGAGGCAAGGGCGGCGGGCTCGGCAAAGTCCTGGCCCTGGCCGGCGCACAGGAGGAACTGCCCCTTGGCCAGGGCGGCGACGGCGGCGCTGTCCAGCAGGCCCGCGGCCAGGGCGGCAAGGGGATCGTTGCGCAGGGCCAGGTCGTCCTCGGGGCCGCCCAGCCAGCCGGACACGTCGTACCGGCCGGACAGGCCGATGGCCCCGCAGAACAGCTCGGGGCGGCGCAGGCGGCAGTTGATCGCCTGGTAGGCCCCCAGGTCGGCCCCCACGGCCCACAGGACGGGCCCGGGCTTGGCGGCCCTGGCGGGCTTGTCCGCAGCCTGGGGGGCCGCGGCGGCGTTCAGGGCCAGGATGCGGGGCGCCAGCTCGCCGGTGACGTAGCAGAAATACTTCTCCTGCATTTCGGCCCGGCGCCGGAGGCTCAGCCCCTCGGCCAAGAAGCTGTCCTGGTCGATGCTGTCGGCGCAGAACAGCTGGATGCGGCCGTTCTGGATCAGCCAGGCCGCCGCGTCGGGCATGCCGTTGTTCTCCCAGTCGTAAAAGCGGCCGCCCTGGCAGGGGAACGCCAGCACCGGCACGCCCCCCGTGCCGTAGACCTTGAACTCCATGTCCCGGCCCAGGGCCGTGCTCCATTCCTTATAATAAGTGCCTTCCATCATGATGCAGTTGCCTCCTTCGCATAATAGGATCAGGCTTTGCGCCCGAAAAAGCCTTTCAGCAGGCTTTGAACTGATTTTGCAGGGGGTCGTATTGGTAGCCGATGGACGCCAGCCTGGCGCACAGGGCGGCCTTGTCGGCGTCCAGGTCCTCGCACAGGGCATCCAGGGTGGGGTAATGATCCCGCAGTTTCAGGTTGACAACGCTCAGCAGCATGACGGGATCGCCGGGCAGCGTCATAAACAACACCTCTTTCCGCCAGAACAAAAAAGCCGGCCACGCCAAACGTGACCGGCAGCATACACCACAGTCTCAGACAGCGCGGGTGACCTTGCCAGCGCGCAGGCAACGAGAGCAGACGTAAACATACTTGGGAGAGCCGTCGACGACAGCCTTGACGCGGCGGACGTTGGGCTTCCAGGTACGGTTGGAGCGGCGATGAGAGTGGGAGACCTTGATACCAAAGGTTACGCCCTTGCCGCAGCATTCACACTTAGCCATGGGTACTTGCACCTCCTGTTGAAGTGGGATCAAAAAAGGGAATCCAAAACAATACAGTGTAATCAGCCCTATTATTTTACCAGACGCGGCGGCAAAAAGCAAGCCCATTTTCGAAAATTACCGCTGTTTTTTTGCAAGTTGGGCGGCGGGGCCTTGTCTCGCGGGGCAAAACATAGTATCATAAAAGCATCCTGCATACCACCCTGCAGGGAAGTCTATGATAAAAATGGAGAAGTTTTATGACCTCAATGGGCATCTATTACCTGACGCGGCTGCTGGTGACGCTGCTGGCCATCCCCTGCCACGAGGCGGGCCACGCCCTGGCCAGCTGGCTGATGGGGGACCCCACCGCCCGCAACCACGGCCGGCTGTCCCTCAACCCGCTGCGGCACTTTGACCTTTTGGGCACCATCTGCATGGTGGTGGCGGGGGTGGGCTGGGCCAAGCCCGTCCCCACCGACGTCCGCCGCTTCAAAAACCCCAAGGCGGGCATGGCCGTCACCGCCCTGGCCGGCCCGGCGGCCAACCTCATCCTGGCCTACCTGTCCATGGCGGTGTGGAAGATGGTCTACTACTGGGCCCCGGCCAACGAGATCAGCTGGTTTGCCACCTACTTTTTGCAGTACATGGTGGTGATGAACGTGGGCCTGGCGGTGTTCAACCTGATCCCGGTGCCCCCGCTGGACGGCAGCCGGGTGCTGCTGGTGTTCCTGCCGCCGCGGCTGTACTTCGGCGTCATGCGCTACGAAAAAGCCATCCTGGTGGTGCTGCTGGCGGTGGTGTGGTACGGCGCCCTGAACGGCCCCATCAACGCGGCCACCAACGTGGTCTGGGGCCTGCTGTACGACGGCACCGGCTGGGTGGACGCGATCGCAAGCCGGGTCGTCGTCTGGGACATCATCCGCAGCGGCACGGTGGTGTGACGGCATGGGGGAGCTGACCTTCCACCTGAAGGACTTCGACGGCCCGCTGGAGCTGCTGCTGGCCCTGGTGCAGGCCCACAAGATGGACCTGCACGACATCCCCATCCTGGAGCTGATCGACCAGTACACCCGCGTGGTGTCCCGCGCGCAGCAGCAGGAGCCGGACGCCGCCAGCAGCTTTGTGGCCATGGCGGCCCAGCTGGTGGAGATGAAAAGCCGCCTGCTGCTGCCCCGCAGCCCGGAGGCCGAGCAGCTCAAGCAGGAGCTGACCGGCCGCCTGATCGAATACGACCGCTGCCGCCGCCTGGCCGGGCAGCTGCGCAGCCGGGCCCGGGGGGTGGAGGTGTACACCCGGCCCCCCGCCCGGCTGGCAGGGGGCAGCCTTTACCCCCTGCGCCACGCCGCCCAGGCCCTGGCGGACTGCTGGCAGGCCATGGCCGGCCGGGCCCGGCCCCAGCCGCTGCGGCAGGAGGCGTTCCAGCCGCTGGTGGCGGCCCCCTTCGTCTCGGTGGAAAGCCGGGTGGTCCATGTGCTGCGGGGGCTGGCCACCGGCAAGGTGGACCGGCTGGCCCAGCTGTTCAGCCCGGAGCAGGAGCTCTCGGCCACGGTGGCCACCTTTCTGGCGGTGCTGGAGCTGGTCCGGTCCGGCCGGGTGGCCATCGCCCCGGACGGCGGGCTGAGCATCCGCCGGGGCCGTCTGCCCCCGGCGGCGCAGGGCGGAGGAGACAGGGCGGGGGCCGGCGGGCCCCGGACGCCCGGAGAGGAAGAACAAAATGGAACAAGCTGAGATGATGGCGGTGCTGGAGGCCGTGCTGTTCGCCCACGGGGACCCCGTGGGGGCCGGCCGGCTGGCCGCCGCCCTGGACTGGCCCGAGAGCCTGGTGCTGCAGGGCCTGGACGCCCTGCAGGCCCGCTATATGCAGCCGGACAGCGGCCTGGCCCTGCTGCGCCTGGGGGACCACTGGCAGCTGGCCACCAAAAACGAATACGGCGCCTACGTCCGCCGCACCCTGGACACCCGGCGGGCGGCGCCCCTGTCCCAGGCGGCGCTGGAGACGCTCACCGTCATCGCCTACAACCAGCCGGTGTCCCGGGCGTTCATCGAGCAGGTGCGGGGGGTGGACTCCTCCTCCAGCGTGTCCAGCCTGCTGGAAAAGGGCCTGATCGAGGAGGCGGGCCGGCTGGACCTGCCCGGCCGCCCGGTCAGCTTCCGGACCACGGACCATTTTTTGCGGGTGTTCGGGCTGTCCAGCCTGGACGGCCTGCCCCCGGTCCACGGCCGGGATGATGAGGAAGAAAAGGAGGTCACGCCATGAACCTGCTGACGGCCGTCCTGAGCGGGGCGGTATGGGTGCTGGCCCGGCTGGGGCTGGCGCTGCTGGCGGTGCTGGGGGCGGCGCTGCTTTTGGCCCTGGCAGCCCTGCTGATCCCCTTCTGCGCCGACGTCGCGTGGGAAGGGGAGGCGGGCGACCCCGACGCGCCCGGCCGGCTGCGGGTCCGGGCGGGGGCCTGCGGCATCACCCTGCCGGTGTGGGAATACCCCAAACCCGCCCCGCCCCCCGGCGCCCCCTCCGCCCCGCCAAAACAGCCGGGCCCCCTCCGCCGCCTGCTGGCCAGGCTGAAGGCGAGGCGGGCCGCCCGCCGGCAGAAGCGGGCCGCCGCCCGCAAGCCCCGCCCTGCCCGCCCGCCCCGGCAGAAAGCCCGGCTGACCCTGCATGTCCTCCGCACCCTGCTGCAGGGGGCGGGGCGGCTGACCCGGGCGGCGTTCGGGGCTTTGCGGATCACCCGCATCCGGCTGTTCTGGCCGGTGACCGGGCCGGAGCCGGACGAGGCCGCCCGGGCCTACGGCAAGGCCAACGCCTGGCTGTACCCCACCCTGGGGGCGCTGAGCCACTTTTTGTACCTGGACTTTGAGGAGCTGCGGCTGACGCCCTGGCTGGACCCCGACGCGCCGGCGCCGGCGGCGCGGGTGTCCTTCCGGGTGTCGGCGCGGGCGCTGTTCGTCCTGATCGCGGCGGTGCAGGTCCTGATCCGCTTCTACCGGGAAAAGGTACTGGACGTTTTCCTGTAAGATATGGTATACTGCTTGTAGCAGCGCATACGCACAGAAGATAGTTTGTAAGGAGGCCAAACGTTATGGCTGAGCATACGATTCAGGGGCTGATGAACGTGACGATGGACAAGGTGCGCCAGATGGCCGACGCCAACACCATCATCGGCAAGCCCATCAAGACCGAGGACGGCACCACCATCATCCCGGTGTCCCGCATCTCGGTGGGCGTCGGCACCGGCGGGTCCGACTTCGACAGCAAGAACAGCGCCCAGAAGGACCTGTTCGGCGGCGGGTCGGGGGCCGGCGTCAGCATCCGCCCGGTGGCGTTCCTGGTCATCAAGGACGGGCTGGTCCGCACCATCCAGCTGTCCGACCCGTCCAACAGCATCGACCGGGCGCTGACCATGCTGCCCGAGCTGGTGGACCGGCTGATGGCCCTGATCCCCGACAAAAAGGCCGCCGGGCCCCAGCCGCAGGACGGCGCGTCCGGCCCGGAGCAGGCATAAGCCCCCCGGCCGGGGCGGCCCGACACAGACAAGAACCACAGGGGGGAGGGGCCCCGGGCACAGGCGCCCGGCCTTTCCCCCCAAAGCGTGCCGTGCGGCACGCCCGAGCGCCGGGAGGCGCACACAGAAGGAGAAACGATCATGGCATTGGAACGCATACAGAAGATCATGAGCGAGCAGGGGCTGTGCTCCCGCCGCGCCGCCGAGCAGATCATCGCCGAGGGGCGGGTCAAGGTCAACGGCCATGTGGCCGCCGTGGGGGACAAGATGGACCCCGACCGCGACGTGCTGCACGTGGACGGCGAGCGGATCTACATCGACAAGGAGCAGAAGATGTACTACCTGGCCCTGTACAAGCCCCGGGGCTATGTGACCACCGTCAGCGACGAGCTGGGCCGCCGCACCGTCATGGACCTGGTGGCGGACATCCCGGCCCGGCTGTACCCGGTGGGCCGCCTGGACAAGGACAGCGAGGGCCTGCTGCTGATGACCAACGACGGCGCCTTTGCCAACGCCATGATGCACCCCTCGGGGGGCATCAGCAAGCTGTACCGGGTCACCGTACAGCCCCACGCCACCGAAGAGCAGGTGCTGCAGCTGAGTTCGGGGGTGGTGCTGGACGACGGCACCCGGACCCTGCCCTGCACCGTCAACGTGGTGGTGGACGAGCCCGGCCGCACCGTCATGGAGATCACCCTCAAAGAGGGCAAGAACCGGGAGATCCGCCGGATGTGCGAGGCGGTGGGCCTGCAGGTGGTGCGCCTCAAGCGCAACGCCGAGGGCGTGGTCAAGCTGGGGATGCTGCAGCCCGGCAAGTACCGGGAGCTGACCCGGCAGGAGCTGTCCGGCCTGCGGGCCGCAGCCGCCAAGGGCCGCGCCCAGACCCGCAGCGCCGCCGCAGCCGCCCGGGCCGCCGGGCCCAAAGCGCCGGCCGGGCCGGTGAAGGTCCGGGCGCGGGCCAGGGGAGCGGCCGCCGGCCCCCGGACCAAAAACCCCCGGCGCCAGGGCTGAGCCGGGCGCCTTTCGACAAAATGGATACAAAAGTACTTGAGAAGAACCTCACAAAATAGTATAATAAGAGCAATTATGAATGCAATGGCGGCCCCGCCGCCATGAGGGAAGCACAGGGAGGTCCGATCATGGCTTCAAAGATCAACCAAAAAGAGATTCTGGCCCGATTTTACGACGACGGCGTTTCCACCGCTCTGTTTGACCAGGGCGCGGTGAGCGCCGCCTTTGGCTGCGCAGGCGGCCAGCAGGTCTATACCGTCTGGCAGAACGGCGAGGCGCTGGGCGCCAGGGACGTGGACAAGGTGGTCCGCCTGCTGGCCCTGGCCGCTGAGACCGGCTGCCCGGTGGTCACCTTCTACAACTCGGTGGGCGCCAAACTGGCCGAGGGCCTGGACGCCCTCACCGCCAGCGCCCGGCTGAACGCCGCGGTGGCCAGGGTGTCGGGCGTGATCCCGCAGGTGGCCGTGGTCCTGGGCGTCTGCGGCGGCACCAGCGCGCTGGCCGCGGCCAACGCCGACGTCTGCATCATGGCCCAGGGGGCCGAGCTGTTCTTCACCCCGCCCTTCACCTCGGCTGCCCGGGGCGATAAGGTCGAGGGGGCCGGCACGGCCGCCGCCGCCGCCAAGGCCGGCGTGGCCGCCATCGTGGCTGCTTCGGCTGCCGAAGCGGCCGAGGCCGCCGCCCATGTGGCGGGCCTGCTGCCTGCCAACAACCTGAGCGGGCCCTCCTGCTTTGATTTCGAGGCCCCCGCCGCCCCCTTCAAGGCCGGGCAGGCCCCCGCCAAGGCGGCCGCCGCCGTGGTCGACGCCGGCAGCGCCGTGGAGCTGTACGCCGGCTTTGGCAAAAACGTCTACACCGCCCTGGCCACCGTGGCCGGCGAGGCGGTGGGCGTGGTGGCCACCGGCGAAAAGCTCTGCCACAACTGCGCCGTCAAGGCGTCCCGCTTCGTCCGCCTGTGCGACGCCTTCGGCCTGCCGGTGGTGACCATCGCCGCCACCGAGGGCTTTGTGCCCAGTGCCACCGACGACATCGCCGGCGGCATCCGGGAGGCGGCCCGCCTGGCCGGCACCTACGCCGACGCCACCACCGCCCGGGTCTGCCTGCTGGCAGGCAAGGCCGTGGGCCCCGTCTACACCGCCCTGGCCGCCGCCGACTGGAAGATCGCCGTCCGCGGCTGCGTGGTGGCCCCGCTGGAGCCCGCCGCCGCCGTCTCGGTCCTGGACAAGGAGGCGATCGACGCCTCCGACAACATCGTCGCGGCCACCAACGCCCGGGCCGCCGCCTACGCCAAAGATGTGTGCAGCGCAGACGCCGCTGTGGCAGCCGGCGCGGCGGATACGGCCTGCGACCCGGCCGGCGTCCGCGCCGCCGTGGTGGCCGCCCTGGATATGCTGCGCACCAAGCGCGCCGCCCGCCTGCCCAAAAAGCACGGCAATATGGCGCTGTGACCGCGCAGGGCTGACCCCTGATCCCTTGCCCGGCGGCCCGCACCGCCCGCCGGTCCTTTTTCCGGGTGCGTCCTGTGGGACGCGGATGCCGTTTCCCCGGACGGATTTTGAAATAGCTCCGTACAAGCCGATTTTTCAGGAGGGTTTTATCCATGAAGTACTATACCATTACCGTCAATGGCGTCGCCTACAGCGTCAGCGTGGAGGAGACCGCGGCCGGCGCCGCCCCTGTGGCCGCCGCTCCCGCCGCCCCGGCCCCGGCTGCCGCGCCCAAGCCTGAGGCCCCTGCCGCCCCCGCTGCCCCGGCTGCGCCCAAGGCCCCCGCCGGCCCCGCCGGCGCCGTGGCGGTCAAGGCGCCCATGCCCGGCAACATCCTGGACGTCAAGGTCAAGCCCGGCGCTTCCGTCAAGGCCGGCGACGCCCTGGTGGTCCTGGAGGCCATGAAGATGGAGAACGAGATCGTCGCCCCCCAGGACGGCACCGTGGCCACCATCGACGTGAACAAGGGCGACGTCGTCAACTCGGGCGACACCCTGGTCACCCTGAACTAAAGGGAGGAAGAACACTATGGCCAAAAAGCCCATCAAGGTCACCGAGGTGGTCCTGCGCGACGCCCACCAGTCCCTGCTGGCCACCCGGATGACCATGGATGAGATGCGTCCCATCCTGCCCGAAATGGACAAGATCAACTATTTCTCGGTGGAGTGCTGGGGCGGCGCCACCTTCGACAGCTGCATCCGTTTCCTGGACGAGGACCCCTGGGAGCGCCTGCGCATCCTGCGCAAGGAGCTGCCCCACCAGAAGCTGCAGATGCTGTTCCGCGGCCAGAACATGCTGGGCTACCGCCCCTACGCCGACGACGCGGTGGAGTATTTCGTCCAGAAGTCGGTGGCCAACGGCATCGACGTCATCCGCATCTTTGACGCCCTGAACGACCCCCGCAACCTCCAGACCGCCATCAAGGCCGCCAACAAGGAGGGCGCCCATGTCCAGGGCTGCATCAGCTACACCCTCAGCCCGGTCCACACCAACGAGGCCTTTGCGGCCTACGCCAAGACCCTGGAGGAGATGGGGGCCGACTCCATCTGCATCAAGGACATGGCCGGCCTGCTGACCCCCTACACCTGCTACGAGCTGGTCAAGGAGCTGAAGGCCGCCGTCAAGATCCCGGTGGACATCCACAGCCACTACACCGCGGGCCTGGCCTCCATGTCCATCCTCAAGGGCATCGAGGCGGGCGCCGACATCGTGGACACCGCCATGAGCCCCCTGGCCCTGGGCACCAGCCATATGCCCACCGAGAGCCTGGTGGCGGCGCTGCGGGGCACCGACTACGACACCGGCCTGGACCTGAACCAGCTGAACGTCGTCCGCGCCTATTTCGCCAAGCTGCGCGAAAAGTATATCGCCAGCGGCCAGATCAGCCCCAAGAGCCTGGGCGTGGACGCCAACACCCTGATCTACCAGGTGCCGGGCGGCATGTTCTCCAACATGCTCAAGCAGCTGAAGGACGCCGGCAAGGAGGACAAGCTGGACGAAGTGCTGGCCGAGATCCCCCGCGTGCGCGAGGACGCCGGCTATCCCCCCCTGGTCACCCCCACCAGCCAGATCGTGGGCACCCAGGCGGTGTTCAACGTCATCCTGGGCGAGCGGTACAAGATGGTCACCAAGGAGTTCAAGGGCCTGATCCACGGCGATTACGGCAAGACCCCCGCCCCCATCAAGCCCGCGTTCAGCAAGCAGATCCTGGGCGACGAGCAGCCCATCACCTGCCGCTTTGCCGACACCCTGGAGCCGGAGATGGACAAGCTGAAGGCCGAGGCCGCCAAGTGGTCCGTCCAGGAGGAGGACGCCCTGACCTACGCCATGTTCCCCCAGGTGGCCCCCAAATTCTTTGAAAAGCGCAACGCCAAAATGCAGGGCGTCGACGCCGACCACGCCGATTACGTGAACAAGTCCCACCCGGTCTGAGCCGGGCAAGGAGGCGCGCTGCCATGCTGTTTGCCAAAAAGAAGCCGCGGGAGAAAAAGGCCTACGACCCCGCCCGCTGGAAGCCGGTGATCCGGTGCAGCATCTGCACCGGCGAGATGGCCGCGGGCTTCAAAGAGACGGCCACCGGCCGCTTTGAGGAGGTCATGCTGATCCGGGACGACCGGGACCTGGCGCGCTTTGAAAAGGAATACGGCGTCGAGAACGTCGCAAAGGAATACTGACCCCGCCGGGCAGGACAGACCTGCCCGGTCCGGCGTGCCGCTTTTGCGGCACGCTTTAGGGGGAACCCATTTCTGCGCGCAGTCGCGCGGCAGAAATTCCTTCCCCCTAATATCCCCCTGGGGACAAAATTTGCCGCCGAACCGCGCACTCGGCCTTGCGGCCTCGCACACTCCCGGCGGCAAATTTCCCTGTCGGTGTCCCGACCGTACGCGCATGTCGTCCGGCCGGGACTTTTTTGACCCTTTGTGCCGGGCAGGACAGACCTGCCCGGTTTTTGTTTTGGTGAGTTTTGGTGAAGAGAGTGTGAAACCGCGCTTTTTTGCCCGCCTCCCTTGCAAAAAGGGCCCTGGAATAGTAAAATGGTACCATATGTATCGTAAGATGGGGCACTAGACCCCGCACGGATATATAGGTGCTAAAACGTTCTGCCAAGAATGAAAAAGGGAAGAGAGAAATCATATGATCTATAGCATGACTGGGTATGGCCGGGCCAGTGCGGTACTGGGCGGCCGGGAGATCACGGTGGAGCTGCGCAGCGTCAACGCGCGCTACTTCGAGTATACCTCCCGCATCCCCCGCAGCTGCGCTTTTCTGGACAGCAGGCTCAAGGCCCTGCTGGGCAGCCGCATCGCCCGGGGCAAGGTGGAGGTCAGCCTCACCCTGCAGGACCTGGACGCCTCCGAGACGGCGGTGGCGGTGGACATGGACCTGGCCCGCAGCTACCAGCAGGCCCTGCGGGATATGTCCGAGACCCTGGGGGTGAAAAACGACGTGACGGCGGGCCTGCTGGCCCGCTTCCCCGACGTGCTGGTGGCCCGCCAGGCCGAAGTGGACGAGGAGCGGCTGTGGGCGGACGTGTCGGCGGTGGCCGCCCAGGCTGTGGAGACCTTTGTGGAGATGCGGGGCGTCGAGGGCGAAAAGATGCTGGCCGACATCACCGGCCGGCTGGATGCGGTCGAGGCTATGGTGGGCCGGGTCGAGGAGCTGACCGCCGGCCGGGTGGAAAAATACACCCAGCGCCTGTACGAGCGGCTGAAGGTGATCCTGGAGGACCGCTCCATCGACGACGCCCGGGTCCTGACCGAGGCCGCCATCTTTGGCGACAAGACCGCCGTGGACGAGGAGACCGTCCGGCTGCGCAGCCACATCGCCCAGTACCGGGCGATCCTGGGCAGCGGCCAGCCGGTGGGCCGCAAGCTGGACTTTTTGACCCAGGAGCTCAACCGGGAGGCCAATACCATCGGCTCCAAGTGCCAGGACCTGGACATCACACGGATCGTCGTGGACATGAAGGCTGAGATCGAAAAGATCCGCGAGCAGATCCAGAATCTGGAGTGAACACCATGAAACTTATCAACATCGGTTTTGGCAATATGGTCAGCGCCGAGCGGCTGGTGGCGGTCATCAGCCCCGACTCGGCCCCCATCAAGCGGATCATCAAGGAGGCCCGGGAGCAGGGCCGCCTGGTCGATGCGTCTTACGGGCGCAGCACCCGGGCGGTGCTCATCATGGACTCGGACCATGTGATCCTGTCGGCGCTGCAGCCCGAGACGGTGGCCGGCCGCGCCGGCAGCCCTGCCCAGCCGGAACCCAAAGCGCCAGAGGAGGAACGTTGAAATGAAAGGCGAAAGCTATCTGTTTGTGGTGTCGGGGCCCTCGGGCGTCGGCAAGGACAGCGTGATGACCTGCCTGCGGCAGGCCCACCCCGAGATCGAAAAGACCATCTCGGCCACCACCCGGCCCCCCCGGGCAGGGGAGGCCGAAGGGGTCAACTACTATTACCGCACCGAGGAAGCGTTCCGGCAGCTGGCCGCCCAGGGGCAGATCCTGGAGAGCAACCGCTACAACGGCTATTTGTACGGCACCCTGCGGGCCGAGGTGGAGCGCCGGATGGCCGCCGGCAAGCTCACCCTGCTGAACATCGACGTGCACGGGGCGGCCAACATCAAGCGGCTGTACCCCGGCGCCACCATCGTCTTTTTGCTGCCGCCCACCTTCGAGGTGCTGGAGCAGCGGCTGCGGGGCCGCGGCACCGACAGCGAGGAGGCCATCCGCCGCCGGCTGGACATCGCCCGGGAAGAGCTGGGCCACGCCGGCGAGTTCGACGCCTGGATCGTCAACCACACCCTCGAGCAGGCGGCCGGCGAGCTGTACCGGCTGATGGCCCATAAAGTGGACAGAACGTAACATTTTGCGAAAAGTCCCATCCGGCCGACATGTGCGGACGGATGGGACACCGACAGGGAAATTTGGCGTCGAGAGTGTGCGAGCCGCAGGCGAGTGCGCGGTTCGGCGACAAATTTTGTCCAAAAGGGGGATACCAGGGGGAAAGAATTTCTGTCGCGCGGCTGCGCGCAGAAATTGGTCCCCCCTGGAACGACTGTAAAGGAGTAACCTGAATGCCAAAAACGGTGGGTGTCGCGGTCAGCCATGCGGCCTTCCACTTCGACAAACTGTATACCTATGCGGTCATGCCCGACCAGCAGGACCAGGTGCGGCTGGGCAGCATGGTGCTGGTGCCCTTCGGGCGCAGCAGCCGCCCCCGGATGGGGGTGGTGCTGGCCTGCGACGCCGAGCCGGAAAGCGCCCGGCTGAAGGCCCTCTTCGACGTGGCCCCCGCCTCGGCCTGCCTGACCGGCGAGCTGCTGGAGCTGGTCCGCCTGCTCAAGGAGCGGACCTTCTGCACCTGGTACGAGGCGGTGCGGGCGGTGATCCCCTACGGGGCCCAGTACAAGCCCGCCCTGGCCGCCGACGGGGTGACCCCGGTGCTGCAAAAGCAGCTGACCCGCCACACCGAGACCCTCTACCGCCTGGCCGCCCCGCTGCCCGCCAAGCCCCGGCCCACCGCCAAGCAGATGGCGGCGGTGGCCCTGCTGTCGGGGGGGCCCCGCACCCAGGCCGACCTGGAGGCCCACGGGGTCAGCCGGGCCGTGGCAGAAAACCTCTGCGCCAAGGGGGTGCTGGCGGCCGAGCGGGTGAACAAATCCATCGACCTCTACGCCCACATCCCCCCCAGGACCGAGCGCCTGGAGCTGACCGCCGAGCAGCAGGCCGCCTTCGACGCCCTGGCCCCCCATTTGGAGGCAGGCCGGCCCCACGCCGCCCTGCTGTACGGCGTCACCGGCAGCGGCAAGACCCTGGTGTTCCTCAAGCTGATCGAGCGGTGCCTGGCCCTGGGCAAAAAAGCCCTGGTGCTGGTGCCCGAGATCAGCCTGACCCCCCAGATGATCCGCCGGCTGAAAGAACGGTTCGGCCGGCGGGTGGCGGTGCAGCACTCCGCCCTCAACCACACCGAGCGGCTGCTGCAATGGCAGATGATCCAGGACGGCGGGGCGGACATCGTGGTGGGCACCCGCAGCGCCGTCTTTGCCCCCCTGGAGGGGCTGGGCCTGATCGTCATCGACGAAGAGCAGGAGCACACCTACCGCTCCGAGTCGTCGCCCCGCTACGCGGCCCAGGAGGTGGCCCGCTGGCGGGCCGCCAAAAACGGGGCCCTGCTGCTGCTGGCCAGCGCCACCCCCAGCACCGAGACCTTTTATGAGGCGCAGGCCGGGCGGTGCCAGCTGGTGCGGCTGACCCAGCGGTACGCCGGCCAGCCGCTGCCCGCCGTCCAGATGGTGGATATGCGGGCCGAGCTGGCCGCCGGCAACCCCCGGGAGATCAGCCTGGCCCTGGAGGACGCCCTGCGGGCCAACCTGGCCGAGGGCCGGCAGGCCATCCTGCTGCTCAACCGCCGGGGCTACCAGACCATGGCCCAGTGCGGGGACTGCCGGGAGGTGCTCAAGTGCCCCCGGTGCAGCGTCCCCATGGTCTACCACAAGGACGGGGGCGGGCGGCTGCTGTGCCATTACTGCGGCGCCCAGATCGCCCCCCGGCCCGAGGTCTGCCCCGCCTGCGGCGGCAAGCTGCAGTACCGGGGCTTCGGCACCCAAAAGGCGGAAGAAGAGCTGGCCGCCCTCTTCCCGGAGGCCCGCATCCTGCGCATGGACCAGGACACCACCGCCGCCAAGGACGCCCACGAAAAGCTGCTGGCCGGCTTTGCCCGCCACGAATACGACATCATGGTGGGCACCCAGATGGTGGCCAAGGGCCTCGATTTTGAGGACGTGACCCTGGTGGGGGTGCTGGGCATCGACTCGCTTCTGTTTGCCCAGGGGTTCCGGGCGTATGAGACGGTGTTCAGCCTGGTGACCCAGGTGGTGGGCCGCAGCGGCCGGGCCTCGGCGCCGGGGCGGGCCATCATCCAGACCACCGACCCCGACAACCCCGTCCTGCGCCTGGCGGCCGCCCAGGACTACGACGCCTTTTTCGCCCAGGAGATCGAGTACCGCAAGCTGGGGCTGTACCCGCCCTTTTGCAGCCTGTGCATCGTCAGCTTTGCGGGCAAAAAGGAGGAGGAGACCGCCGCCGCCGCCGCCCGCTTTGCCGCCCTGCTGGCACAGCAGGCCGCCCGGCAGCCCGACATCCCCCTGCGGGTGCTGGGGCCCACCCCCGGCAGCATCCTGAAGATCAACGAGATCTATCGCTATAAGCTCACCGTCAAGTGCCGCAACGACAAACGCTTCCGCGCCCTGCTGGGGCAGGTGCTGGGCCTGTACGAGCAGGAAAAACTGCCCGCCAAGGCCAGCGTGGCCGTGGATATGCACGCGGACGGCGACATCTGAAGCAGGCCCGGCCGCCCTGCCGGGCCCTATGTACGACTGGTAAAGGAGACAAACGACTATGGCTATCCGCAACATTGTCAAGGAAGGCGACCCCATCCTGAACAAGGTCTGCCGCCCTGTGACCAGGTTTGACGACCGTCTGGCCACCCTGCTGGACGATATGCACGAGACCATGATCCGGGCCGACGGCGTCGGCCTGGCCGGCCCCCAGGTGGGGATGCTGCGCCGGCTGTTCGTGGTGTGGGACACCACCGACGCCCCCGAGGAGATCCCCGAAGGGTACGAGTATAAGTTCATCGACTTTGTCAACCCCGAGATCCTGGAGGTGTCGGAGGAGGAGGAGACCCACTACGAGGGCTGCCTGTCCTTCCCGGGGCACAACGGCGCGGTGACCCGGCCGGTGGCGGTCCGGGTGCGGGCCCAGGACCGCAACGGCGAGTGGTTCGAGCTGGAGGCCGACGGCCTGCTGGGCCGCTGCATCCAGCACGAGAACGACCACCTGGACGGCATCACCATCATGCAGTCCAGCGAATATTTCTACGAGGACACCGAGGAGGGCCGGGAAGAGGCCCGCAAAGCAAAGGAGCAGCACTGAATGCGGATCGTATTTATGGGCACGCCGGACATCGCGGCGTCCTGCCTGGAGGCGCTGTACGCCGCCGGGCACGACATCTGCGCCGTCTACACCCGGCGCGACAAGCCGGTGGGGCGCAAACAGGTGCTGACCCCGCCCCCGGTCAAGCAGGTGGCGCTGGCCCACGGCGCCCCCGTCTTTCAGCCCCGCACCCTGCGGGACGGCGGCGAGAACGCCAACCTGCAGGCCCTGGCCCCCGATCTGATCGTGGTGGTGGCCTACGGCTGCATCCTGCCCCAGGCGGTGCTGGACATCCCGAAGTTCGGCTGCATCAACCTCCACGTCTCCCTGCTGCCCAAATACCGGGGCAGCGCGCCGGTGCAGTGGGCCGTCCTGAACGGGGACGCGGAGACGGGGGTGTCCATCCAGCAGATGGACGCCGGGCTGGACACCGGCGACGTGCTGGTGTGCGAGAAAGTGGCCATCGGCCCCGAGGAGACCAGCGGCGAGCTGTTCGACCGGGTGACGGCGGTGGGGGCGCGGGTGCTGTGCGAGACCCTGCCCCGGATCGCCGCCGGGACCCTGACCCCCACCCCCCAGGACCACGCCGCCGCCACCCTGGCCCCCATGCTGACCAAGGAGCTGGCCCAGTTCCGCTGGGAGGAGAGCGCCGCCCACATCCACAACTGGGTGCGCGGGATGAACCCCTGGCCGGCGGCCTGGTTCGTCACCGGCGGGGGGCGCAAGGTCAAAGTGCTGGAGTGCCGCGTGGCCGCCCAGTCGGGCGCGCCGGGCCAGGTGCTGGCGCTGAAACCCCTGACCGTGGCCTGCGGCGAGGGCGCCGTGCAGCTGCTGCGGGTGGTGCCCGAGGGCTCCCGGCCCATGGAGGGCAGCGCCTTTGCCGCCGGGCTGCGGCTCCAAGTGGGGGACGCCCTTTGAGGCCCGCGGGGCCCCGGGCGGCCGCCGTGGCGGCCCTGCTGCACCAGGAGCAGGGGGGCTACGCCAACCTGGTTCTGGACGCCGAGCTGGACCGCAGCGGCCTGACCGGGCGGGACCGCGCCTTTGCGGGGGCGGTGTTTTACACTACGGTGGAAAAACAGGCCGCCCTGGACTATATCCTGGGGCGCTTCCTCCCCAAAGGGGTCGAAAAGCTGGACCCGCCCGTCCGCGCCATCCTGCGCAGCGGGCTGGCCCAGGCCCGCTTCATGCAGGTGCCCCCCTCCGCCGCCGTCAACGAGGCGGTCAAGCTGACCCGCGCCTATGGCAAGGCCAGCGCGGCGGGGCTGGTCAACGCGGTGCTGCGCAAGAGCTGCAGCTTCGACCTGGACACCGCCGCCTTTGCGGACGAGACCCAGCGCCTGATGGTGCTGGGGTGCGCCGGGCGGGATGTGGCGGCGTTTCTGCGCCAATACTACCCCCGGGAGGCCCTGGACATCCTGACCGCCCCCGCCGACGGGGGGCGCACCGCCCTGCGGGTCAACCCCCTGAAAACGGACCCTGAAAGCCTGACCGCCGCCCTGGCGGCCGAAGGGGCAGCGGCGGCGCCCGGCCTTGTGCCGGGCAGCCTGCTGGCCGGCTTTGCGGGCAGCCCCGCGGGGACCGAAGCCTTCCGCCGGGGGCTGTACCACGTGGAGGGCCAGGCCAGCCAGCTGGCGGCCCTCTGCCTGGGGGCAAAGCCGGGGGACACCGTGCTGGACCTGTGCGCCGCCCCGGGGGGCAAGACCCTGACCATCGCCCAGGAGATGGGGGACCGGGGCCGGCTGGTCAGCTGCGACGTGACCGAAAAGCGGGTGGGCCTGATCCGGGCCGCCGCCGCCCGGATGGGCCTGGGCTGCATCGAGACGCGCTGCAACGACGCGGCGGTGTACGACCCCGCCCTGCCTGCGGCCGACCGGGTGCTGGCCGACGTGCCCTGCAGCGGCCTGGGCATCCTGAACAAAAAGCCGGACATCCGCTACAAGACCCTGGACGACGGCCGCCGCCGGGAGCTGCTGGCCACCCAGAGCGCCATCCTGGACTGCGCCGCCCGGTATCTGAAGCCGGGGGGCCGGCTGGTCTATTCCACCTGCACCATCCACCCCGAAGAGAACCAGGAGCAGGTCCGGGCTTTCCTGGCCAGGCAGCCCGGCTTCCGGGTGGAACAGCCCGGGGCCGCCCTGCCCGCCGGCATGGAGACGGGGCCTTACGGCATGCTGTCGGTGCCGGGGCGGACGGGGATGGACGGATTTTTTATCTGCGTGATGCGGCGGGACGGATGACGCCGCCGAGGAGTTACAACATGGAACAAAAACGCTGCATCTCTTCCCTGACGCTGGAGGAGCTGGCCGCCGAAATGCAGGCGATGGGCCAGCCGGCCTTCCGGGCAAAGCAGATCTTCCACTGGGTCCACCAGAAACTGGCGGACCGCTTTGCCGCCATGACCGACCAGCCCAAGGCCCTGCTGGCAAAGCTGGAGCAGGAGTTCTACATCGCCGCGCCCACCATCGAGCGCCGGCAGGAGGCAAAGGACGGCACCGTCAAGTACCTGCTGCGGATGGCCGACGGCAACTGCATCGAGACGGTGGTCATGCGCTACCACTACGGGCCCACCGTCTGCGTCTCCACCCAGGTGGGCTGCCGGATGGGCTGCCGCTTTTGCGCCTCCACCCAGGCGGGCCGGGTGCGCAACCTGGAGGCGGGGGAGATCTGCGCCGAGGTCTACACCGCCCAGAAGGACATCGGGGAGCGCATCTCCCACATCGTCCTCATGGGCATCGGCGAGCCGCTGGACAACTTTGACCAGGTGATGAAGTTCCTCTCCCTGATCTCGTCCCCCGAGGGGGTCAACATCGGGATGCGCAACATCAGCCTGTCCACCTGCGGCATCGTGCCCCAGATCGACCGGCTGGCGGAGCACAAGCTCCAGCTGACCCTGTCCATCTCCCTCCACGCCCCCAACGACGCCATCCGCAGCCAGATGATGCCGGTGAACGACGCCTACCCCGTGGCCCGGCTGATGGAGGCGGTGCGCCGCTACCAGGACGTCACCGGCCGGCGGGTCAGCTTTGAATACTCGATGGTGCGGGGGGTCAACGACTCGGACGCCTGCGCCCGGGAGCTGGCCCATCTGATCCGCGGGATGGGGGCCCATGTCAACCTGATCCCCATCAACCCGGTGGACGGCAGCCCCTATTCGGCCACCGACGCCGAGAACGTCCGCCGCTTCCAGGCAAAGCTGACGGCCCTGGGGGTCAACGCCACCATCCGCCGCCGCCTGGGCAGCGAGATCAGCGCCGCCTGCGGCCAGCTGCGCCGGGAAGAAATGGACGCGGCCAAAACCACCTGAGCGCCGCCCGGCAGGCCGGGCACTTTGGAACAGAGGGGAACAGGGAAAGCCTCCCTGACATGCGGCCGCGGGCCGCAAGATGCGATCGAAAAGGAGATACGTATGAAACTTGCAGGGAAAACCGATGTGGGCCGGGTCCGGCGGGAAAATCAGGACGATTTCCGCGCCGGGGAGCTGCCCGGCGGCG
The DNA here is from genome assembly GCA_019116585.1 of Candidatus Faecalibacterium gallistercoris. Lineage (GTDB taxonomy): Bacteria > Bacillota > Clostridia > Oscillospirales > Ruminococcaceae > Faecalibacterium > Faecalibacterium gallistercoris. The sequence continues at coordinate 22,807 of DXBJ01000057.1, read as the reverse complement.
CGGCCTGGGGGCTGGTGTGCGACGGCATGGGCGGCGCGCGGGGAGGCCGGGAGGCGTCCCGCGGGGCCTGCGACGTCATCGAGCGCTGCTTTCAGGAGCAGTACGGCCGCTGCGCCCCCGGCGGGGAGGAGCAGTTCCTGACCCAGGCGCTGGAAAACGCCAACCACTATATCTTTCAAAAATCGGCCCGGGACGAGGCCCTGGCCGGCATGGGCACCACGGTGGTCTGCGCCCTGGTGCGGGACGGCCGGGCCTATATCTGCCACGCCGGCGACTCCCGCGCCTACCTCTACCACGGGGGGCGGCTGCACCAGCTGACCCACGACCACTCCTATGTGCAGGAGCTGGTGGACTGCGGCACCATCACCCCCGAAGAGGCCGAACACCACCCCCAGAAAAACATCATCACCCGGGCGCTGGGGGTGGACTACCGCCTGGGGCCCGACTGCACCTCGGTGGTGGTGGTGAAAGGGGATATGCTGCTGCTGTGCTCGGACGGGCTGACCAACGCGCTGCCCCTGGAGCGGATCGAAAAGATCCTGGCCCGGGCCCCCTTCTACGACCTGCCCGACCACCTGATCGAGGCGGCCAACGCGGCGGGCGGCCCCGACAACATCACCGCCCTGCTGCTGGGCGCCGAGCCGGAGGAGGCGCGCCATGGATAATCTCATCGGCAAAAAGCTGGACGGCCTGTACGAGGTGCGGGAGCTGATCGGCGCGGGCGGCATGGCCAACGTCTACAAGGCGGTGATGGTGGGCCAGAACGGCCCCGTGCCCGCCGGCACGGTGGTGGCGGTCAAGGTGCTGCGGGCCGAGTATATGCACGACCCCGACCTGGTCAACCGCTTCAAAAACGAGTCCAAGGCCATCTCCCTGCTGCACCACCCCAACATCGTCAAGGTGTACGACGTGTCGGTCACCGACCGGCTGCAGTATATCGTGATGGAATACGTCAACGGCATGACCCTGCGCCAGTACCTCAACGAGCGGGGCGGCCGGCTGACCAGCCGGGAGACGGTGCACTTCATCTCCCAGATCCTCCAGGCGCTGGACCACGCCCACCGCAACGGGGTGGTGCACCGGGACGTCAAGCCCCAGAACATCATGCTGCTGGCAAGCGGCCAGCTGCGGATGATGGACTTTGGCATCGCCCGCATCTCCCGGGCCGAAAACCAGCTGCTGGCCGGCAAGGCCATGGGCAGCGTCCACTATATCAGCCCCGAGCAGGCCCGGGGCGAGGTGACCGGCCCCCAGAGCGACATCTACTCGGTGGGGGTGATGATGTACGAGATGCTGTCGGGGCGCCTGCCCTTCGACGGGGACGACGCGGTCAAGGTGGCCCTGAAACAGATCACCGACACCCCTCTGCCCCTGGCCCAGATCGCGCCCGACACCCCCCGCGCCCTGGTCGAGATCACCGAGAAGGCCATGGCAAAGCTGCCCGCCAACCGCTACGCCAGCGCCAGCGAGATGCTGGAGGCCCTGCGCCGCTATGTGCAGGACCCGGACGTGGTCTTTGCCTACAAGTATATCACGGAGGAAGCACCTGCAAAGGTGGTGAAACAGACAATGAACCAGAAAAAAGACACCCCCGCCCGCCCGCCCAAAAAGCGGAAGAAAAAGCGCTCGGTGTTCATCCCGGTGCTGCTGGGCATCACGGTGGCGTTCGCGGTGGCCTGCGCCTGCCTGTGCTTTATGATCCTGCGCAACGCCAACAATATGTTCACCGACCAGAAGGCCGACATCGTCCTGGAGGACTTTGTGGGCATGACACGGGCCGAGGCCGAGGCCAGCGCCCAGATCAGCGCCGGCCAGATCAACGTGGAGTGGGTGGAAGAATACAGCAGCACCTACGGCGAAGGCTATATCTACAAGCAGTCCCCCACAGGGGGCCGCAACATCCGGGAGGGCCAGACCGTCACCCTGACCGTCAGCCTGGGCACCCAGTATGTGGCCATCCCCGACGTGACCAACTACGTCCAGGCCGACGCCGAGCAGCTGCTGCGGGACAGCGGGCTGTCGGTGCTGGTGGTCCAGAACGTGGAGCCCTCGGTGGCGGTGGGCGCGGTGATCCGCACCGACCCGGCCGCCGGCACCTCCGTGGCCGCCGGCAGCACCGTGGTGGTCTACGTCAGCCGCCAGCAGGTGGCCACCACCACCACCGTGCCCTCGGTGGTGGGCCTGACGGTGGACGACGCCCGCACCCTGCTGGTGCAGAACCGCCTGACCCTGGGCAGCCAGACCCAGGCCTACAGCGACCAGCCGGTGGGCACCGTCATCGCCCAGGAGACCGCGGCAGGGTCCACCGTCAAGTTCAACACCCGGATCAACGTCACCGTGTCGGCCGGGCCCGAGCCCGCGCCCGAAGTGCCCGAGGCGCCCAGCACCCCGGAGGGCGGCGGCGACTGGTGGAGCGACCTGTGGGGCGGCGGCTCGTCCTCGTCGTCCTCTTCGTCCTCGTCCTCCTCGTCCGGCGGGGGCGCCAGCTCCACCGACCCCGGCCTGATCTGGCCCTGGGACTGGTTTTGACGGGGGCGGACCATGGACGGATATATCATGAAAGGCATCGGCGGGTTTTACTACGTCAAGACCCCCTCGGGGGTGGTGGAGTGCAGGGCCCGCGGCATCTTCCGCAAGCAGAAGCGCAGCCCGGTGGCCGGGGATGAAGTCGCCCTTGCCACCGAGAACGGCGCGGCGGTGATCGCGGAGATCGCCCCCCGCAAAAACCTGTTCGTCCGGCCGCCGGTGGCCAACCTGGACGTGCTGTTCCTGGTGGCCAGCACCACCCAGCCCACCCCCAGCACCCTGGTGCTGGACAAATTGTCCGCCATCGCGGTGGACAAAGGGGTCCAGCCGGTGATCCTGTGCACCAAAGGGGACCTGGCCGCGACCGACTTTTTGGAGCAGGCCTATGCAAAATCCACCCTGCCCCTGATCTGCATCGACTACGCCACCGGCCAGGGGCTGGACCAGGTCAAGGCCTGGATCACCGGGCGGCTGTGCGCTTTCTGCGGCAACTCGGGGGTGGGCAAGTCCACGCTGCTGAACGCCCTGCTGCCCGACGCCGGCCGCGAGACCGCCGCCATCAGCCGCAAGCTGGGCCGGGGCCGCCACACCACCCGGGAGGTGACCATCTTCGAGGCATTTGGGGGCCGCATCGCCGACACTCCCGGCTTCGCCAGCCTGGAGGCGGGGCGGGCAGGCTTCATCCCCAAAGAGAATCTGGAGCACGCCTTCCCCGAGTTTGGGCCCTATCTGGGCAAGTGCCAGTTCACCGGCTGCTCCCACCGCAGCGAAAAGGGCTGCGCCATCCGGGCGGCCCTGGCGGCGGGGGAGCTGTCGCCCACCCGCTACGACAGCTACTGCGCCATGTACGACGAGGTCAAGGACGTCAAGGACTGGCAGCAGCCCCGGCGGCCGGGGGCGGAATGACAAAGGAGGAGTAGGGATATGGCGCGCTGCGTCATCGTTTCGGCCTGCCCGGTCAGCCCGGCGCTGGCCGGCCTGCTGCGGGCGGAGGACTACCTGATCGCCTGCGACGCGGGCTACTGCAACTGCAAGGCGCTGGGCCGGCAGCCCGACGCCGTGGTGGGGGACTTCGACTCGGCCCCCCGGCCCCGGACCCGCCCGGGGGAGGCCCTGGTGGTGCTGCCCCATGTCAAGGACGACACCGACACCCAGTACGCCGCCCGGCTGGCGGTGCAGCGGGGCTGCACCGAAGCGCTGCTGCTGGGCTGTCTGGGGGGCCCCCGGCTGGAGCACACTCTGGCCAACCTGTGCACCGGCCTGGGGCTGGAGCAGCAGGGGGTGCGCGCCGTCCTGCAGGACGAGCGCAGCCGCGTGACCTTCCTGCTGCCCGGCCAGACCCGCACCTACCCCCGGGAGGACTACTTCTATCTGTCGGTGTTCCCCCTGGAGGGCCGCGCCGAGGGGGTGTGCATCCGGGGCGCCTTTTACGAGCTGACCGACGCCGTCCTGACCGCGGGGTACCCCCTGGGGGTCAGCAACGAGTACGCCCCCGGCTCGCAGGCCATCACCCTGTCGGTGGGCAGGGGGGCCCTTGCGGTGATCGAGACCCGGGCGGACGCTCCGCAGCCGTAACGGGGCGGCATCCCGCAGGGCGCTGTCACATTCCGGCCCCGTTTTGCTTATAATGGAGCAAAACAGAAAGGCGGTGCCGCGTATGAAGATCGTCGTCCTGAAAAGCCCCCGGTGCCTGGCCGGCCTGCTGCGGCTGGTGTTCGGCATCCGGAACAACTGAAACCACGACAAAGAGACCCGCTCCGCAGGCCGTAAAAGCCCGCGGGACGGGTCTTTTTGTCCGTTCCGGTGCATACAGTGAACTATGCCACGATGAGGGACCGGAAAGGAGCGCCGTATACATGGAACTGAAGGTATTCCGCGATGTCCTCTGCGGGGGCGGCGGGTGCTGCGCCGTCCAGGCGGAGATACCCGTCGAGACCGAGATCCTGATCTCGGATTATCTGCCCCAGGTGTTCAAGGTGGTCAAGTGCTTTGCACGGCCGGTGGTGCTGCAAAAACAGCTGCAGCCCGGCCGCCTGACCCTGGAGGGCTACATCCGCTGCACCGTCTACTATCAGGGGGAGGAGGGCGCGGGCCTGTGCCAGACCGAGCAGAAGCTGCCTTTTCACAAGGTGCTGGAGCTGCCGGACTTCCCCTTTGCCGCATGGAGCGCCCTGGTGGAAGGGCAGACCGAGTACATCAACTGCCGGGCCGTCACCCCGCGGCGGATCGAGGTGCGGGGGGCCTACAGCCTGGCGGCGTCGGTGTCCACCCAGGCCGCCGCCGAGGCCATCACCGCCCTGACCGGCTGCGGCATCCAGCAGCGGCTGGCCGTGCTGCGGGGGGTGCGGCGGGCCGCCGTGCTGGATAAGCTGTTTGCCGCCGACGGGACGGTGGCCTTTGCCCAGCCGCCCGCCGCCGTGCTGGACATCAGCGGCAGCGCCGCCGTCACCGAGGTCAAGCTGCTGGCGGGCAAGGCGGTGGTCAAAGGGCAGATCCAGGCCCTCTGCGCCTGGAAAAGCCGGGACAGCGCCGCCCTGCAGAGCCAGGAGGCGGCCATCCCCTTTGAGCAGATCCTGGATGTGGAGGGCCTGACCGAGGACTGCCAGTGCCTGTGCGTGGCCGAGCCGGTGGGCTTTGCCCTGGCCGAGGGCGAAAACGGGGCCCCTGCCCAGCTGTCCGCCACCGCCATGCTGCATCTGCGGGCCTGGCGCCCCTACGAGCTGCGCTGCGTAGCGGACGCCTTTTCCACCCAGTGCGAGGTCCAGTGCGAGACCGCCCCCCTTACCGCCGAGACCCTGGCCTGCACCCTGGACCAGACCGTGGAGGTGAATTGTTCGGGGCCCCTGCCCGACCAGGACACCCGCCTGCTGGCCTGCTTTGCCTCCTTTGGGCCGGTGAGCATCGAGACCCGGGACCAGGGCCCCGTCCTCACGGCACGGGTGCTGGTGACGGCCTTTGGGCAAAACAGCCTGGACGAGATCGACAGCTACGACAAGGCCGCCGACCTGGCCATCCCCCTGGAGGGCTGCCCCGAAGGGCAGCTGTACCCCGAGTGCTGGCTGTCTGCCGTCAGCGTCCAGGCCAGCTGCGCCGGGGGCGTGCTGGAGGTGGGCGTCCGGGTCCGGGCCCAGGGGGCCGTGCTGGGGCGGCACAGCCTGCCCTGCGTCAGCGCCGTGGAGACGGGCCAGCCCCTGGCCCCCGCCGACCCGGACATCTCCCTGCGGGTCTACTACGCCCAGCCGGGCGAGGCGCTGTTCGACATTGCCCGGCGGTTCCACGTCGCGCCGGGGCAGATGCTGGCGGCCAACGGCCTGGACCCCGACGCCCAGACCCTGGCCCAGGCCTGCCGCCTGCTGGTGCCCGGGGCCCCCGGCAACTGAGAGGAGGAGCATTGACTGTGGAAAATCCTGTACTCTACCGCGAGATCGGCCGGCGCACCGGCGGCGACATCTACATCGGGGTGGTGGGGCCGGTGCGCAGCGGCAAAAGCACGTTCATCCAGCGGTTCATGCAGCAGCTGGTGCTGCCCGCCTGGGAGGACGGCGCCGCCCGCGCCCGCGCCCAGGATGAGCTGCCCCAGCCCGCCGCCGGCCGCACCATCATGACCACCGAGCCCAAGTTCATCCCCGAAACAGCCGTCCCCCTGCAGCTGGAGGGGGGCGGCGAGTGCCGGGTGCGCCTGATCGACTGCGTGGGCTATATGGTGGAGGGGGCCATGGGCCACGAGGAAAACGACAAGCCCCGCATGGTCAAAAGCCCCTGGTTCGACCACGAAGTGCCCTTTGACAAGGCCGCCGAGACCGGCACCCGCAAGGTGATCCGGGACCACTCCACCATCGGGGTGGTGGTGACCACCGACGGCTCCATCAGCGACATCCCCCGGGCGGGCTACCAGCAGGCGGAGGCCCGGGTCATCGCCGAGCTGGAGGCCCTGGGCAAGCCCTATGTCATTTTGCTGAACACCACCAGCCCCGGCTCCCCCGAGACTGCCCGGCTGGCTGCCTGGATGCAGCAGCAGTACGGCCGGGCGGTGCTGCCGGTCAGCTGCGTGGACCTGGACGCCGCCGCCCTGGAGGCCATCCTGGAAAGCGTGCTGTACGAGTTCCCCGTCCGGGAGCTGGATTTTGCCATGCCCCGCTGGGTCACCATGCTGGACAGCGGCCACTGGCTGCAGAGCAGCGTCTACCAGGCGGCGCTGGACTTTGCCGCCCGCATCACCCGCATGAAGGACTTGCAGGCCGCCGGGGCCCAGGCCTTGGACTGCGAGGCGGTGGCCCGCTCGCCGGTCACCGGCATGGACCTGGCCGAGGGCAGCGTCCGGGTGACGGTGGAGCTGAAACCCGAAGTGTTCTACCAGGTGCTGAGCGAGCAGACCGGCCTGGAGATCGGGGACGAGGCCGGGCTGATGCCCTGCATCATCGAGCTGGCCCGGGCCAAGAGGGAATACGAGCGGCTGCAGGGCGCCCTGGAGCAGGTGGAGGCCACCGGCTACGGCATCGTCATGCCGTCGGTGGACCAGATGCACCTGGAACAGCCCCAGATCGTCCGGCAGGGGGGCCGCTACGGCGTCCGGCTGGAGGCCAGCGCCCCCTCCATCCATATGATGCGGGCGGTGATCCGCACCGAGCTGAGCCCCATCGTGGGCTCCGAGCGCCAAAGCGAGGAGCTGGTCCAGAGCCTGCTGGCCGATTTTGCCGACGACCCCGCCCGGCTGTGGCAGTCCAACCTGTTTGGCAAGAGCCTGCACCAGCTGGTCAACGAGGGGCTGCAGGCCAAGCTGCTGCATATGCCCCAGGAGGCCCGCACCCGGATGCAGGAGACCCTGGAGCGGGTCATCAACGAGGGCTGCACCGGCCTGATCTGCATCCTATTGTAACCCGCGTTGCGTTTTGCAAACGAAAAAGCCCCCGCTGTGCCTTTCTAGGGACAGCGGGAGCTTCGTTTGTGTGGGTCAGTATGCCGCGGGGGCGGGGATCATTCCACCTCGCTGTTGTGCCGGGCCTTGAAGTAGCTGCGCAGGCTGTTGACCACGATGGTCAGGCCCAGGGCGATCAGCAGCACCGCGATGATGAGCTGCAGCCCTTCCAGCATAAAGGTGGCGCTGCCCGCCTGGAAAGCCCGGATCAGGGCGATCAGCCGCTGCACCAGGGCGGTGAAGGTGACGCACAGCATGATGACCAGCGGCGGGAACAGCATCTTGTTGCTGCGCCCGGTCACCTTGAGGAAAACGCACAGGGTGACCAGCACCAGGGCGCTCAGCAGCTGGTTGGCCGAGCCGAACAGGGGCCAGATGTTGGAGTAGCCCACCTGCGTCAGCACAAAGCCGCCCGCCAGGGTGATGATGGTGGCAAAATAGGTGTTGCACAGCAGCTTGCGCCAGCCCTCGGCGTGGGCCATGTCGTCCACGCTGAACAGCTCCTGGAAGCTCATGCGGCCGATGCGGGCCACCGCGTCCAGGCTGGTCAGGGCCAGGGCCGACACGCACATGGTCATAAAGCACTGGGCCACGTACACCGGCACCCCGAACATCTCCAAAAAGCCCGCCACGCCGCGGCTGAAGATCTGGAAGGGCGTGCCCGCGGCGGCGGTGCCGTCGGCGGCGGCCGAAGCGCCCGCCACGCACAGGGCCAGGGTGGCCAGCAGGCTTTCCAGCACCATGGCGCCGTAGCCCACCTTCAGCATATCCTTTTCATTGGACACCGTCTTGGAGGAGGTGCCCGAGGACACCAGGCTGTGGAAGCCCGACACCGCGCCGCAGGCCACCGTGACGAACAGGATGGGGAACAAATCGCCCAGGCTGTCGTTGTGGAAGCCGGTGAACACCGGCAGGTTCATGGCGGGGTGGGCCACCAGCAGGCCCACCACGGCCCCGGCGATCATCCCGATGAACATGAAGGTGGTCATGTAGTCCCGGGGCTGCTTGAGCAGCCACATGGGCAGCACCGCTGCAAAGAAGATGTACACAAAGGTGATGTAGATCCAGGCGTCCTGCCCGGCGATCAGGGGGGCCATCATGCCCAGGGCCAGGGCCGCCACCGTGCAGGCAAGGCCCAGGACGGCCTCTTTCCAGCCGGTGAAGCGGAACTTTTTCTGCACCAGGCCAAACAGCATGGCAAACACGATGAACAGCAGCGAGATGCTGCCTGCCGCGCCGTTGGAGCGGGCGGCCTCCACCATGGCGCCGCTGGCGTCAAAGGCGTTGAAGGTGCCGGCCACCATGTCCGCAAAGGCGGCGATCACCAGCAGGGTGAACAGCCAGCAGAACAGCAGGAAGAGCTTGCGCCCCAGCTTGCCGATGTATTTTTCGATCAGCAGGCCCATGGATTTGCCGTCGTTTTTCACGCTGGCGTACAGCGCGCCGAAGTCGGTCACCGCGCCGAAAAAGATGCCCCCCAGCAGGATCCACAGCAGCACCGGCAGCCAGCCGAACGCCGCCGCCTGGATGGCGCCGGTGACCGGCCCCGCCCCCGCAATGGAGCTGAACTGGTGGCTGAACACGGTCCAGCCGTCGGTGGGCACATAGTCCTTGCCGTCGCTCAGGCGGACGGCAGGGGTCTGGGCGGTGGGGTCGATGCCCCAGGTCCGGGCAAGCCAGCGCCCGTACAGGGCGTAGGCCGCGATCAGACACACCGCCGCGATCAGGACGATTACAAGTGTGTTCATGATGTTCCCCTTCTCTCTCTTGGTATGCAATGGGTTGCAAAAGGCCCTTGGGGCCCCATCCGCCGGCCAGCCGCTGTGCAAAAAGCCCCCGCCGCTGCGCGCAGGGCGCTGCCGCAGGGGCGGAGGCTTTCGACAAAGGATACGCCGCGTTGCTGCTTTGCATCTGGCTTTTGGATGCACTAACAGTAGCACGGAGATGAAATGCTGTCAACTGTCTGATGAAGGTTTGTATGGTGTGATAAAACTATGTCACAAATGTGAGCAATCTTTGAACAAACAGACGCCCCAAAAAAGCCCCGTCTGTACGCCATGCGCGTACATACGGGGCCTAGGGTGTATCCGAAAACTCCCCAACGCTGTCCAATTCTACCAAAAAGGCGCATCTGCTGCGTTGCATTCGCTTGCATTCCACAAAGGAGTGCAGCGCTCATGCGCCTTGCATCTGCACCTTTTTGGCGAATTGTTCAGCATTTTGGACTTCTCAGATACACCCTAACGGTCACAGCTCGTCCTCGGTCAGCTTGTTGATGAGCAGCTGGTAGATCTCGTTGCCCTTGAGGATGAACTGCTTTTTGACCAGCTCGGCGGTCAGGCGGTCGGGCATCCCCAGCTCGAGGCAGAACAGCCGCTCGTCCAGCCGGTTGATCATGCAGCGGACGGTGCAGTGGCCGTCGGCGCGCTCCGAGATGACGGCGCTGTACTCGGCCTGTTTGCGGGTCCACAGCTGGGCCTTGACCACGGCGGCCACCGCCCGCTCCCGCACCGACAGGGGCAGGTCGTGGGTCAGCTCCCGGGCCACCCGGCGGCCCTTGGGGGTGATGGCGTACTCGTCCCCGGTGCGCTCCACCAGGCCCTGGCGGCGGATGTCGTCAAGGCAGGAGCCGATCTCGAAATAATTGACCAGCTGGGCGTCGGTGAGGGCGGTCTCCAGCTGGCGCTGGGTCACAGGCCCGCTGTGCTGGACCAGATAGCACAGCAGCAGCCGGATCTCGGTGCTGCTGGTCAGCCCGCCGGGCCGGACCCCGGCGGTGAAAGCATCGCGTTCAGCCATGGTATCTTCACATCCTTTTGTGGCGGCGGGGGCCCCGCCGGATCGGTCGCCGCGTCTGTGCTGCGGGAAAGGCCGGCGCGGCCGGGGCGCTTCCCCCTCTGCCCTTTAGTATAAAAGGTTTTGGGCCGGATTTCAAGCTCGATTGCAGGCCGGGGCGGCAAATTCGGTCACGATCTGCTTTTTGCTCTCGGGGGTGGAGTAGACCCACCGGTCGATGTGCCCCTCGGTGAGGAAATAATGCAGGTCGAACCGGTGGCTCTGGCCCAGGGCCCGGTTGACGATCACCAGCTTGATCTTCATCTTCTCGGGCAGGATGCTCTTGATGTAGACGCTGACGGCCTGGCCGGGGCGCAGGTCGGGGCAGCTTTCGGCCAGGCCCGCCAGGTTGGGGGCGATCTCCACAAAGGTGCCGTAGTCCTCCACGCTGCGCACGATGCCCACCACCGTCTCGCCGGGGGTGAAGGCGGCGGCGTTTTCGGCCCAGGTGCCCAGCAGCTCCCGGATGGTCAGCACAAAGCGGCCCTGGCTGTCCCGGCTGCGGATGGCGCAGAGGATCTGCTGCCCCACGCTGACCCGGTCGGCCGGGGAAGAAATGCGGCTGACCGACATGCAGTCGATGGGCAGCAGGGCGCTGATGCCGCACCCCACGTCGCAAAAGGCCCCGAAGGACTCGATGTGGGTCACCGCGCAGGGCAGGATGTCCCCCGGCTCCAGGCCGTCCAGGTACTCTTCCCGGCACATCTGCTGGGCCCTGGCCCGGGACAGGCGGCACAGGGGCCGGCCCTCGGCGTCCTCGTCCAGGCTCTCGATCACAAAGCAGGTGGCCCGGCCAACCCGGGTCAGCACGGCGATGTCCCGCACGGCGCCGGTGTCCGCGCCCTCGGCGCAGGCGGCAAAGGGCATCACCCCCCGCACGCCCCCCAGGTCGAACCGCAGCTGGCGTCGGGTGTCGAAGGCCAGGGCGGTGGCCTGCAGGATCTCGCCGCTGGCGGCGGCAGCGCGCAGCTCTGCGATGCTGAGACGGGATGCGTCGCGGTAATTGCCTTCGGTCCGAAATGTTTGCATCATCTTTCATTCCTCTTTCTTCGGTTCAGTTTGCAGGATGGCGGCTGGGGCCTTTTGGGCCGGCCCCGCTACCAACATATGCAAAATTTTTGTGTGCTAGCTCTATTCCTTGAAATTTGCCGGGGTTTCGACTATACTAGGGTGTGCCTGAAAACGCCCCGGGCGCTTTCAGGGGGCGGGCGGCCCTGCCGCCCGGAAAGGAGCTTTGCCCATGGATATTGCTGTCGGAGACATCATCCAGACCAGGAAAAAGCACCCCTGCGGCGCGGCCAGCTTTGAAGTGCTGCGGGTGGGGATGGATTTCCGCATCCGCTGCACCGGCTGCGGGCGTGAGATCATGCTGCCCCGGGTCAAGATCGAAAAGAACATCAAAAAGGTGATCCGGCCCGGCGGGCCGGAGGGCAAGCCATAGCCCCGCCGTCCTGCACCGGCCGCACACACCCCCTTGCAGAAAGGAGATAGATCCTTGTCCCTGGAACAACAGATGGAGGCGGTCAGCCGCCGCTTTGAGGAGCTGGCCCACCGGCTGAACCAGCCCGAGACCGCCGCCGACCCGGCCCGCTTCCGCCGCCTGATGCAGGAATACCACGAGGCCGAGCCGGCCGTGGCCGCCTACCGGGCCTTAAAGACCGAGCGGGACCACCTGGCGCAGGCAAAAGCCCTGCTCACGGGGGAAGGGCCCCTGGAGCCGGACTTCAAACAAATGATACAGCAGGAGATCTGCGAAAAAACGAAATCCGTGGCGGAGCTGGAACATTCTCTCAAATTGCTGCTGCTGCCCCGGGACGAATACGACGGCCGCAGCGTCATCATGGAGGTGCGCAGCGGGGTGGGCGGCGAAGAGGCCGCCCTCTTTGCCCACAGCCTGGTGCGGATGTACAGCATGTACGCCCAGGCCCGCCGCTGGCAGATGGAGCTGCTGAGCCTGAGCGAGACCGAGCTGGGCGGCGTGCGGGAGGCCGTGTTTGCCGTCAACGGGCAGGGGGCCTACAGCCGCCTGAAGTTTGAGAGCGGGGTCCACCGGGTGCAGCGCGTGCCCGACACCGAGACCCAGGGCCGCATCCACACCTCTACCGCCACGGTGGCGGTGCTGCCCCAGGCCGCCGAGGTGGAGGTGCAGCTGGACATGAAGGACCTGCGCATCGACACCTTCCGTTCATCCGGGGCGGGGGGCCAGCATATCAATAAGACATCCAGCGCCATCCGCATCACCCACCTGCCCACCGGCATGGTGGTGGAGTGCCAGAACGAGCGCAGCCAGTTCCAGAACAAGGACAAAGCGCTCGAGATCCTGCGCAGCCGCCTGCTGGCCCAAAAAAAGGCCGAACAGCAAAACGCCATCAACGCCGGCCGCCAGGCCCAGGTGGGCACCGGCGACCGCAGCGAGAAGATCCGCACCTACAATTTCCCCCAGGACCGCTGCACCGACCACCGCATCGGCCTGACCGTCCACAACCTTGACAAGATCATGGACGGCGGCCTGGACCAGGTGCTGGACGCCCTGGTCCTGCACGAGCAGGCGGAAAAACTGGGCCAACTGCAAGAATGAAACAGAAAGCGTAAACGATTATGAGCATCGAAACCCTTCTCTGCCCGGCAGACCAGGCGGGCGTCGCCCGGGCTGCCGCCCTGCTGCGGCAGGGGGAGATCATCGCCCTGCCCACCGAGACGGTGTACGGCATCGCCGCCGACGCCCGCAACGGCAGCGCGGTGAAAAAGATCTTTGCGGCCAAGGGCCGCCCCCAGGATAACCCCCTCATCGTCCACATCGACGACGTCGGGATGCTGCCGGGCCTGGTCAGCGAGTTCCCCGAGCGGGCCCGGCTGCTGGCCGCGGCCTTCTGGCCCGGGCCGCTGACCATCATCATGCCGCGCGGCCCCGAGGTGGCGGACGAGTGCTGCGCCGGGCTGGACACGGTGGGCATCCGGATGCCCAGCCACCCGGTGGTGCGCCAGGTCATCGAGGCCAGCGGCTGCGCCTTTGCGGCCCCCTCGGCCAACCGGTCGGGTCGGCCCAGCCCCACCACCGCCCAGGACGTCTGGGCCGATATGCAGGGCCGCCTGCCCCTGATCCTGGACGGCGGTCCCTGCGCGGTGGGGGTGGAGTCCACTGTGGTGTCGGTGGTGGGGGCAAAGCCCACCCTCTTCCGCCCCGGGCACATCACCCTGGAGGACCTGGAGCGGGCCCTGGGGGAGGAAGTGGAGCTGTCCCCCGCCATCCTGGAAAAGCTGGCCGAGGGCGAGGTGGCCCGCAGCCCCGGCATGAAATACAAGCACTACGCCCCCCGGGCGGACATCACCATCCTGGAGGGGACCTTTGAACAGTTCAAAGCCTATGTGGAGGCCCACGCCGCCCAGGACCCCGCCTGCCTGTGCTTTGCCGGCGAGGGGGCAAAGCTGGCCCCCTTCCCCTGTGTGGAGTACGGCCGGGAGGGGGACGGGGACGACCAGGCCCGGCATATCTTCCGCAGCCTGCGCGCCCTGGACGAACAGGGGGATCGGGTGGTCTACGCCCGCTGCCCCCGGAAGGACGGCGTCTCGATGGCGGTGTACAACCGCCTGATCCGGGCTGCGGCGTTCCGGGTGGTGGCGCTATGATCACGGTAGGCATCACCGGCCGCAGCGGCTGCGGCAAATCCACCGTCACCGCCTGCTTTGCCGCCCGGGGGGTGCCGGTGGCCGACGCCGACCAGATCTCCCGGCAGGTGCTGCAGCCCGGCAGCCCGGTGCTGGCGCAGCTGGCCGCCCGCTTTGGGGGCGATATTTTGAGCGGGGAGGGCGTTTTGGACCGGCGGCTGCTGGCCGACCGGGCCTTTGCCACCCCCGAGGGCAAGGCCGACCTGGACGCCATCACCCACCCGGCCATCGTCCGCCGTATCGAGGCCGCCCGGCAGGCGGCCCAGGCTGCGGGCAGCCCCCTGTTCGTCATCGACGGGGCGGTGCTGGTGGGCAGCGTCATCGACGGCATCTGGGACCGGCTGATCGTGGTCACCGCCCCCTACGAGGTGAGCGTGGCCCGGATCGTGGCCCGGGACGGCATCCGCCCCGAGATGGCCCGCCGCCGGCTGGACGCCCAGCTGCCCGAGGCGGCCCTGGCCGCCCGGGCCGACTTTCTGCTGGCCAACGACGGCACGCGGGAGCAGCTGCACCAGAAAGCCGAGGCGCTGGCGGCCCGGCTCCTGGCCGAAGCGGAAAGGGGAGGTGGCCTGCCGGTTTGAAACTGCATACCAAGCTCCTCTCTCTGGTGCTGGCCGCGGCGCTGCTGCTCTGCCTGCCCACCGCCCTGCGCCGGATCGAAGAACAGCTCTACCCCTGCCGCTACGCCGGCGTGGTGGAAAGCTACGCGGCGGAGTACGAGATGGACCCGCTGCTGATCTATACGTTTGTGCGCACCGAAAGCAGCTTTGACCCCGCGGCGGTGTCCAGCGTGGGGGCCCGCGGCCTGATGCAGATGACCGAGGACACCTTCGAGTGGATCAAATCCAAGATCGCCCCCGACGAGCCCCTGACCTTCGACGATCTGTTCGACCCGGCCTGCGCGGTCCGGTTCGGGGCGTATTACCTGCGGCTGTGCCTGGACCGCTACGGCGGGGACGTGGCCACCGCCGCGGCCGCCTATCACAGCGGCTGGGGCACGGTGGACAGCCTGCTGAACCACGAGGACTACACCGGCGACGGCAAGACCCTGCCCTCCTTCCCCTACAGCCGCATGAACCACTACGTGGAGAAGATCCTCCGCTGCTACAAACGCTATACGGAGCTTTACGGCCCCAGTATATAAAAAGAAAAAGAGGCCCTGCGCCTCAGGAACAGAAAGGGATAAGGTAACATGAAAGAAATGACCGAAGCGCAGCAGAAGGCCAAGGCCCTGCTGTATGAGCCCGCTTACGCCAGCGACAAGGACGCCGCCACCCGGCAGGCCGCCGCTGCGTTCGGCGAGGGATACAAGGACTTTTTGACCCGCTGCAAGACCGAGCGGGAGGTGGCCGCCTACGCCGAGGAGGCCCTGAAGGCCGCCGGCTACCAGCTGTACGACGACCGCAAGCAGTACGCTGCCGGCGACAAGATCTACTGGATCCACCAGGGCAAGGTGGTGCTGTGCGGCACCATCGGCACCCGCTCGATGGAGGACGGTTTCCACCTGGTCATCGCCCACATCGACGCGCCCCGGCTGGACATCCGCCCCAACCCCCTGTATGAGGCGGCCCACTTCAGCCTGCTCAAGACCCACTACTACGGCGGCATCCGCAAGTACCAGTGGGCCACCATGCCCCTGGCTATCCACGGCGTGTTTACCCGCGCCGACGGCACCACCGTCACCGTCCAGGTGGGCGAGGACGTGGGCGACCCCGCCTTCTGCATCACCGACCTGCTGCCCCACCTGAGCGCCGAGCAGAACAAGCGCGAGCTCTCGGACGGCATCCGGGGCGAGGAGCTGAACATCCTGATCGGCTCCGACGCAGTGGAGGACGAGGAGATCAAGGAGAAGGTCAAGCTCCAGACCATGATCCTGCTGCACGAGAAGTACGGCATCACCGAGAAGGACTTCACCCGCGCCGAGCTGGAGATCGTCCCCGCCACCCCCGCCCGGGACATCGGCTTTGACCGCTCGATGGTGGGCGGCTACGGCCAGGACGACCGCGTGGACGCCTACGCCGCCCTGATGGCCGAGATCGAGGTCAAGGACCCCGCCTTCACCACCATCTGCGTCCTGGCGGACAAGGAAGAGATCGGCAGCTACGGCATCACCGGCATGGGCAGCACCTACACCTTTGACTGGCTGCGCCAGCTCTGCCGGATGCAGGGCGCGGACGACATCCGGGCGTTCCGGGCCAGCCTGTGCCTGTCGGCGGACGTCACCGCCGCCTACGACCCCACCTGGTCCAGCGCCTTCGAGCCCCAGAACGGCACCTACGCCGGCCGGGGCGTGGCCTTCTTCAAGTACACCGGCAGCCGCGGCAAGAGCGGCGCCAACGACGCCTCCGCCGAGCAGATGGGCTATCTGACCCGGATGATGGACGCCGCCGGCGTGGCCTGGCAGATCGGCGAGCTGGGCCGCATCGACCTGGGCGGCGGCGGCACCGTGGCCACCGAGGTGGCCCACAGCGGCATCGCCGTGGTGGACATCGGCGTGCCGGTGCTGTCCATGCACTCGCCCTTCGAGGTGGTCAGCAAGAACGACCTGTACATGGCCTACCGTGCCTTCAGCACCTTTATCGCCGCAAAACAGTAAACACAAGAGGGGAGCGGCTCCGCAGGGCGCCGCTCCCTTTGGCCTGTCCTGGGGCAGGCGCGCCCCGGCAGGCCGGAACAACGGGTGGGAATCATGACAAAGTTGATACGTTTCGTCAAACAGGAGGCCGTCCTCTCGGTGGCGGCGGTTCTGGCGGTGGTCTCCGCGTTTTTTGTGCCCCCGGATGGGGCATACCTTGGCTACATCGACTACCGCACGCTGGCCATCCTCTTTTCCCTGATGACGGTGATGGCGGGGCTGCGGCAGCAGGGTGTGTTCGACCGGATGGGCCGGGCCCTGCTGGCCCTGACCGGGGGCACCCTGCAGCTGGTGTTGGTACTGGTGGGGCTGTGCTTTTTTGGCAGCATGTTCATCACCAACGACGTCTCGCTGCTGACCTTTGTGCCCTTCGCCTTTGTGGTGCTGGACAGCCTGGGCCCTGAGGCGCGGCAGAAGCTGATCCTGCCGGTGGTGTGCATGCAGACCATCGGGGCCAACCTGGGCAGCATGCTGACCCCCATCGGCAACCCCCAGAACCTGTACCTGTACGGCCGCAGCGGCATGGGCATGGGGGCGTTCGTGGCCCTGATGCTGCCCTACACCCTGCTGTCGCTGGGGATGCTGGCCGCCTGGGCGGTGTGGCTGTGCCGGGGCGGCAGCCCGGTGCGCAAGGGGACGGGAGGGCCCTTCCTGGCGCCGCGGCCGGGCCTGCGGGCCGACCGGCGGATCGTCTGGATGGACGCAGCCCTCTTTGTGGTCTGCCTGCTGGCGGTGATGCGGGCGGTGCCCTACGGGGCGGCCTTTGCCGCGGTGCTGGCCGCCACCCTCCTGGCCGACCGCGCCACCCTGGCCCGGGTGGATTACTCGCTGCTGCTGACCTTTGTGGCCTTCTTCCTCTTCATTGGCAACCTGGGGCGGGTGCCTGCCTTTTCGGCCTGGCTGGGGCAGGTCATCGCCGGGCGGGAGGTGCTGGTGTCGGTGCTGGCCAGCCAGGTGACCAGCAATGTGCCGGCAGCGCTGCTGCTGTCCGGCTTCACCCAGGACGTGCAGGCCCTGATCGTGGGCACCAACCTGGGGGGCCTGGGCACCCTGATCGCCTCCATGGCCAGCCTGATCTCCTACCGGCAGATCGCCCGGGAAGAGCCGGAGGGCAAAGGCAGGTACTTCCTCCTGTTCACGGCGTCCAACCTGGTTTTCCTGGCGGCCCTGCTGGGGCTGTGGGCGCTGCTGGCGTAATGAAAAAAA
This sequence comes from Candidatus Faecalibacterium gallistercoris, assembly GCA_019116585.1. Lineage (GTDB taxonomy): Bacteria > Bacillota > Clostridia > Oscillospirales > Ruminococcaceae > Faecalibacterium > Faecalibacterium gallistercoris. The sequence continues at coordinate 5,024 of DXBJ01000057.1, read as the reverse complement.
CCGCTGTCAGGCAGGGCCGGACGGCGGTTTTCTGTTACTCCAGGGCGTCGTACAGCTGGGACACGGTGCAGAAGGTGTAGCCCTCCTCCTTGTACCAGCGGATGATGGAGGGCAGGGCCTCGGCGGTGGTGCCGGTGGTGGCCGAGTCGTGCATCAGGACGATGCACCGCTCCAGCCCGGCGCTGCCCCCGGTGACGTTGCGGCAGACCTCCTCCGCCGACAGCTTTTTGCCGGCGGCGTCCTCGGCCGAGACGTTCCAGTCCACCCAGCGCCAGCCCTGTTCCTCCGCCTGCTCCTTCAGCTGGCCCATGAGGGCGTCCCCGCCGTATTTGCGGCTGACGGTGTTGGTGCTGCCCCCGGGGAACCGCAGGCAGCGGACCTCGCCGTCGTCCACATAGGGGGCGATGCGCTGGCGCAGCAGGGCGATGTCCTCCCAAAAGGCGTCGGCGCTGCGGTAGATGTCGCTGTACCGGTGGGAGGCCGAGTGCAAAGCGATCTCGCACCCCGCCTGCGCCGCCTGCCGGATCAGGGGCAGGTAGCTCTCGTTGTTCTCGTTGGCCACCACAAAAAAGGTGGCGGGCACCTCCGCCTCCTCCAGGGCCGCCAGGACGGCGGGGGTGGTCCGGCTGGGGCCGTCGTCGAAGGTCAGGCAGACCAGCGGGGGCAGCTCGGCCTGAGAGGCGGGCGGGGCCGCGCCGGGGAGGGAGGAGCCGCCCGGGCCCCGGCCCGGCGCAGGCTGGCCGGCGGGGGGCGGGGTAGGGATGACGGCCGCCTGGCTGAGAGGGGCGGGCCGGCTGGCCGTCACCCCCAGGGCAAAGCCGGCGGCGGCGCTGACGGCGGCCAGCAGCAGCCAGCGCGCCGCGGCCCGGAGTGTAGGGAAGGATCGCTGCATAGAATGCCTCCTGTCTGCAAAGGGATACAGTACAGGATATGCCGCCCGGGTTTTTGTATGAAAGCCCACAAATGTGATTTCCGGGCTTGACTTTGGGGCCCGGTTGTGCTATTATAATCAAGCAGTTCGCCCGCGGCCCCCAAGACCGGCGCCGCGTGATGTTATGCGAGGGTGGCGGAACTGGCAGACGCGCACGTTTGAGGTGCGTGTGGGTAACCTTGAGGGTTCAAATCCCTTCCCTCGCACCAGAAGGCGTCCTTTCAGCGTAAGCTGGAAGGGCGCTTTTTTTTGCGTGTCCGGCGGCAGCCGCGGCAGGCGGACGCAAAAAAGGCGCGGGCCATAAGGTCCGCGCCGTCTGTCGTTTTGGGAGCTGTTTTTATACGCCGTACATCAGCCACAGGTAGATGTAAGCCGGGATGACGGCCGAAAGGGTGAAGGGGATGCCGATGCGGCAGAAGTCGCTGGTCTTGACCTCGTGGCCGTCCCGGCGCAGGATGCCGATGCCGGTGATGTTGGCCGAAGCGCCGATGGGGGTGCAGTTGCCGCCCAGGGTGGCGCCGGACAGCAGCCCGAAGTAGAGGACGGTGGGGTCGATGCCCAGGCCCGCGGCCAGGCTGGTGACCACCGGCAGCATGGTGGCCACGTAGGGGATGTTGTCGATGAAGGCCGAGAAGAGCACCGACGCCCAGACGATGGCGGTGTAAATGGCAAAGACGTTGCCCCCGCCCATCTGGGCCAGCAGGCCGGCGGCGGCGTCCACCACGCCCATGTGGGTGATGCCCCCGATGACCAGGAACAGGCCGAACAGCAGGCCGATGGTCTCGAAGTCGATGGCCTTCAGGGGGGCGGTGACCGCGGCGGTGTCATGGGTCTTGCAGTAAGTATAGATCATGCCGATCACCATCAGGCTGACGCAGATCAGGCCGTTGGTGATGTCGGGCTTGTTCTGGATGAAGGAGGCCGAGATCAGCAGGGCGATCATGCCCACCAGCAGCACGGTGGGGACAAAGTCGGTGACCTTGGTGCGGGGCGCGCCCTTGGGGATGGAGCCCTTCTCCTTGCGGAACAGGAAGGCCAGGATCAGCGCCGACACCACGGCGCCCAGCTCCACCGCCCAGAAGATGCTGGGACGGCCGCGGTAGAAGAAAAAGTCCAAAAAGCTCATGTTGGCATACGAGCCCAGCATGATGGCGGTGGTGTCGCCCACCAGGGTGGCCGCGCCCTGCAGGTTGGAGGACACCGCGATGCCGATGATAAAGGGCACGGGGTTGGTCTTGAGCTTTTTGCAGATCTCCAGGGCGATGGGGGCCACCATCAGCACGGTGGCCACGTTGTCCACAAAGGCCGAGATGATGCCGGCAAACAGGGCCAGGGCCACCGCGGCCATCTGGACGTTGGGCACCTTCTCCATGATAAGGTCGGCCAGAAGGGCGGGCATTTTGCTGTCGATGAACAGCTGCACCAGGCCCATGGTGCCGGCGATCATCAGCAGGACGTTGAAGTCGATGGCCCCCAGGATCTGGTCGAAGGGCAGCATCCCGGTGGCGATAAAGACCGCCGCCGAGCCGATGGCGATGTAGGGCCGGTATTTGCTGAAGGCCAACATCAGCACGTAGGTAACAGCGAAGAGTAACAATGCGTAGATCATGCAGATACCAACTTTCTTTCCGGCCCGCGGGGCGGACCTGAATGTAATGACACTTACCATATTACATGGTATGCTTCCAAAAGTCAAATCAAACTGCGCCGGGCGGACGTTTCAATTTAGTATATTCGGGCCGGCCCGGGGTATGAGGAGGCGGCTCAGGGTGTATCTGAGAAGTCAAACATGCTGGGATATTCGCCAAAAAGCGCCAGATGCAAGGCGCATGAGCGCCGCACTCCTCCATGGAATGCAAGCGAATGCAACGCAGCAGATGGGGCTTTTTGGTAGAATAGAACAGCGTTGGGGAGTTTTCAGATACACCCTAGGTTTCCTCGGGGGGCGGGGGGCAGCAGCTGGCCCGGCGGATGATCCGGTGGGGGACGATGATCTTGGCGGCCAGCAGGTCGGGGTTTTCGATGTGGTTGATGATCTGGCTGGCGGCCTCGATGCCCAGCTGCTGGGCGTTGATGTTCACGCTGGTCAGCTGCGGGCAGGCCAGCCGGGAAAACAGCGAGTCGTTGAAGGCGGCGATGGACAGGTCCTGGGGGATGCGCAGCCCCAGGCTGAGCACCACCCGCTCCAGGGCCATGGCCAGCACATCGTCGCTGGCCACGATGGCGGTGGGCCGCTGGGGCAGGGAGAACAGGGCGGTCAGCTTGCCGTCGTTCTCCTCGGGCAGGCCCGAGCTCTCCAGGATATACTCAGGGCGGATGGGCAGCTGATGCTCGGTCATGGCCAGCAGATAGCCGCTTTTGCGGTCCTGGGCGTAGTTGTGCTGCCACTCGTCCGAGATGTAGGCGATCCGCCGGTGGCCCATCTCGATCAGCATGGAGGTCAGCTCCCGGCAGGCCTGGATGTTGTCGTTGTTGACGTAGATGGTGTCCTCCAGGTCCTTTTTGGACTGGCCGATCAGGACGTACAGCACCCCCTCGGCCTGCAGATAGGCAAGGATGGGGTCGTCCTCCCGTGCGTAGAGCAGGATGAACCCCTCCACCCGGCCGCTTTTGACCATGGACTGGACGCTTTGCAGCAGTTCCTCGTCGCTCTGGCCGGTGAGGATGGTGTTGGTGTACTGCTTTTGGTTGCAGAACAGCCCGATGCCCCGGATGGCTTCGAGATAGAAGTTTTTCTGGTAGGCCTCGTACTCCAAAGGCGGCAACAGGATGCCGAAGGTGCGGCTGTTCTGGGTGGCCAGGCTGGTGGCCTGGAAGTTGGGCTCGTACCCCAGCTGCACCATGGCCCGGCGGACCTTCTCTTTGGTCTGGCGGCTGATGGACGGGTGATCGCTGCAGGTGCGAGAGACGGTGGAGGGGGAGACCCCCGCCAGCCTGGCCACATCGGAAATGGTTGCCATTGCGGCGCCTCCTTTCACAAATAAGAGCGTGTGATACTTCTATTATGCAAGCGGGGGCGGGCGTTGTCAAGCAGGGGGCGGGGCGTTTGCCGCAAATATGCGCAATCGCGTTGCGCACGCCGGGACGCAGCGCCCCGAACGGCGGCCGAAAAAACCCACAAATTTCAGACCTTTCCTTTGTACAAGATGCAGAAAATACACCTGAATGCGAAAGAATGCTTGCATTTTGCGCCGGACAGCGCTACAATGCAAACAACGAAAGCGATTGCGTAAAATTTCGCAAACGCTGTGCAAACGTGAAAGGAAAGAGGTTGGAATCATGAAAAAAACTGCTGCGGCTGCCTCCGCCGGGGGCAAGCACAAAGGGCTGAACTTCGAGTTTCTGCAAAAGCTCGGCAAGGCCCTGATGGTCGTCATTGCGGTGATGCCCGCCGCCGGCCTGATGATCTCCCTGGGCAACATCATCCAGATCTTCGGCGCGGATGTGGCCATGCTGGTGCGTGTGGGCACCATCGTGGCCAACATCGGCTGGGGCGTCATCAATAACCTGAACCTGCTGTTTGCGGTGGCCATCGGCGGCTCCTGGGCCAAAGAGCGGGCCGGCGGCGCCTTTGCGGCGGTCATCGCGTTTGTCCTCATCAACCTGCTGACCGGCTCCATCTTCGGGGTCACGGCGGATATGCTGAACACCGAGGGCGCGGTGACCACCACCCTCTTCGGCCAGGAGATCGAGGTGGCCGACTACTTCACCTCCATCCTGGGGGCCCCGGCGCTGAACATGGGCGTGTTCATCGGCATCATCGCCGGCTTTTTGGGCGCCACGGTCTACAATAAATATTACAACTACCGCGGCCTGCCCGACGTGCTGTCCTTCTTCAACGGCAAGCGGTTCGTGCCGCTGGTGGTCATGGTCTGGTCGGTGGTCATCTCCATCGTGCTGGCCATCGTCTGGCCGGTCATCCAGGGCGGCATCAACGCCTTTGGCATCTGGATCGCCAACTCCAGCGAGACCTCGCCCATCCTGGCGCCCTTCATCTACGGCACCCTCGAGCGTCTGCTGCTGCCCTTCGGCCTGCACCATATGCTCACCATCCCCATGAACTATACCTCCTTTGGCGGCACCTACACCATCC
>DXBJ01000056.1 GCA_019116585.1 Candidatus Faecalibacterium gallistercoris | reverse complement strand
CATGAGCGCCGAAACTCTTGCGCTTAGCCGATTTTCGCGGCGTGGGACGGTGCCCGCTTGCGAAAACCGGAGCGCTGCGCCAGCCGTGCCTTCGCTGCTTCGTCCGCAGGACGCGCTCGGCGCGGCTGCTTTTGTGGAATGCAAGCGAATGCAACGCAGCAGATGGGGCTTTTTGGTAGAATAGAACAGCGTTGGGGAGTTTTCAGATACACCCTAAGGCTGGATACATCAATTCAGTATACACCATCGGGCCTGCTTGGGCAAGAGGGAAATGCGGCCTGCCGGGCGGGGCTCAAAGCCCCTGCCGGGCCAGCCAGTCCTGGATAACCTGGCTGAACAGCTCGGGGAACTGGGCGTCCTCCTCGGCAAAGGCGGCCTGGTAGGCCTCCGCCTCGGCCCGGGTGACGGGGGTCACCCGGCGGTAGGCGGTGAACACCGTGCCGTTGCCCATGTCAAAGCTCTGTTCCGGCACATAATACCCGCCGCTGATGGTGAAGAACTGGTCGTTCAGCTTGGCCGCCACCCCGCTGACCTCGTAGCACCAGGGGAAGGGGTCGGCGGTGAGGACGTACTTTGCTTCGAACAGATCGGTGGGGAAAGGCTGGGTGCCCAGGATGCCAAAGCCGAAGGCCAGCTTGTCCTCCAGCGGCCGCTCGGGCAGGCTGGCATTCTTAAAGGTATCGGGGCAGTAGGTCATGGAGTGGGGGATCATGTAAGCGAATTCGCCCTCGGCGCAGTTTTGGTCGATCCAGCGGGCCAGGGCCTGGATCTGGGGCAGGTCGGTGCGGTCGTAGGTCATGGTGTCCAGCCGGACGAACTCGGCGGTGGCGCCGGTGTCCAGGTACTGGAACAGGAAATCCGGCAGGGCGATGGTGGTGAGGGGGGACAGCCGCACCGACATGCTGAACGCCAGGGTGAACAGCCAGTAGCCGATCTTCAGCCGGCGGAAGGAGCCCAGGCTCTCGGCCAGGGCGGCGGCGCCCAGCAGCATCAGGACGGCGTAGCCCGGCACCAGGAGCAGGGTCTGGTGGGAGCCCATGTTCTGCACCCGGGTGAACAGCACCAGACTGACCGCCAGGGCGGCCAGGGTCTGGAGGGCCAGGGGGACCCTGCCGTGGCGGCAGGCCCACACCACCCCCGCGGCTGCCAGGGGCAGGTAGAGGGGCCCCAGCCGGAACATCTGGCTGTACAGTTCCAGCGCCAGGCCGCCGGTGTTGTAGGCGGCGTAGTGCTCGGCGTAGCTGTAGGTGAGCACCCGCTGGACGATGGGCCAGAACAGGATGATCATGGCCGCCACCGACCCGGCCCCGAAGGTGATGAGCCCCCGGATGCGGTCCCCGGCGGCGCGGCCGCTGCCGCTGCGGCCCAGGCGGACCGCCCCGGCCACCACCGTCACCGCGTAGACCGCGTAGTAGCCCACGATGAAGTAGAGGTACCACCGCCGGGTGACGATCAGGGCCGCGGTGGCAAAGAACATCCCGGCCCAGCGGGCGGGCTCGGCGGTGTCAAAGCGGTAGTCCAGGGTCAGCAGCAGGATGATGAAGGCGAAGATCAGCCCGAACCAGTCCGGCTGGCCCAGGGCCGCGGCCATCCGCAAAAAAGGGAAACAGGCGGCAAAGCTCAGCCCCATCAGGAAAAAGCCGTGCGGATTTTTCACATCCAGCATCTGCCCCACCTTGACGACCACCCCGCCCAGGGCCAGCAGCAGGGCCGGCAGGACGCTGGCCAGCTGGCTGAGGACGAAGCTGTCGCCGGTGTGCTCGGACAAAAAGAAGGGGAACTCGGTGAACAGGCAGATGAAGCTGGTGTAGTCCTGGGTGAGGCTGGCCAGCAGATGCCCCAGCCCGGCCAGCGGCCCGGCGGCAAAGGCGTCCTCGGCGGCATACTGCAGCAGGGTGTAGTTGCTGTAGTCCCATATGTAGATAAAGTCCCGCCCTGCCACCTGCAGGCTGCCGCAGATGGCCAGCACCAGATACACGCCCACCAGGATGGCGCCGTGGAACAGCTGGAACTGCACCCCCGCCCGGCGGACGGCGGCCAGCACCAGGCAGACCAGCAGGCAGTCCGCCCACAGGCTGAGCAGGGGGAAGAACAGGCTCCCCTCCAGCCCCACGGCGGCGCCGGCGCACAGCAGCACAAGGGCAAGGATCAGGGCGGCGGGCACGGCGCCCCGGGGCAGCCGGAAGCGGGGCTTGGTCTGGGGGGCCGGCCGTATTTCGGTGATCGGCATGGAAAAAACTTCCTTTCGGTCTGATTTTCACGAATTGTAATACCAGTATACCAAACCTGGGGCGGAAATGTCCAGCAGGGAAGAAAAGAGAGCGCCCCGGGCACAGAAAAAGCCGGGCGCCTGTCTGCGGCGTCCGGCCAGGGGGTCAGGTTTTTTTGCCGGCGGCCTTTTTGGCGGCACGGGCGGCGCGGGCCTTGGCGGCCTTTGCCTTTTTGGCGGCGTTGGCGGCGCTGATCTTGGCCGCGTCGGGGTGGGGCGCTTCGGGCGTCAGGCGGAACAGCCGGCTGCCCATGGCGGGAAGGTCGGCAAAGAGGGTGTAGTCCCGGCCAAAGACGCCCCCGTCCTCGGTGTGGAGCCGGGCGTCCCCCTCGCAGCTGCCGCCCCACTGGGCGGCCTCGGTGTTCAGCAGTTCCTCCGCCCCCGCGGGGAAGGCCAGGTACAGGGGGTACTGGGGATGGGGCTTGTCCTGGGTGTTCATGACGCAGAGCAGGCACTGGCCCCGGCCCCGGCGCAGCCAGGCGTAGACCCCTTCGGCGCTGCTCTCGCAGGCCACCCACTCGAAGCAGCGGGGGTCGTACTCGCCCACGTAAAGGGCCGGCTCGCTGGCGTACAGCCGGGCCAGCTCGGCGAAAAACCGCTGGAAACTGTCGTGGAAGGGGTATTCCAGCAGGTTCCAGTCCAGCTGCTTTTTCTCGTCCCACTCCCGGAAATGGGCCAGCTCGTTGCCCATAAAGTTCAGCTTTTTGCCCGGATGGGTGAACATATAAAAGTACAGGGTGCGCAGCTGGCTGCACTTTTCCTCGTAGGTGCCCCAGAGCTTGTCGATGATGGTCTTTTTGCCGTGGACCACCTCGTCGTGGCTCAGGGCCAGCAGATACAGCTCGTTGTAAAAGTAGTGCATGCTGAACAGCAGCTTGCCGTACTGGGCGGGCCGCTCCCCAAAGGGGGTGGCGAAGTAGTCCAGGGTATCGTGCATCCAGCCCATGTCCCACTTGTAGTCAAAGCCGATGCCGTCGTACCGGGTGGGGGCGGTGATCTTCAGGTAGTTGGTGGAGTCCTCCGCGATGTAGATGCCGGTGGGCCAGCGCTGGTTCAGGCCGTGGTTCAGCCGGCGCAGAAAATCCAGCGCCCCTTCGTTGACCCCGCGGGCCGGGTCGCCCAGCCAGTAGATGGCCCGGGAAATGGCGTCCATCCGGATGCCGTCGCAGTGGTAGACGTCCATCCAGAGGGCGGCGGCGCTGTTCAGAAAGCTGCGCACCTCGCCCCGGTAATAGTTGAAGTTGTGGGTGCCCCACTCGCTTTGGCCCACGTCGCTGTCGTACTCGTACAGGCAGGTGCCGTCCAGGTTGGCCAGCCCGGAGGCGTCGGCGGCAAAGTGGACCGGCACAAAGTCCATGATGACCCCGATGCCCATCCGGTGGCAGGCGTTGACGAACCGGGCGAACTGGGCCGGCGTGCCGTACCGGCTGGTGACCGAAAAGTAGCCGGTGGTCTGGTAGCCCCAGCTGCCGTCAAAGGGATGCTCGGCCAGGGGCAGGAGCTCCACATGGGTGTAGTGGTGTTCGGTCAGCCAGGGCACCAGCTCCCGGGCCAGCTCGTCGTAATCGTACCAGCCGCCCTCGCCGCCGTCGGGGGCGGGGACGCCGGGCTTGCGCTTCCAGCTGCCGGCGTGGACCTCGTAGATGTTCATGGGCAGGTTGCGGCCTTTGTCCCGGCGGGCCATCCATTCCCCGTCGTCAAACGGGAAGGACAGCACCGTCAGCCGGCTGGCGGTGCCCGGCCGCAGCTCGCTGGCAAAGGCGTAGGGGTCGGTGTGCATCTGGACCGAGCCGTCCGCCTTGGTGATGCGGTAATGGTAGCAGTCCCCTTCGGCGGGGCCGGGGATGTACACCCGCCAGAAGCCGGCCTCGTTTTTCTCCATGGGGACGTCCTCGCCGCCGGGCCAGCTGCCGCAGACCGACACCGCCTGCGCGGCGGGGGCGAACAGGGTGAACTGCCAGCCCGCCTCCCCATGGGGCCCGGCCGACGGATGGGCCCCCATCCAGCGGTAGGCGTCGAAGCACTCGCCGTCCCAGAATGCCTGAGGGATCGTGAATTGATACATACGCGGATTCTCCTTACCTGCAATAGGATTTAGATAAAAATTGTTAAATAAGCAGTATTTTTCTGACGAAATGTGGAAGAACTAGTGCATATCGTCCAAAATTGTGTTATACTGTTTCCACGGGCCGCCGGCCGGCGGCCTGAAACTGTATGTACAGGAGTGTAACGTTTTTATGTCTTGGTATGACAGCGCTGTTTTTTATCATATTTACCCTCTGGGGCTGTGCGGCTGCGCCCACGAGAACGACGGCCGCGCCGTGCCCGGAGCCTTCCGGAAACTGGACGCCTGGGCCGCCCACGCCTGGCAGCTGGGGTGCAACGCGATCTACATCGGCCCCCTGTTCGAGAGCGGCAGCCACGGCTACGACACGGTGGATTACCGCCGGGTGGACCGCCGCCTGGGCTCCAACGAGGAGTTTGCCGCGTGGGTGCGCTCCTGCCATGCCCGGGGGCAGAAGGTGATCGTGGACGGGGTGTTCAACCACGTGGGCCGGGGGTTCTTTGCCTTTCAGGACCTGAAGCAGCACCGGGAGGGCTCGGCCTACCGGGACTGGTTCTGCGACGTCAACTTCTGGGGCAACAACGAGTACAACGACGGGTTCTCCTACGGCAACTGGGGCGGCCACAACCTGCTGGTCAAGCTCAACCAGCGCAACCCCGCGGTGCAGCAGTATCACTTTGACACCGTGCGGTTCTGGGTGGAGCAGTTTGACATCGACGGCATCCGGCTGGACGCCGCCGACGTGCTGGACTTTGGCTTCATGCAGAACCTGCGCCGCTTCACCGACGGGCTCAAAGCCGGCTTCTGGCTGCTGGGCGAGGTGATCCACGGGGACTACAGCCGGTGGGCCAACCCACAGACCCTCCACTCGGTGACCAACTACGAGCTGCACAAGGGCCTGTGGAGCGGCCACAACGACCACAATTACTTCGAGATCGCCCACACCATGCGCCGGCTGCAGGGGCTGTGCGGGGACACCCGGCTCTACACCTTCTCGGACAACCACGATGTGGAGCGTCTGCCCAACAAGCTGCGGCAGCGGGCCCACATCCGGCACGTGGCCATCCTGGTGTACACCCTGTGGGGCATCCCCTCGATCTACTATGGGTCGGAGTTCGGCATCGAGGGCAAAAAGGAGTGGGGCAGCGACTGGCCCCTGCGCCCCTGCCTGGACCTGGCGGACTTTGAAAACGCCATCCGGGAAAACCCCGTCACCAGCGTTTATGCGGCGCTGGGTCGGCTGAAAGCCACTGAGCCCGCCCTGACCGAGGGCCGGCCCCAGGAGCTGCTGCTGACCACCGAGCGCTACGCCTTTGCCCAGGTGTGGGAGGGCCGCGCCCTGGTCACCGTTTTGAACAACGCGGACGCGCCGGCCCGGCTGGAGCTGCCCCTGCCGGTGCCTGCCGGCCAGGCCGAGGACCTGCTGGCGGACTGCGCCGGCAGCCAGGACGTGAACGCCCGGGTGGAGAACGGCCGCCTGATCGTGGAGCTGCCCGGCAACTACGGCACCGTCCTGGGCCTGGGTTGCTGAAAGGGGGAACTGCCATGAACGCGACTGCCCGGCGGGAAGCCATCCTGCAAAAACTGGCCGCGAGCAGCGAGCCGGTCAGCGCCTCGGCGCTGGCGGGGCAGCTGGGGGTGTCCCGCCAGATCGTGGTGGGGGACGTGGCCCTGCTGCGGGCCGGCGGCGCCCGGATCGACGCCACCCCCCGGGGCTATCTGCTGGGGGCGGCTGCCGCCGGCTACACCGGCCTGGTGGCCTGCTGCCACAGCACCACCGAGGGGATGCGCCGGGAGCTGTACGCCGTGGTGGACCAGGGGGGCGTGGCGGTGGACGTCATTGTGGAAAACGCCCTCTACGGCGAGATCCGCGCCAACCTGAACGTGGCCAGCCGATACGACGTCGACGCCTTTGTCCGCCAGGCCGAGACCTCGCCCGCCAGCCTGCTGTCCAGCATGACGGGCGGGGTGCACCTGCACACCATCCGCTGCGCCGACGAGGCGGCTTTCCGCCGCATCCAGGCGGCCCTGGCGGAGGCGGGGGTGCTGTACGAGAAATGATGCCCGCTCATCTTTATTGTACCCGAGCCGCCCGGCCCTGTCTATAAACAAACCTGCCCGAATGTACAAAAAGATCCCGGAAAGGAGACCTGCCCATGTATCCCACCCGCGAGGAGGCCGAGCGCATCCTGCTGGACGCCAAAGCCCGCTATGACAAGGTGAGCCGCATCCACGGCCGCTGGGACGACCACTGCCGCACGGCGGCCCGCTGCGCCGAAAAGATCGCGGCCCGGTGCCCCGGCCTGGACCCGGACAAAGCCTATGTGCTGGGGCTGCTGCACGACATCGGCCGCTGGTACGGCGACGGCCACCTCTGCCATGTCTACTATGGCTGGAAGTATATGACCGAACTGGGCTACGACGATGTGGCCCGCATCTGCCTGACCCATTCCTTCCAGGTGCAGCGGCTGGGGGCGTACATCGGCAAGTTCGACATCCCGCCCGAGGCGGTGGCTGAGCTGGACGCCGCCCTCTCCGCCGCCGTCTACGACGACTACGACCGGCTGATCCAGCTCTGCGACACCCTGGCCGGCGTCGACGGCCCGGTGGACATGGCCGCCCGGATGGAGGATGTCCGCCGCCGCTACGGCGATTACCCGCAGGACAAGTGGGACAAAAATTTCGAGCTGCGGGGCTGGTTCGAGCGCTGGGCCGGCGCGGACATCTACGAGATCGTGCGGTGAACCCCGTTTTCACGGCAAAAAAGCCCCTGTTCACCGCAAAACGCCCACAAACAGCCTCGTTTGCGCTATACTAATAAAAGGCCGGCTTTCCAAAAGAAAGCAAAAAGCGCAGAACGCTGAACTGCCTCTTGACACCGGGGGGGGTAGCGTTATACTGCTTTACAGAAGAAAGCGGAGCGCCCGCTCCGCCGGCCGTCAAAAACGAACAGGAGGTTTTGAAGATGACAAAGTTTGCCAAACGTTTTTTATCTGCCGCCGCCGCGGCCTGCCTGCTGTGCGGGTGCATCCTGCCGGCGTCCGCCGCTGAAGCGGAAGAAGAACCCCGCGTCCTCCAGTATGAGACGGCCCAGCCGGTCAGCTCAGTGGTGGTGGATACGGAATACGCCGACGTGGTCATCCAGCCGGGGCAGACCGACCGCATCACGGTGGAATCCGCCGCCGACGCCAAAGGCGAGTACAGCTATGACTGTTCGGTGACAGAGGGCGTGCTGACAGTAAATGTGGAGGGTATCAAGGGAGAGGAATTCCGCGACTACATCCAGATCGGCCCCTTCCGGTTCCTGAACCAGTACGGGAGCATTTTGAGGAACACGATCACCGTCACCCTGCCGAATAAAATGTACGACAGCGTTCGGACCAATACCTCCTGGGGCGATTTGCGGATGGGAAACATCCAGAGCCAAACCGCTGAGATGGCCTGCGACTGGGGAGATATTATTTTGACCGGCACACAGCCGCAGTTCCTCGATTTGCAGGCTGAGTGGGGCGATATTATCTTTGACCAGGCGGCTGTGACTCAGTGCGAGGGTACGACAAAGTACGGCGATGTCACCGGCACCATCGCAGGCAGTCAGAGCAGCTATTCGACCTCGACCGCCGTTGAATATGGTGACAGCAACCTGCGCGCCCAGATCGGCGACGGCGTTCACGCGCTGGCCTTCAATACAAAATACGGAGATATCGACGTCGATTTCACCGCCTGACCAAACCAAACAACAGCCGCCCGCGGGGAGGGTCCCTGCGGGCGGTTTTTGTTACGGTTTGCCGGCAGGGGCGTTTGGCTCCTGCTGCTGGGCGCACCGGCGGCAGACCCCGTACAGGATGCTGCCCTCGCACTGCAGGGTAAAGCCGTGCTCGGCCTGCAGGTGCTGGCGTACTTCGTCCATAAAATGGCAGTCCATGTGGAAGATCTCGCCGCAGCGGGTGCACTTGAGGTGGATGTGCTCGTGGCAGTGGTGGGCCTCGTCGGCGTACTGGTAGACGGCCCGCTCGCCCTTGCCGGCGACGTACTTCATCACCCGGCGCTCGCCGGCCAGCTTGTCCAGATAGCGGTAGACGGTGGTGGGGTTGGTGTGTTCGCCCGCGGCCTCCAGATGGGCGACGATGTCGGCGGCGCTGACCGCGTGCTGCCGGTTGGCGGTCAGGTAGTCCAGGATGAGCTGCCGGGTGCGGGTGTTGTAGCTGGTGCTGCGTGCCATGGGGCGGGTACACTTCCTTTGCTGTTGCTGTGCTTTCTCTTAGTATAGCATGGCTGTGCAGGACTGTCAAAAAGGTCCCGGCCGGACGACATGTGCGTACGGACGGGACACCGACAGGGAAATGGAGCGCTGGGAGTGTGCGAGGCCGCGAGGCTGAGCGCGCGGTTCAGCGCTCCATTTTGTCCCCAGGGACTGCGAAGCTGAGGCGCGTCCAGCGGACGAAACAGCCGAAGCGGAGCAGGGGCAGCGGTCTGCCTTTTGCAAGCCCGCTGCGACGGGCGCAGCAAAAGCAGGGAACCGCAACCAC
>DXBJ01000055.1 GCA_019116585.1 Candidatus Faecalibacterium gallistercoris | reverse complement strand
GTACATTGAATGTCCTCCTGTCTCTGCATCGTGTCAGCAGGTCAGCGTTCCTGGCTGCGCTGGCGCTTTTTCTGCCACTGTTCCAGCAGCTTGATGATGGTGTCCTGCATCTGCTTGGGCGTGTAGGATTTCGGAAAATATTTCCGCAGCACCTCGTTTTTGATGGTCACACGGTCCATTTCCGCTTTCTTTTCCTCCCCCATGATGTCGAACATGGCATCGTAGCTGCATTTGCCCTCCTGGCTCAGTTTTTTGATGCGCTGGGCCTGGGACAGGGAGGGCGCGTTCTGGGTGTCCTGCATGGCCTCCAAAAAATCCTGCTGTTCAGAGGCTGTCAGGTAGGACAGCTCCACAGCAGGATTGAAAGAGATTTTCTTTTGGTCCACCAGGTCCAGAAGTTCCGGGATAAGGTTGGTAAGCCGGATATAGCGATGAACTTGGCGTTCGCTTTCATTAGCAGCTGCGCCCACCTGAGTTACGCTCCATAACTTCTCGCCAACTTGGCGAGAAGTCAAATCAGACCTGGCACCTTGATTTTTTATAGCTTCCAGCTTCATTTTGTAGGCGAAAGCCCGCTCACTGGGCAGGATGCTCTCCCGCTGCAAATTGCTGTCCACCATCCGTATCACCGCCTCATCGTCGCTCATATTGCGCACGATCACCGGCAGAGTTTTCAGCCCGGCCAGCTCTGCTGCGTGCTGCCGCCGGTGCCCCGATATGATCTCGTAACCTCCTTCCTCCCGGGGGCGGGCAATGAGCGGAGCCAACACGCCAAACTGGGCCACGCTCTCCACCGTCCGCTGCATGGCTTCGTCGTCCAGGACCTTGAAGGGATGGTTTTTGAAGGGATGCAGATCTGCGATGGGGATATGCTGGATCTGTTCGCTCTGGATTTTCTGTAATGTTGCTTCTGGTTTCTGCTCTGAAATGATTCATCACCTCCCAACAGAAAAGGCCCAGAGAAACCTCTGGGCCAAAATTTTATCCTGTTTTGAAATCATGCTGTACCCGGGCAGCATAGGAACTGTGCATGGTCATGGGAGCGTTGTAGAGGGTCGCCAACAGATACTGCCGCATATTCCGCACCTGAGTGGTGTTCTCTTTGAGGCACATGAGGACAAACCGCAGATGGTCGCCGTTCAGTTTCATGAGCTGGGCCTTCACCACCTCGGCGGGCTTATCGTCGCCCGCAATGCGGATGAAGCGGCGCTTGCTGCACACGGTATCCACCAGTAGTTCCAACATTTCCCGCAGCATATCCTCATCGTCGGGATAGCTTGCAATCAGAGCATCGAATCTGAACTGCCGGAAAAAATATTCCTGATGCAGGGTGCGGTCATCTTTCCCTTCGGTTTCCGTTCCGGCGGCCACGCCCGAAAGGAAAGGATCAGTCTCACTCAGGTCAGTATTGTTTTGATTATTCTTAATTCCTCGTGATTTTAGCGATTCAAGAGTCGCGTTTTTCACGGTTCCAGAATCGTGATTTTCACGATTCTGGATTCGTGGTTCTGACGATTCAGAGATAAAGTTTTTCACATAGATCAGGCTGGGTTTTCCAAGGCCCCGGCGTTTGCGTTCGATCAGGCCACAGCTTTCCAGCTCCTTCATGAGCTTGGTGGCCTTGTTGTCCGCACAGTAGAGCGCTTCCATGATCTCTTCTGTCGTGAAGATGATGTATACCCGGCCGGTATCATCCGTCCAGCCATTCTTGACTGAAAGCCCCATCCGATCCAATAAGAGGCCATACAGGATTTTTGACTCCGCAGAAATGCCGCGGAACCTGGGATCTACAAAGAGCGCTTTGGGTAACCGATAGAATGAAAACAGGTCGGCTTGTCCGCCGTAAAAATAGTCAGTCATAGAGGCCTCCTCTTTCATCAGCTAGAAAGCGGTAACTGTACAAGATTTAATTTGATGAATAGACACTCACTGTTTTGTGAAATATCACAACAGCTTTTCTTGACTTACAGGAACGGTAGTGCTATGGGTTACCACATTTTCCACACTAAAATGGTCTGATTTCTTAAATTTGTCGAAAAAAAGCCGGTGAAAGTTGACCGCACTTTTGACCGCACTTTTTCTTTTTCAGGGTCCATCATGTGGTTTTTCACCGGTTTTGGCTCAGCTTTTAAGTATTAAATTTTGCGATAACAAATCAGTTTATTATCTCTTGAATTTTAGAAAATGCTTCGACTCCCATCGCCTCCACCAGACAAGCGTTAAACGAACTCCTGTGCCTGCCATTTATATGGTCGGCTCTCTATTCGTCTTGGCGCTCCCCCTCCCCGACGAGGGGTAAACGAGAAAAGCCCCCGCCCTGCCAGGGTCCAACTGGCAGGGCGGGGGCCTTTTGCTGTGCGATTTATACTCCCTGTCTGCCCATGGTGCCCTGGACGATCCGGGCGCAGCTGCGGCGCAACAGCAAAAGCCGGAGGCATTTGCCTCCGGCTTTTGCTTCAGGGATAGGGATCTGAGGGGGATTTTTCGTTGCTGGCCCAGGGCTGCAAGGCCCTGCGCCGGGAGAGGACGCTCATTTTTCCATGATGTGGATGGCGAAGCCGCCGTATTCCCCGTCGAGGTAGACGTTCTTCAGCCGGCCGTCGTCGAAGTAGGCGGCGGTGTCCATGTTGAAGGAGAATCCCTTCTCCTTCAGCTCGGCCACGGCGGCGGTCAGGTCGGGGGTCCGCATGGCGATGTGGCCGCTGCTGCCCAGGAAAGGCGCCTTCATGCACTCAAAGTAGGCGCCGCCGAACTCGGACTTCTGGCCGTGGCGGGGCTCCAGGTTGAACATCATGCTCAGCAGCTGGGCCAGCCGCGCGGCCTCCTCTGCGTTCGGGGTGTTGATGCCGATGTGTTCCAGTTCAAATTTGCAGGCCATAACGTTTCTCCTTTTTCGGTTCCCGCAGGCGGCTCGTCACCGCATGGGGAAGATCAGGACCGCGCCGGCAGTCAGGGCCAGCAGGCGGATGAAGTACTGCGGGATGGTAAACTTCCAGAACTCGCCGATCTTGTAGTCGCCGGCGCCCATGATCATGGCGGGCATGCCGTCGATGGGCAGGAAGTGTCCGCACCAGCCCGAGATGACGATGGCGGCGGCCGCCGCAGTGGGGTCAAGGCCCAGGTTCATGCAGGTGGCGATGGCCATGGGGGCAAAGACGTAGACCGTGCCGATGGTGGAACCGGTCAGGGTGGCCAGGACACTGGTCAGGATGCAGAACACGAAGATCAGGACGAAGGGGTTGACGTTGTCGCCCAGCATGCCGGCGACCGTCTCGCCCACCAGGTTGGTCAGACCGGTGCTGCCCAAAGCGTCGGCGATGCCGATGACGCCGGCAGACATCAGGATGATGGGGGCGCTGATGGCGTTGCGGATCTCGTTGAAATCCATGATGCCGAAGATCAGCAGGGCGGCCACCGCCAGGCCGGTGATGGCGTAGCCGGCGTCGCCGATGTTGCTCTGCAGGATCATGCCGATCACGGCCACCACAAAGCAGATGTAGGTGATGATCTCTTTCTGCTTGGTCAGGGTGACTTCATGGTTGTCCGCAGCCGTCTCCTGGGCGGCGGCGATGGGGTGGTCGGGCATCAGCTTGTAGGCCAGCAGGCACCATGCCAGGAAGCCCAGGGACAAAGCCAGGTTGACGAAGGAGAACTTGACCAGGTTGACCTCCGAGGATGCGCCGGCGCTCTGCAGCACCGCGATGACGATGCCATACTGCAGCGCGGTGTTGAAGGGCAGCAGCGGGTGGTTGGCCGCAAAGCCCGCAGGCATCAGCACCTTGGAGGGGGGCAGGCTCTTGCTGTACGGCAGGTTGGACAGCAGGCCGATGACCAGGACGTAGTAAGCGGTGGAGCCGGTGCCGAACAGGCTGCACCCCAGCATGACGATGAGGATCAGCAGCACATAGGCCAGGAAACCGCCTTTGCTTGCCATTTTGAACATGGCGTCCTTGAATTTGACGATAAAGCTGGTTTTTTGCAGGGCTGCGATGATCGCCATGAAGGATGCGAGCATCACGATGGTGGAGTTGGAGAAGCCGCCGAACGCCGTCTTGATGTCGGTCACGCCAAAGACGACCAGCAGCAGCAGGGCCAGCAGCGGCGGCGCGCCAAAGGGCAGCTTGTCCATCATGATCAGGACGATCATGAAGACAGTCACAGCCAGGGCAATGATCATGGGTGTTGTCATGTAGATGGACCTCCTTTTTTCAAACCCTCTTCCGCACATGCAGGTTTCGGCATCCTGCACAGTTCGGTTTGATCTTTGTGTCTAAATTATATCCGAATCGGCCGGGCCGCTCAACCAACGGCGGCGCAAAATGCGTTTCAGCCGGGAACAGAATCCCATTTTGTTCAAATTTTACGTCCCGCCTTTTGTCACTTTTTGAAACATTTGTGCCTTTTGCCCGCTTTTTTGTTCTATTGTAGAACGTTTTGGTTCGTTGCGGCAAACGAGCCTCCTCCCCCGGCCCGGCCCTGCATTCGTTCCGTTCTGCAATAGGCAGCAAAAAAGGGCGGAGCATGAAAGCTCCGCCCACCGGCCCCGATGGCAGACCGGAAATTTATGCTTTTTTGCGGCCGTTGGCCATCCGGATTGCGTAGTCGATGGCGTTCACCAGGCTCAGCTCGTTGCTGGTGCCCTTGCCGGCCAGGGCAAAGCCGGTGCCGTGATCCACACTGGTGCGGATGATGGGCAGGCCCAGGGTGACGTTGACGCCCTCCACGGCCTTCCACGCCTGCTTTTCGCGGTCGTAGACAAAGCCCACCGTCTTGAGGGGGATGTGCCCCTGGTCGTGGTACATGCAGACTACGATGTCGTACCAGCCGCCCAGCGCCTCGCTGAACACGCTGTCCGGGGGGATGGGACCGATGGCGTCGATCCCCTCGGCCCGGGCCGCCTCGATGGCGGGCTTGATCTCCTGGATCTCCTCGGTGCCGAACAGGCCGTTCTCGCCGCAGTGGGGGTTCAGGCCGGCCACCGCCACCCGGGGCTGGGCGATGCCCATGTCCTTGCAGGCCTGGTGGGCGATCTCGATCACCTCCAGCACCCGGGCCTTTTTGACCCGGTCGCAGGCCTCCCGCAGGGAGCAGTGGGTGGACACATGGACCACCCGCAGGTCGTGGTGGGCCAGCATCATGGTGTACTTTTTGGTGTGGGTGTAGGTGGCGTAGATCTCGGTGTGGCCGTCGAAATGGGTGTACCCGTCCGAGTGGGCGCCGCCGTCCGCCTCCAGGGCCTTGTTCATGGCCTCTTTGTTCAGGGCGTTGGTGCAGGTGGCGTCCACCTCGCCGGCCATGGCCAGCTCGATCACCTTTTTGACGCACTGGAACGCCGCGTTGCCTCCCGCCACGCTCACCTTGCCCAGCTCAAAGGCGGCTGCATCGGGGATCAGCTCCATGTGCAGCACGTCGATGGTGCCGGGGGTGAACAGGGCGTCGGACACCTTTTCACAGCGGTGGATCTGGATGTCCGGCCGGCCCACAAAGCCTTTGGCCTGCTCCAGCATTTTGGCGTCGCCCACCACGATGGGGCGGCAGCGGTCGTAAATATCCCCGTGGGCCAGCGCCTTGACGGTGATCTCGGGGCCGTTGCCGGCCGGGTCGCCCATGGTGATGCCAACAATGGGTCGATTCATAGATAAAACCCTCCTCTTGTTCTGAGAAACGTCTGCTTTGGGCCCTCTCCCTCCCGGTGTGCGGAGGGCCGGCCGAGAGGGGCTCAGCACATCCCCTTGTCAGCGTTCTCCTTCAGCACCTTCTCCAGGGCCTTGATGCCTTCCTCCGGCACCTGGTTGAAGGGGGCGCGGCACTTGCCCACGTTGTAGCCCAGCATGGCCACGGCCGTCTTGACGATGGTGTTGGGGTTGCCGTACTTGAAGCAGGCGCGGAAGGAAGCGATGCTGGCGTTGGCCGCTTTGGCCTCCTCGATCTTGCCCTCCATGAACAGGTTGTAGATGGAGGCCATCACATGGGGATAGACGTTGGCGCAGCCGGCGATGCCGCCGGTGCCGCCGGCCAGCAGGTTCCAGATGATGAGCTGGTCGTTGCCGGACAGGGTGGAGAAGGTGCCGTTCTTCTTGCTCTTGCCCGCGTCGATGTAGGCCAGGATGTTGGTGAAGTTGCCCGAAGAGTCCTTGGCGCCCACGATGTTGTCGATCTGGGCCAGCCGGGCCACGGTGGCGGGGGCCAGGGCGTTGCCGGTGCGGGCGGGGATGTTGTACAGGACGATGGGCATATCCACCGCCTCGGCCACGGCCTTGTAGTGCTCGTACAGCTCGTTCTGGCTGGCGGCGGCAAAGCTGGGGGTGATGATGGACAGCACGTCCGCGCCCAGGGCCTGGGCCATCTTGCTCTGCTCGATGGTCTCTTTGGTGGAGATGCAGCCGGTGCCGGCATAGACGGGGACGCGGCCGTTGCACTCTTCGATGACGGTGCGCAGGACCAGCTCCTTCTCCTTGCCGTTCAGGATGTAGCCCTCACCGTTGGTGCCAAAGCAGAAAATGGCGTGGACGCCGCCCTCGATCTGGCGGTTGACCTGGGCCCGCAGCTCGGCCACGTTGATGGACTCGTCGTCGTTCATCGGGGTGATGATCGGGGGGATGATGCCTTTGATTTCGACTGCCTTCATGGTAGGTTCTCCTTTTCTTTGCTGTTTATTTGCGGGTAACGCCGCGGCGTTACGCCAAAACATCCCGGTCGTTCAGGCCGGCGGGGCCTGAATTGCCGCCAAGGCTCCCCTGCCCCGCAGCTGCGCGGGGGGATGGGGGCCTTTTCCTGGCGGTCACATGACTTCCTGGTACAGTTTGCGGGCGTCGTCGGGGGTGACGGGGCGCATATTGTTCACCAGCAGGCGCTGCACCTGCATGCCGGCCTCCACCAGGCCCTCCAGGTCCTCTTCGGGCACGCCGAACTCCTTCAGGCTGGTGGGGATGTCCAGGTGCCGGACGATCTGCTCCAGCCGGGCGATCATCCAGGCGCTCTTCTCCTCCACGGTGGCGCAGGTCTTTTCCTCGTGGCAGCAGCGGTCGTAGGCGGCGGCCAGCCGCTCCTTGACGGCGGGGTGCTCGCTGTTGAAGCGCATCACCGGGGCCAGCAGGATGGCGTTGGACACGCCGTGAGCGATGTGGTATTTGCCGCCCAGCGGGTAGCTCAGGGCATGGACGGCGGTGGTGCCCGATGCGGTGATGGCCAGCCCGCCGTAGTAGGCCGCGATCTGCATCCGGTTCTTTTCGGCCATGGCCTCGGGGTCGTCGCAGGCCTTTTCGATGTTGTTCAGGATCAGGTCCAGGCCCTCCAGGGCGTACAGGTCGCTGAAGGGGTTGGCCTTGTTGCTGGTGAAGCACTCGATGCAGTGGGCCAGGGCGTCGACGCCGGTGGCCGCCGCGATCTTGCGGGGCAGGTTCTTGATCATCCGGGCGTCCAGGATGACGTAGTCGGCGATCATGTGCTCGTTGACGATGCCCACCTTCAGCTCCTTTTCGGGGACGGCGACGATGGCGTTGGGGGTGACCTCGGCGCCGGTGCCGGCGGTGGTGGGGACCAGGACGATGGGCACGCACTTCTGGGCCATGCCGGGGTCGTCCAGCAGCTCCTTGACGCCGTAGCTGTCGGTGACCAGCACGCTGGCCAGCTTGGCGGCGTCCATGACGCTGCCGCCGCCGCAGGCCACGATCAGGTCGGCGCCGCTGTGCTTGAACTCGTCCACCAGCTTCTGCACCGCCATGTAGCTGGGCTCGGCGGGCAGGTCGTCCAGGACGTAATACTGCGCGCCGGCGGCCTTGACCGCCGCCTCGGGCAGGGCGAACAGGCCGGCGGCCTCGATGCCCTTGTCGGTGAACAGGGCCACCTTCTTTGCGCCCCGCGCCTTAATGATGGCGGTGATGTTGTCCATCGCGTTTTCGCCGCCATAGACGGCGTGGGGCATCTTCAGGTTGTATTGCGTCAGCATAAAAATCTCCTCCTATGCAATGGTAAGTCTTTCTGGAAAGCGCGCTTTATTTGGTCCCCTGGGCGGCGGTGGGGTTGTACAGGCCCACCCGCTCCCGCCGGGCGCCCAGGACGTCCTCCTCGCGGAAGCGGACGTATTTGATCCCCTGCCGGGTGCGGGCGGCGTAGGCCAGGTGCAGGGCGCCGTCCTTCCCCTGCATGAGATAGGGGTACTCGTACTGCTTGTTGTTGGTGCGGTTCTCGTCGCCCATGTAGCCCTCGCCCCGCTCCATCCAGCGGATGATGGGGAAGGTCAGGCCCCCGTCCTCGGACAGGGCCACCGCCACGGGACAGCGCAGGCCGGGCCAGGCCGCCTTGCCGGGGTGGGGGTCCGGGGTGCAGGTGGGGTTGTAGGCGACGGCGATGCGGCCGCTGGCCAGCTTGGCGGCGCTGATGCTGGAGTTGTTGTTGGGCAGCGGGGTGGGCTTGGGCTCGGTCCAGGTCTCGCCCCAGTCAAAGGATTCGCTGCGGTGGATGCGGTAGGCCTCGCGGTTGCGCATAAAGGCCACCAGGTGCCCCGGCTCCAGCTCCACCACGTTGGCGTGGACATGGCCGTTGGACTTGGGCATCATGACCATCCGCCAGGTCTTGCCCTCGTCGTCCGACAGGCGGAAGGCGGTGGGGTCCCCCGACAGGCCGTCGGCCGAGTCGGTGCAGATCCAGTTGGAGAAGATCCACCGGCCGTTGGACAGCACCTGGATGGGCTGGCGGCAGAAGGTGCCCTCCTCGGGGAACACCGTCTCGTAGGGGCCCCAGGTGCGGCCGCCGTCAAAGCTCTTCTGGCAGCGCACCACCGAGGTGAACTGCATGTTGTCCTTGCCGGGCACCCGGTCCAGCTGGGCGGTGTACATGGCCCAGACCGCCCCGTCGGGGCCGTAGAAGAGGGACGGGTTCTGCTCGCTGCGGGTGGGGTCGCCCGAGATGTCCACCGGGGGCAGCCAGGCGGGGGCGTCCTTGGGCAGCAGGGAGCAGATGATGTGGATGTCGGCGCTGCCTTCGTAGGTGCCGGCAAACCAGCAGCACAGCAGGTCGCCGTCGGGCAGCTCCACCATGGCGGGGGCGTGGGCCGTGGGCCAGCCGCCGGTGGGCAGCAGGGCCTCCACGGTGCCCATCTCGTCGTTCTGATACAGGGTGCCGTCCCAGGTCAGGCCGGGCAGTTTGGGATAAGTCATTTCCATCGTCCTTTCTCTGTCAGTATGGTGTCAGCGTACGCTGCGGTTCCTGTT
The DNA here is from genome assembly GCA_019116585.1 of Candidatus Faecalibacterium gallistercoris. GTDB lineage: Bacteria > Bacillota > Clostridia > Oscillospirales > Ruminococcaceae > Faecalibacterium > Faecalibacterium gallistercoris. The sequence goes on along the minus strand of DXBJ01000055.1, from coordinate 30,585 downwards.
TCCCTCCGCCTGGGCCTCCAGGCGGGCGGCGAGATCGGTCAGCAGGGCAGCCTGCCCGAACCCGCCCGATTTGGTGATGACGTGCCGGGTGCAGCCGCGGTAGGTGCACCGGGCCAGGACGACCCCTTTCTCCAGCTCGCAGAGGGGCTCCAGCTCCCGGACGCCGGCGCAGCGCATCACCTGCAGCAGGGTGTCCCCGCCGGTCATCAGGAGGGTGCCCACCGCCGGGCTGTGGAGCAGGCCTGCCACCAGGTCCCCGATGCTGGAGGCGATCCGTACCCGCATCTCCTCCAGCCCGCAGCCCAGGCCCGCGGCGTAGTCCGCGGTGGGGCCGTTGCCCCCGGCGTCGTTGCTGTCCAGGAGGACGCGGGGGTTTGCCTGCAGCAGCGCCTCGATGCGGGCGCGGTCCGCTTCGCCCTCCGGGGTGTTCCAGTAGCCGGGTTCCAGCTTCTGGCGGGGCGTCAGCCGCAGCCGGGCAAAGCCGGCCTCTTCGGCAGCGTCCAGCTGGGCCACCGTGATGGGGTTGACGCTGCCGCAGACCACCAGCAGCCGGGGGTCCAGCCGGGGTTTGGGGGGCTGCTGTGCCCGGCCGAGGCCCAGCAGCCGGGGCAGCACCGCCCCGAACCCGGCGCACCCCGCCGAGATGTGCAGCCGCCCCGCCGCAGCCAGGGTCTGGCCGGCCCGTTCCAGGTCCGCCAGGGAGGATGCGTCGTAGACGTAGATGCCCTGCCCCTCGGGGGCGGGGGCGTCCGCCGGCAGGCTGTGGACCGGGACCCCGCTCTGGGCCCCGATCAGGCCGGCGATGTCGGAGTGCCGCACCGGCTCGAAGGGGTCGATGCCAAAAACGCTCTCGGCCACCGGGCGCCCCTCGATGTAATGGACGCCGCCCCGGGTGCAGCGATCGATCTGGGGATACGCCGGCAGGAAAGGCAGCGCCTTTTCCCCGCTGGCGGCAAGCAGCGCCCCCAGCTCGGCCCCCACGTTGCCCCGCAGGGCCGAGTCGGTCTTTTTATAGATGTAAGAGACCTTCTGTTCCACCGCGCGGCGGACGATGCCTTCCACAATGGCCCCCGCCTGGCTGGGGGGCAGGTGCCGGGTCTCGGCGTCGATCACGAGCACCTCGGCCCCCGCCGCATTGGCGGGGGAAAACTCCGGGTCGGTCACCACGCGGGTGGGGGCGCCGCAGCCCGCCAGCTGGACGCCCGTGTCCAGCGCGCCGGTGAAATCATCCGCAACGATCAGTAACGTGATCATGGATCCACCTCCTGGTTTGGGGGGCGGCCCTGCCGGCCTCCCCTTTTGTGCCTTTAGCTTACCACGTTTGCGCCCCGGGAGCAACGGCCCGCAGATGAAAAACGTAACATTTTGAAATGAACGCCGGATTTTTCCGCAGCAAAGCCACGCGATTTGTGCTATTTTGAAACATTTTCTGCCCGGAAGCCCTTCCCTTTTCGTCCCAAAATGCTACAATAGCATCATAGAGAGGTTTTTGTACCGAGAAGGGAGTTTCACAAATGGAAGGTCGGGTCACACATATCCTGGGCATCGCCCCTTACGACGGGATGCAGACCGCCATGGAGCGGGTCGCGGAAGAATTTCCGAACATCCAGCTGGACGCTTACACCGGCGACCTGGAGGCCGGCGCAGCCATCGTCCGCTCGGCCCAGCTGGAAAACTACGACGTCATCATCTCACGCGGGGGCACCGCCGACCGCATCCGGGAGGTGACCGACCTGCCGGTGGTGTCCATCCAGCTGTCGGTCTACGACGTATTGCGGGCCATCAAAATGGCCGAGAATTATTCCAACCTGTACGCCATCGTGGGGTTCCCCAGCATCACCGAGCCGGCCCACACCCTGTGCGACCTGCTGCGGCTGGATATGGACATCATCACCATCCACAGCATGGACGAGACCAACCGCGCCCTGGACCGGCTGCGGGAAGGGGGCTACAAGATGGTGGTCAGCGACATGGTCACCCACACCCTGGCCCGGCAGAAAGGCTTCGACGCCTTCCTCATCACCTCCGGGGTCGAAAGCCTCCACGACGCTTTTGCCCAGGCGGTCCAGATCAGCGACCGCTTCCGCCAGATGCGCCGGCAGAACCAGCTGCTGGAGGGGGTGGCCCGCACCCGCAGCGGCAACACCATCGTCCTGGACAAGGACGGCCAGCTGGCCTATGCCGCCAAAGAAAAGCCGGACCCCCGGCTGCTGGAGCTGCTGCGCTCCAGGATCCCCGACATCCCCCCGGCGTCGCCGCTGCGGTTTTTCCACAGCGAGGGGGGCGAGTTCACCCGGGTGACCGCCCACCGGCTGCGGGCCGGGTGGGACTCGTATTACACCTTCCACTGCCAGCTGTCCCAGATCCCCCTGCGCTCGTCCAAAAACGGGCTGCGCTTTTTTGACGAGGCGGAGGCCATGCAGCAGTTCATGCACAGTTTTTACAGCATCAGCGGGGCCATGGGGATGCTGGAAGAGCAGGTCAACGCCATTGCGCCCACCCGCCAGCCGGTGATGATCCTGGGGGAGGTGGGCACCGGCAAGGAGCAGATCGCCCGCGCCCTGTACCTGCGCAGCCCCCGGGTCAACAGCCCCCTTGCGGTGGTGGACTGCAGCCTGATGACCGACAAAAACTGGGAGTACCTGTTCAACCACTACGCCTCGCCCCTGAACGAGGGCAGCTGCACCGTCTATTTCCAGCATTTGGAGCTTCTGGCCCACCAGTACCAGCAGGAGCTGCTGGCCGTGGCCACCGAGACCAACCTGCCCCGCCGGGTGCGGCTGCTGTTCTCGGCGGCCTGCATCGAGGGCCGGCCCCTGCCCGAGCCGGTGCAGGTGCTGCGCAGCCAGCTGGGCTGCCTGACGCTGCAGCTGCCCACCCTGCGCAGCCGCCGGGACGAACTGCCCAGCCTGGCCAGCCTCTACCTCAGCAGCCTGAACGCCGAGCTGGGCAAGCAGATCATCGGCTTCGACCCCCGGGCCTCGGAGCAGCTGCTGCAATACGAGTGGCCCAACAACTACACCCAGTTCAAGCAGGTGCTGCAGGAGCTGGTCACCCTGACCGACTCGGCCTACATCCGGGGCAGCGTGGTGGCCGAGGTGCTGGCCCGGGAGCGCCGCACCTACCATTCCGACCCGGCCGCCGCCCCGGCGGCGCCGGGGGCGGCCTCCGGCACCCTGGACGAGATCATCCTGCAGGCCATCCACCAGACCCTGGACGCCGTGGGCGGCAACCAGACCGCCGCCGCCAAGCGCCTGGGCATCAGCCGGACCACCCTGTGGCGGTATCTCAACCCGCAGAAAGCGGCGCAGCCCAAAAAATGACTCCTTCACGGCAAAACGGCCCCTTCCCCCGCCGGATGTGCGGAGAAAGGAGCCCTTTGGCTGGGGGCGCGCCCCCTCTCATACCGCCGCGCTGTCCAGCTGGCTGCGGGCGCGGTCCAGCAGCTGCAGGGTGACGGTGGTCAGGCTCAGGTAGCGGCTGGCGGAATCCTGCATCAGGCAGAAGGCCGCCTGGCGGGAAAGCTCAGCCTCCCCTTCCCGCCAGAGCTGCGAGTCCAGGAAATTTTCGCACAAGATCTGCAGCAGGTCGCAGGCTGCGTTCATGGCAAACAGGGCGTCGGTGATGGCGCTGTCCAGGGCGGGGGTCATTTTTCGATCCATAGCATGGTCCTCCTTTTACTTGGTCAAGGCTTGTGGGGAATTTGTCCTCCGCATTCTATGATAATGTTTTATCATTATATTGTCAATTTATCGCATTATATATCGTTCCATCGTTCCTTTTTGCGTTGACAGTATCATCTTTTTTGATTATACTGTCGGTGAGGTGATTGCACTTGACCATCGAACAAAAAGTCAAAATGGCCCTGGCCTACAAAGGGATGACCCAGGCAGAGCTTGCCCGGCGTTTTGGTTCGTCTCCGCAGGTCTTTCACGGGCGGCTGAAAAACGGTCGTTTCACCGTGGAAGAACTGGAAGCCATCGCCCAGGCCATGGGCGCGCGGTATACCTTCGGCTTTGTGTTCAAGGATGGCACCGAGATATGACCGGACCCGTCCTGGCAAAAAAACTGCTCCTTCATCCGCCAGCGGCGCGGACGAAGGAGCAGTTTTTCGTTTCTGTTGGGGGCTCAGCGTTTGAGGTGGTGTTCCTCGTAGTCCCGCAGGGCGTCCAGCGCCCTGGGGGCCAGGGGGAACAAAGCCACCATGTTGAAGATGGTCATCAGGCCCACGCCCACATCCCCCAGGTCCCAGACGAACTGGTAGGCCGCCAGCCCGCCCACGAACAGCATGGCCAGGGCCAGCACCTTGTACAGGGTCTGGCTCAGCCAGTTGTCCCCGAACAGGTAGGCCACATTGGGCCGGGCGTAAAACAGGATGCCCAGGAAGGTGGAAAAGCTGAACAGCCACAAGATCACCGCGATGAACACCACCCCGAACTCGCCCAGGTGGTACCGCATGGCGGCCTGCAAAAGGTCCATCCCTTCCAGGCCGGCGGTCAGGCTCTCGGGGGTCAGCAGCATGATCATGGCCGAGCAGCTGCAGATGACCAGGGTGTCGATGAACACCCCCAGCGCCTGCAGCAGGCCCTCCTTGGCGGGGTGGTCGATGTCGGCGGCGGCCGCCGCGCAGGGAGCCGAGCCGGACCCCGCCTCGTTGGAAAACAGCCCCCGCTTGGCGCCGTTCATGATGACCGCGCCGATGCCCCCGGCCACCGCCTGCCGCAGGCCGAAGGCCTCGGCAAAGATGCGGCTGAACACCGCGGGCAGCTGCCCGGCGTTGCGCAGGATGATGAACAGGGTGATGAAAAAGTAGCAGGCCGCCATCACCGGCACGATCAGGTCCAGCACCTTGACGGTGGCGTGCTTGCGCAGGACGATCACCGCCGCCAAAGCCACCAGCGCGACGGTGGACCACAAAGGCGGGATGTGGAAGGCGTTCTCAAAGGAGGACGAGATGGAGTTGGCCGTCACCTGGCTGATGCCGCACCAGCAGATCAACCCCGACAGGGCGAACAGGGACGCCATCACCGAGCGGCGGCGGCCGCTGCCCTCTTTGACGAACAGGTGGTGCAGGTAGTAGGCCGGGCCGCCCCGGTACCCGCCGTAGAGGGGGTCCTTCTCCTTGTACAGCTGGGCCAGGGTAGCCTCGATAAAAGCGGTGGAAGAGCCCAGCAGGGCGATGATCCACATCCAGAACACCGCCCCCGCGCCCCCGGCCGAGATGGCCGCCACCACGCCCACCAGGTTGCCCATGCCCACCCGGCAGGCGGTGGAGACGATCAGGGCCTGCACGCCCGAGATGTGGCCCTCGCTGTCGCCCTGCTTGTTGTTTTCCAGGGTGACCCGCATCATCTCGGGGAACAGCCGGAAGGGCAAAAACCGCGTCCGCACCGTGAAATACACCCCCGCCGGCACCAGGATCAGCACCAGCAAAGACAGCCCCAGACTGCTGCCTCCCGGCAGGGGGATGCGGACAAGGTCCCCCCACAAAAAGTTGTAGACCGCTTCGATCACCGCCTGTATGGCCTGCATACGATACCCTCACACTTTCTCTGTTCCAAAATCTGTCCGCCCCTTCCGGGTGCCGGGCGGGGCGCTTCAGTGTCGTGATACAGTGTAGCACGGGCGGTATCTTTTGTAAAGTAAATCAATGAAACAATATCAAACGATTTTTTCGATGGATACCAGCACAAAAACCGGTCAGCCCCGCTGCCTGCTTTCCAATGTATAAAAACGGACCAGCTGCAAAACTGGTCCGTTTTTATGTACGTTTTTATTTTGCCTGCTCCGGGCGGTCTGTGCCGGCGGGCTGTTCGCCGTCCAGCGGCAGCAGCTCCTGGCTGATGACCGAGAGCATCTCGCCGAATTTGGCGCACTCCTCCGGGGAAAAGCGCTCCCGGATGCGGGCCACGGCGTTCTGGACGCGGTCCCCCGCGCCGCAGTAGGTCTCGTATTTCTGGGTGACGTGGAGCAGGTACTCCCGCTTGTCCTGGGCCGAACGGGTCTTTTCGACGTATCCTTTCCGCACCAGGCTGTTGATCTTGTAGGCTGCGTTGGGGGTCGAGACGTGCATAAAGTCGGCAAACTCGTTGACCGTGGGGCTGCCCAGAGCCCGGATGGCTTCGGCGGCAAAGATCTCCGCCGCCGTCAGCCCGGTCTCCTGGTCCTGGAACCGCGCGAACAGCTCGTGGTAAAAGCGGAGGGTGAACTCCTTGTACGCCGTTTTTACGATCTGTTCCAGCATAGTGTTCCTCCCACAGGGCCTGCGGTGCGCCGCCGTTCCCGTCAGGTACACGCAGATGCCTCAGGGGCGTTGACCAGGGCAAAGGTCAGCTCGGCGGTGGCGGCCACCTGGCCGTCCACGGTCGCCTTGGCCTCCCCGATGCCCACGGGGCCCTTCTGTTTGGTCAGGGTGCACTCGATCTCCAACACGTCGCCGGGGGTCACCTGGCGGCGGAAGCGGGCGTTCTTGATGCCGCCGAACAGGGCCAGCTTGCCCTTGTTCTCCGGCATGGACAGCAGGGCCACCCCGCCCACCTGGGCCATGGCCTCGACGATGAGGACGCCCGGCATCACGTGGTACTGGGGGAAGTGCCCCTGGAAAAAGGGCTCGTTGACGGTGACGCACTTGATGCCCTTGGCCCACTTGCCTTCTTCCCCGTCCACGATGCGGTCCACCAGGGCAAAGGGATAGCGGTGGGGCAGGATCTTGGCGATCTCGTCGGAATTATACTTCATCATCTCTCAGCCCTCCCACTTTTTGAACAGGACGCAGGCGTTGTGGCCGCCGAAGCCCAGCGAGTTGGACAGCGCATAGCGCAGCTCGGCGCTGCGGCCGGTATTGGGCACGTAGTCCAGATCGCAGGCCGGGTCGGGCACCTTGTAGTTGATGGTGGCCGGGATATAGCCGTCCTTCAGGGCCAGGGCGGTGAAGATGGCCTCCACGCCGCCGGCGGCGCCCAGCATATGCCCGGTCATGGACTTGGTGGAGCTGACGGCCAGCTCGTAGGCGTGCTGGCCGAACACCGTCTTGATGGCGGCGGTCTCGCCGGAATCGTTCAGCGGGGTGGAGGTACCGTGGGCGTTGATGTAGTCCACCTGACCGGCGGTGACGCCGGCGTCGTCCAGGGCCTGCTGCATGGCGCGGGCGCCGCCCTCGCCGCCGGGGGCCGGGGCGGTGATGTGGTAGGCGTCGCAGGTGGCGCCGTAGCCCACCACCTCGGCGTAGATCTTGGCGCCGCGGGCCTTGGCGTGCTCGTACTCTTCCAGCAGCAGGATGCCGGCGCCCTCGCCCATCACAAAGCCGTCGCGCTCGGCGTCAAAGGGGATGGAGGCGCGGGCGGGGTCGTCCCCGACGTGCAGGGCCCGCATGGAGGTGAAGCCGCCGATGGACAGCGGGGTCACGCAGGCCTCGGCGCCGCCGCACAGCATCACCTCGGCGTAGCCGTCCCGGATGTGGCGGAACGCGTCGCCCACCGCGTTGGAGCCGCCGGCGCAGGCGGTCACCGGGCAGGTGCACATCCCCTTGAAGCCAAAGGCGATGGCGATCTGGCCGGCGGCCATGTTGGCGATGCTGGAGGGGATGTAGAAGGGCGAAGCCTTGTCGAAGCCTTTCTGCAGGCAGCGGGTCTGCTCGCTCTCGGTGGTGGAGATGCCGCCGATGCCGCTGGAGACGATGACGCCGCAGCGCTCGTGATCGACGGCCTCCAGGTCCAGGCCGCTGTCCGCCACGGCCTCTTTGGCCGAAGCCATGGCAAACTGGCTGTAGCGGGCCATGTGCCGCACTTCCCTCTTGTCGATGACAGCGGTGGGGTCCCAGTCCTTGACCTCGGCGGCCAGGTGGACCTTCTGTGCGGACGAATCGTACTGGGTGATGGGCGCGATGCCGCACACCCCGTCACGGACGGCCTGCCAGCTCTCGGCGATGTTGTGGCCCAGAGGGTTGACGGTGCCCATGCCGGTGATAACAACTCTGCGTTTTTCCATCTTATGCGTTCCTCCTCACATTCCCATGCCGCCGTCCACGCTGAGCACCTGCCCGGTGATGTAGCCGGCCTCCTCCGAGGCCAGGAATGCCACCGCGGCGGCCACGTCCTCGGGGCTGCCGGCGCGGCCCACCGGGATGGTGGACAGCATGGCCTGCCGGGCGGCGTCGGGCAGGGCCGCGGTCATATCGGTGGAGATGTAGCCGGGGGCCACCGCGTTGACGGTGATGCCCCGGGCGCCCATCTCCTTGGCCAGGGACTTGGTCATGCCGATCAGGCCGGCCTTGCTGGCGCAGTAGTTGACCTGGCCGGGGTTGCCCCGCAGGGCCACCACCGAGCTCATGTTGACGATGCGGCCGTAGCGCGCCTTCATCATGGGGCGGATGGCCGCCTTCATGCACAGGAACGCGCCCTTGAGGTTGGTTTCGATGACGGCGTCGAAGTCGTCCTCTTTCATGGCCATGGCCAGGCCGTCGCGGGTGATGCCCGCGTTGTTGACCAGGATGTGGATGCCCCCCAGCTCCTTGACGGCCGTGTCGATCAGGGCCTTGGCGGCGGCGGGGTCGGCCACATTGCCCTGGATGGCCCGGGCCTCCACGCCCAGGGCCTTCAGCTCCTCCAGGGTCTTGTCCGCAGCGGCGGTGTTGCCCGCATAGGAGAATACCACGTTTGCGCCGCGGCGCGCCAGCTCCAGGCAGATCGCCCGGCCGATGCCGCGGGAGCCGCCGGTGACGACGGCGTTCTTTCCACTCATGCTGCCCATGTTACTCTCCTTTCAGCGCCTCGCAGAGGGCGTCGATGTCGGCGCAGGTCTCCACCGCGCAGGTGCGGATGGAGGGGACGGTCTTTTTGACAAAGCCGCTGAGGACCTTGCCGGGGCCGATCTCCACGATCCGCTCCACACCCAGCTCGGCCATCCGGCGGATGGTGTCCTCCATGTAGACCGAGGACTGGACCTGCCGCTCCAGCAGGGCGGGGATGGTGTCCCCCTCCCCCATCTCCCGGCCCAGGCAGTTGAACAGGACGGGGAACTGCATCGCGCCGAACGTCTCGGTCTTGAAGCGCTCCCGCAGGGCGTCGCCGGCGGGGGCCAGCAGCGAGGTGTGGAACGGCCCGCTGACCTTCAGGGGCAGGCAGCGCTTGGCGCCCAGCTCCTTGGCCTTGGCGGCGGCGGCGTCCACCGCCGCTTTCTGCCCGCCGATGACCAGCTGGCCGGGGCAGTTGTAGTTGGCGATCTCCACCACTCCTTCCGGGGCGGCTGCCTCGCAGGCGGCGCGCAGCTTGTCCCGGTCCAGGCCCAGCACGGCGGTCATGCCGCAGGGCACGCCGGCGGCGGCCGCCGCCATGGCCCTGCCCCGGAACGCGGCCAGCTCCACCGCCTGCCTGGCGGTAAAGACGCCGGCGGCGCACAGGGCCGAATACTCGCCCAGGCTCAGCCCGGCGGCGTAGTCCGGGCGGATGCCCTTGCCCGCCAGGATGGCGGTCATGCCGGCGGCAAAGGCCACCATGCAGGGCTGGGTGTACTCGGTCTGGTTCAGAACCCCGTCGGGGTCGGTGAAGGAGACGGTCTTGAGGTCAAAGCCCACCTCGGCGCTGTCCAGCACCGCCCGGAATTCAGGGTATGCCTCGTACAGGTCGGCGCCCATGCCGGGGTGCTGGCTGCCCTGACCCGCGTACAAAAATGCTGTTTTCATGCTTCGAGTCCTTTCAGCGTAGCCTCACAGCCAGCCATCATTTCCTCAAAGATCTTGCGCAGGGGCTTGACTTCGTGCAGCATGCCCGCCACCTGGCCGGACATGAAGCTGCCGCTGTCCAGATCGCCGTCGAACACGGCGCGGCGCAGAGAGCCCAGGGTCAGCTTTTCCCGCTCGGCCAGGGGCATATTCTCCTTTTCCATCTCCAGGTACTGGCGGGCCATCTTGTTTTTCAGCACGCGGACGGGCGCGCCGGTGGTGCGGCCGGTGACGACGGTGTCGTTGGCGCCGGCCTTGAGCAGGGCCTGCTTGTAGTTGGGGTGGATGGGGCACTCCTCGCTGACCAGCAGACAGGTGCCCACCTGGACGCCGCAGGCGCCCAGGGCGTAGGCAGCGGCCATCTGGCGGCCGTCGGCGATGCCGCCGGCGGCGATGACGGGGGCGCTGACCGCGTCCACCACCTGGGGCACCAGGGCCATGGTGGTCATCTCGCCCACATGGCCGCCGCTCTCGGTGCCCTCGGCGATGAAGCCATCCACCTCATAGCGCTCCAGGCGCTTGGCCAGGATGGGCGCAGCCACCACGGGGAACACCTTGATGCCGGCCTCTTTCCAGGCGGGGACGTACTTGCCGGGGTTGCCTGCGCCGGTGGTGACCACCTTGACCCCCTCTTCCACCACGACCTTGGCCAGCTCGTCGATGTGGGGGTTCATCAGCATCAGGTTGACGCCGAAGGGCTTGTCGGTGGAAGCCTTGGCGGTGCGGATCTCCTTGCGCAAGGTCTCGGCGTCCATGCCGCCCGAGCCGATCAGGCCCAGCGCGCCGGCGTTGGAAACGGCGGCGGCAAACGCGCCGGTGGCGATGTTGGCCATGCCGCCCTGGATGATCGGGAATTCAGTCCCCAGAAGCTCGTTGATTTTCATAGTAAACTCCTTCTTAAAGCAGGGTGCATCCGAAAACGCCCCCACGCCGTCCTTTGCGCCCGCGGCTCCAAAATGCGGTCCGCGGGGCGAAGGGTCCAGCCTGTCGGGCTTTTCAGATACACCCTGCGGGCGTACAGGCCGTTATGCAAGCTGCAGCAGGGCGCCGGCCCAGGTCAGGCCGCCGCCAAAGCCGGCGCACAGCACCTTCTGGCCGCTGCGCAGCTGGCCCGAGCTGACCAGCTGGTCCAACAGGATGGGCACGCTGGCAGCCGAGGTGTTGCCGGTGTGGGCGATGTTGCCGGTGCATTTGGCGGGGTCCAGCTTCAGCTTTTTGATGGCGTGGTCCAGGATGCGCTGGTTGGCCTGGTGGAAGGCGAAGCGGTCCACCTCGTCCAGGGAGATGCCGGCCTTGGCCGCCACCTCCTTGGCGCAGCGGGGCAGCACCTCCACCGCAAAACGGAACACTTCCTTGCCGTCCATGTGGATGTAGCTGGGGTCGCCGGTGTTGACGCCGGGGATGTACAGCACGCCGCTGTTGCCCCGGCTGCCCATCACGGCGGACAGGGAGGGGTAGTCCTCCCCCCACCGGACGATGGCCGCGCCCGCCCCGTCCCCGAACAGGACGCAGGTGGACCGGTCGGTAAAGTCGGTGATCCGGCTCAGCACCTCGCCCCCGATGACCAGACCGTATTTGCGCTCGCTGGCGGCCAGCAGGCATTCGGCGGTGTGCAGGCCGTAGACAAAGCCGGCGCAGGCCGCGTTCAGGTCAAAGCAGACGGTGTCCTCGGCCAGGCCCAGCTCCTTTTGCAGGACGCAGGCGGCCGAGGGGGTCATGGTGTCCTGGGTCAGGGTGGCCACCAGGCAGACGCCGATCTGGCCGGGCTCGATGCCCGCGCGCTCCAGCGCCTGCCGGGCCGCCGCCAGGCACAGGCCCAGGTGGCTCTCGCCCTCGCCGCAGTAATGGCGGCTCTTGATGCCGGTGCGGGTGACGATCCACTCGTCGCTGGTATCGACCTTTTTCTCCAGGTCGAAATTGGTCACTTCCTGCGCAGGCAGGGCCGAACCGGTGCTGATGAGCTTGATGCCACTCATAGGCGCTCCTTTCTCAGGGCGCTGGCGCCCATCATGCGGAATTTTTTGTACCGTGCCGCTGCCAGGGCCTGGCCGCTCATTTTGGACAGGGCGGCCAGCTCCTTGGCCAGCAGCTCGTCCAGGTTGCGGTAGACGGCCTGGGGGTCGGCCTGGGCCCCGCCTTCCGGCTCGGGGATGACGCCGTCAATCACCTTCAGTTCCAGCAGGTCGGCGGCGGTCAGTTTCATGACGTCGCAGGCCTCGGCCGAGCGGGAGGCGTCCTTCCACAGGATGGCGGCAAAGCCCTCGGGCGAAAGGACCGAGTAGACGGCGTTTTCCAGCATAAAGACCCGGTTGCCCACCCCCAAAGCCAGGGCGCCGCCGCTGCCGCCCTCGCCGGTGACGATCGAGACGACCGGCACCGTCAGGCGGGAGGACAGGGCCAGGGTGGAGGCGATGGCCTCGCCCTGGCCGTGGGCCTCGGCCTCCAGGCCGGGGTAGGCGCCCGCCGTGTCGATGAAGGTGACGATGGGCCGGCGGAACTTTTCGGCCTGCAGCATCAGGCGCTGGGCCTTGCGGTAGCCCTCGGGGGAGGGCATGCCGAAGTGGTAGGCCACGTGCTCTTCCAGGGTGTGGCCCTTGCGGTGGCCGATGACGGTGACCGGCTTGCCGTGGAACAGGCCCACGCCGCCGTAGATCGCGCCGTCGTCCATGCAGCGGCGGTCGCCCCGCTGCTCAAAGAAATCGGTAAACAGGGCGGAGACGAACTCCGCGGTGCCCGGCCGGTCCGGATGACGGGCCAGGGCCACCCGCTGGGCGGGTTTCAGCTCATTTGCCACGGCTGTCCCCTCCTTTTCCATGCAGTTTGAGCAGGCGGATCAGGGTATTGCGCAGCCGGGCCCGGGGGACGATGGCGTCCACAAAGCCGTGCTCCAGCAGGTACTCTGCCGTCTGGAAGCCTTCGGGCAGTTTTTCGCCGATGGTCTGCTCGATGACCCGGGGCCCCGCAAAGCCGATCAGCGCGCCGGGCTCGGCCAGCATGACGTCGCCCAGGCTGGCAAAGCTGGCGGTGACGCCGCCGGTGGTGGGGTGGGTGAAGATGGAGATGTACAGCCCGCCGTGCTCCGAAAAGCGCTCGATGGCGGCGGCGGTCTTGGCCATCTGCATCAGGGAGAGGATCCCCTCCTGCATCCGGGCGCCGCCGCTGGCCGAAAACAGGATCAGCGGCAGCTTGTTCTTGTCGGCGTACTCCACCAGGCGGGTGACTTTTTCGCCCAGGGCGGCGCTCATGCTGCCCATGAAGAACCGGCTGTCCAGGACGCCGGCCGCCACCTTCTGGCCGTCGATGCGGCCCAGGGCGGTGACCACGCCCTCGCCCAGGCCGGTGCGGCGGCGGGCGCCGTCCAGCTTGGCCTCATAGCCGGGGAACTCCAGCGGGTCGCTGGAGATCAGGTCCTCGTCCATCTCCTTGAAGCTGCCCTCGTCCAGCACCAGGCTCAGGCGGTAGTAGGCGCCGATGGGGTGGTGATAGCCGCACAGGGGGCAGACGTACTGGTTTTTGACCAGCTCCCGCCGCAGGACGGGCTGCCCGCAGTGGGGGCAGTTCTCCTCGGTGTTGCCGGGCAGCACCGCGCCCGAATCCCGCAGGGCCTTCAGGCTCAGCAGCTTGTGCCGCCGGCGGACAAATACGTTGCTCATGCCTTAGCCTCCTCGTCCCCGGCGCTGCTCCATTTGAGCAGGGTGTCCAGGTTCTCGTCCAGGAAGGCGGTGGTGCAGGTGCCCCGGACAAAGTCGGGGTGGTACAGGATCTGGTGCAGCAGGTCGGCGTTGTTGGCCGGCCCATCCACCACCAGCTCCTCCAGCACCCGGCGCATCCGGCGGATGGCCTCCAGCCGGGTGGGCGCCCAGACCACCAGCTTGGCCATCAGCGAGTCGTAGTAGGGCGGCAGGGTGTAGCCGCTGTACAGGCCGGTGTCCACCCGGACGCCGCAGCCCCCCGGCAGATGCAGGAAGTTGATCTTGCCCGGGCAGGGCTGGAAGTTGTGGGCGGGGTCCTCGGCGTTGACCCGGCACTCGATGGCGTGGCCCCGGAGGGTGATCTCCTCCTGGGTGTGGGACAGGGGCAGCCCCGCGGCGATGCGGATCTGCTCCCGCACCAGGTCCATCCCGGTGACGAACTCGGTGACCGGGTGCTCCACCTGGATCCGGGTGTTCATCTCGATGAAATAGAAGTTGCCGTCGGGGTCCAGCACGAACTCGATGGTGCCGGCATTCTCGTAGTGGGCCGCTTTGGCGGCGGCCACGGCGGCCGCGCCCATCTTCTCCCGCAGCTCGGGGGTCAGGGCGCGGGAGGGCGACTCCTCCAGCATCTTCTGGTTGCGGCGCTGGATGGAGCAGTCCCGCTCCCCCAGCTGGATCACATGGCCCATCTTGTCGGCCATGATCTGGAACTCGATGTGCTTGGGGTTGAGGATCAGCTTTTCCAGGTACATCTCGCCGCTGCCAAAGCAGGCCACCGACTCGCTGCGGGCCTCCTCAAAGAGGGGGATCAGCTGGTCGGGCTCAAAGACGCGGCGCATCCCGCGCCCGCCGCCGCCGGCCGAGGCCTTGATGAGGACCGGATAGCCGATGGAATCGGCCAGGGCCTTGGCCTCTTCGGCGGTGGCCACCGCGCCGTCCGAGCCGGGCACCACCGGCACCCCCGCCTGCTGCATCAGCCGGCGGGCGGCGGCCTTGTTGCCCATGGCGCGGATGACGTCCCCGGAGGGGCCGATGAAGGCGATGCCGGCCTCCGCGCAGGCGTCGGCAAACTGGTCGTTCTCGCTCAGAAAGCCGTAGCCGGGGTGGATGGCGTCGCAGTGGGCGGCCTTGGCCACTGTCAGGATGGCGTCCATATTCAGATAGCTGTCCGCTGCCCGGGCGGGGCCGATGCAGTAGGCCTCTTCGGCAAGCTGCACATGGATGGCCTCGGCGTCGGCGGCGGAATAGACCACCACCGGCTCGATCTCCAGTTCACGGCAGGCCCGCTGGATGCGCAGGGCGATCTCGCCGCGGTTTGCAATCAAAACACGCTTGAACATGGCCTTACCCTTCCCGGTAGCGGATCAGGTCGTCCCCAAAGGACACCAGGGCGCCGTCTTCCTGCAGGATCGCTTCAATGACGCAGTCGCACGGAGCCTTGACCTCGCTCATCATCTTCATTGCCTCCATGAGGCAGACGGTCTGACCCTTCTGCACCTTGTCGCCGACCTGGACAAAGGGCGGCTGGTCGGGTGCAGGCGCCATGTAAAAGGTGCCCACCACAGGGGCGGTGATGCACTTGCCTTCCGGCGCGGGGGCGGCGGCAGGCGCGGCCGGGGCCGGAGCGGGGGCGGCGGGAGCCGCCGGGGCAGCCGCAGGCGCGGCGGCCGCAGCCGGCGCGGCAGGGATGCCCTTGCCCATCTCCAGGTCGGCGTCCTTGGAGTGCAGCTTGAAAGAAGTGAGGCTGCTGGCGTCAAACCGGGCCATCAGCTCCAGAATTTCCTGATTGGTCATAGAAGGCTCCTTTCGGTCCAGAAACAATGTGAAAGATCTCTGGCAGGGAAAGGTTTACTCAGCCTTCTCAGCCTCGCCGGCGTGCTCCTGCAGGTAGTTGTACAGGTCGCCCACGGTCTTCATGTTGGGCAGGTCCTCGTCGGCAATGGCGATGCCGAAAGCCTCCTCCAGAGCCATCGACAGCTCGACGGCGGACAGGGAATCGGCCTCCAGGTCCTCGGCCAGAGTGGCCTCCATGGTGACCTTGTCGGCGTCGCAGCTCAGAGTCTCAACGATAATTTCCTTAACCTTCTCGAAGTCCATGATGATTTCTCCTTTTCAACCTTTAATAATTTTCATGTAATGGCTCAATGGTTCAAATTTTGTTACAGATTATTTTATCTAAAATTATTTAGAAAAAATAATTGTACGAGTATTTTAGCAGATTGCTCTAATTTGTCAAGGGGTTTTTGGCAAAAAATACAAGCCGCCCGTCCCCTTGCGGCCCGGCGCGGCTTTGCGTCTCAAATCCATCCGGCCTGCAAAAGGCCCAAACAAAAACCCGGCAGGGCTCCTGCATTTATTTTTGCAGGCCCTGCCGGGAAAAATATTTTAATAAAAAATTTTTATCTATTAAATTCGAGGCACTCGAGCCCTCAGCCCGCGGTGCTGGCGGCGGCCTCGCTGGAAGCCGCGTCGCTGGAGGCTGCGTCACCGGACGACGCTTCGCCGGAGGACGCCTCACTGGAAGCTGCGTCGCCGGAGGACGCCTCGCCGGAGGATGCCTCGCTGCCGGCCACCGCGTCGGGGTTCACCCCCTGCAGGATGGCCTCCTGCAGCTCGTCCGAGTCCATCATCACCACCGAGTTGGCCTGGGAGGACGCCGCCTGCTCCGGCTTGGTGGCGCTCTCGGTCAGGCCGGTCAGGTACCAGCTGCCGCCGGTGCGCTCGAACAGGTAGTCCATATATTTGGTGGGGGTGTCGGACTGGGCGCCGATCAGGTCGCCGGTGGTGTTCATGGGGATATAGCCCACCGTCACATGCAGCTTGCCGTCCTGCTTGAACATGGCGGTGACGTCGGCCCGGTAATAGCCCACCCCGCCGGTGACGGGGATGCTGTAGCACTGGGTGGCCTCGTCGAAGGCGATGGTCATGTCGTCCATCTCAAAGCTGCGGTGAGTCAGCCGGAACGAGGGCCCCAGCAGCCGGGCCAGGTAGGTGTCCACCTCCACGGCGGGCAGCAGCAGCTGCTCGGTCACGGGGTCGTGGGCGTAGTTGTCAAAGTTGCCCTGGGTCTCCTGGATGTTGTAGATGCAGCCCCAGACGGCGGCCTCCCGCAGGGTGAGGTCGTCGATGTTCTCGATGCCCTCAAAGGGCAGCGGGTCGAACAGGACCAGCCCTTCCAGCTTGTCCTCATACTCCTGCATCTGCTCGGTGTTGTCAAACAGGCTGGCCACCAGCCGGACGCCGGCCCCCAGCACGGTCAATATCCCGATGACCAGCAGCACCGCCATGACCAGCCCCAGCGCCTGACGGCGGCGGCGGCGGTGGATGCGTGCATGTTCCTCCGGGGTCACATAGGTTTTCATGATCTGCACTGTCTCCTAGTTTGTCAAAATCGTCTGCGCGGCCCGGCCGCGCACGGATGTCACCGTATAGTATAACACAATGTGTCTTGCTGCGGCTATGGTATTTTTGTGAAAAGCGCGCTTTGCAGCCGCCCTCCCCTCTCAAATGGCCCTTGCCTGAAAAGGCCCGGACGTTTATACTATAGAGGTCTATAAAAGAAAGGAGCGCTGCAAGATGATCCGTTTCACCAACGATTACAGCGAGGGCTGCCATCCCTCCATCCTGGAGGCCATGGCCGCCACCAACACCGAGGGCAACCCCGGCTATTCCACCGACCCCCACTCGGCCCGGGCCCGCCGGCTGATCCAGGCCGCCATCGGCCGGCCGGACGCCGACGTCCACATCCTGGTGGGCGGCACCCAGACCAACGCCACCGCCATCGCCGCCTTCCTGCGGCCCTACGAGGCGGTGATCGCCGCCACCAGCGCCCACATCTGCGTCCACGAGACCGGCGCCATCGAGGCTACCGGCCACAAGTGCATCGCCTGCCCCGCCGCAGACGGCAAGCTGACCCCCGCAGCCGTGCGGGCCGCCGTGGCCGCCCACCCCGACGAGCACATGGTCAAGCCCCGGATGGTCTACATCAGCCAGACCACCGAGACCGGCACCCTGTACACCCTGGCCGAAGTCCAGGCCCTGCGGGCGGTGTGCGACGAGCTGGGGCTGCTGCTGTACCTGGACGGCGCACGGCTGGCGGCCGGGCTGGCCGCCGGCGGGCCCTCCCTGCCCGAGCTGGCCCGGCTGTGCGACGCCTTCTACATCGGGGGCACCAAGAACGGCGCCCTGTTCGGGGAGGCCCTGGTCCTCCTGAACGACGCCCTCAAGCCCGACTTCCGCTACAACATCAAGCAGCGGGGCGGGATGCTGGCCAAGGGCTGGCTGCTGGGCATCCAGTTCGAGACCCTGTTCCGGGACGGCACCGGCGCCTTTTACACCTCGCTGGCCGCCCACGCCAACCAGATGGCCCTGCGGCTGAAAGCGGGCATCGCGGCGCTGGGCTATCCCTTTGCCTGCGACAGCGTCACCAACCAGCAGTTCCCCATCTTCCCCGACGGGGTGGTGGAGGCGCTGGCCCCGGACTTCGGGTTCGAGTTTTCCGCAAAGCCCGACGCGGCCCACACCTGCATCCGGCTGGTGACCAGCTGGGCCACCCCCGAGGCCAGTGTGGACGCCTTTTTGGAAGCCCTGCGGGCCCTTGCCTGACCGTTACTGCCAGGCAGCCCAGACGTCGGGCTGATAGCCCACCGTCGCCTGGCGTCCGTTGCGGACGATGGGCTGCTTGAGCAGCTGCTGGTTCTCAAACAGCTTGTCCTCTTTCTGCCAGTCCACCAGGGCGTCCAGCAAAGCAAGGGTCTGCTTGTCCCTGGCCGCCGGGTCCACCAGGTTCTGCCAGCCGCCCACCGCCCGGGCCACATGGTCGAACTCGCCCCGGCTCATCCCCTTCTCCTTCAGGTCGATCATCTGGAAGCGGATGCCCCGCTCCTTAAAATAGCGCTGGGCCTTTTTGGTGTCGAAGCTCTTGCTGGTGCCAAAGATCTGGATGTTCATGGATCGTTTCGCCGTCCTTTCCGGTTTTGTCCCGCCGGGGCCCATGCGCAGGCGCCGCCCCGGCTTTCGGCTATTGTACCATACCGGCCGCCGAAAGTATAGCCCGGCCCCCTGCCGGGCATACTCTCCTACAGTACGACCCAAAGGAGGCAATGCCATGAAAGCGATCGTCGACCCCAATCTCTGCATCGGCTGCACCCAGTGCGCCGGCCTGTGCCCCGAAGTCTTTTCGATGGACGGCACCCTGGCCGTGGCCATCCCGGGGGACATCCCCGGTGAGGACGTGCCCCAGGCCGTCGCCGCCGCCGAAGCCTGCCCGGTGGGGGCCATCCGCACCGAGGCGTAAAAGCCATACCAGTCTGTCAAAAATGTCCCGTCCAGCCGACATGTGCGGATGGATGGGACACCTACAGGGAAATTGAGCGCTGAGAGTGTGCGAGCCGCCTTGCGGCGAGTGCGCGGTTCAGCGCTCAATTTTGTCCCCAGGGGGATACCAGGGGGAAAGAATTTCTGCCGCGCGACTGCGCGCAGAAATGGGTTCCCCCTGGAGCGTGGCGCTTTTGCGACACGCTAAGGCCCGCCCGCACTGCCGGGCGGGACCGTTTTTTGCCCGGCGGCTTGTCCCGGCGGGGCTGTTTGTGTTATACTAGACGGCGATGGTGCGGCAGACGCACGGCCCTTCTGCACATGGGCTGCACATACAGGGAGGAATCACGCAATGTCTTTACTGGTCGTTGACGGCAACAGCATCGCCAACCGTGCCTTTTTCGGCATCAAGGTGCTGACCACCAAAGAGGGGCAGTATACCAACGCCATCTATGGCTTTATGAACATCCTGCTGTCCCTGACCCAGAACTATCAGCCAGACGAGGTCGCCATTGCCTTTGACCTGCCTGCTCCTACGTTCCGCCACAAAATGTACGATGGCTACAAAGCCAACCGGCACGGCATGCCGGACGAACTCGCTGCCCAGATGCCCTTGCTGCGGCAGCTTTTGACCGACCTGGGATACAAACTGGTCACCGCCGAAGGGTGGGAGGCCGACGACATCCTGGGCACCCTGGCCGCCGCCTGCGACAAGCGCGGGGAAACCTGCTACCTTGCCACCGGCGACCGGGACAACCTGCAGCTCGTCAGCCCCCACACCACCGTCCTGCTGGCCACCACCTCGCGGGGCCACAGCGAGACCCGTGTGATGGACCAGGCGGCCGTGCAGGAAAAATACGGCCTGGCGCCCCGGCAGCTGATCGACGTCAAAAGCCTGCAGGGCGACACCTCGGACAACATCCCGGGGGTCAAGGGCATCGGCGAAAAGACCGCCCTGGCCCTGATCCAGCAGTTCGGCAGCCTGGCCGGCGTTTACGAGCATCTGGACGACCCCTCCATCAAGCCCCGCCAGCGGGCCAACCTGGAGGAATACAAGGCTGACGCCGAGCTCAGCTATACCCTCGGCACCATACGCACCGACGCGCCGGTCGAGACGGCCCCCGGGGCCTACCGCCCCGGCGAAGGCAACAAGGCCGCCGCCGTCCGCCTGCTGCTGGACCTGGAGATCCGGGCCCTGATCCCCCGGCTGGGGCTGGAGCACGTCCTGCCCGCCGAGAGCGAGCCCGAGCCGGCCGCCCCCCTGCCCCAGGCACAGGTGGGGCCTTTGCCCGACGCCCCCGCCGGACTGTGGCTGCTGGCCGCCCGGCCCCCCGTCTACGGCAAAAAGGGCAACCGGATCGTCATCGACCGGCCGGCCCACTGGTACGCCGTCCAGGACAGGCTGGTCTGCCCTCTGGAGGACGCCGACCTGCCCCGCCTGCTGGACGACCCCGCCCTCCGGCTGGAAGTATTCGACGCAGCCCCCCTCTATGCCGCGTCGATGCAGGCCGGGGGCTGGGGCAGCTCCATCGTCTGGGACGGCAAGCTGGCCGCCTACCTGCTGGACGCCTCGGCGGCCAAGTACAGCATCGCGGCCCTGGCCGAAGCCTACAAGGTCAAGCCCGCCTTTGCCTGCGAGGACTGGCCCGACGCCCCCTTCCTGGCCGGGCTGTTTGCCCGGATGAAGGAGGAGATCACCGCCCTGGGGGAGGATTTCCTTTACAATGAGATCGAGTTCCCCCTGGCGCAGGTGCTGGCCGACATGACCCGCACCGGCGTGCTGGTGGACCGGGCCGGCATCGAGCGGTTCGGCGCCGGGCTGCGCCAGCAGATCGAGGCCAAGCTGGCCTACATCCGCAGCCAGGTGGAGGACCCCGACTTCAACCCCAACAGCCCCAAGCAGCTGGGGGAGATGCTGTTCGTCCGGATGAAGCTGCCCCACGGCCGCAAGACCAGCCGGGGCTGGTCCACCGACAACGCCACCCTGCAGAAGCTGCGGCCCGACTGCCCCCTGGTGGACGACATCCTGCAGTACCGCTCCTATCTCAAGCTGTACTCCACCTACGCCGAAGGCCTGCTGAAGGTGATCGGCCCCGACGGGCGGATCCACTCCACCTTCAACCAGACCGAGGCCCGCACCGGCCGCCTCTCCTCGGACAACCCCAACCTGCAGAACATCCCCATCCGCACCGAGCTGGGCAGCCAGCTGCGGGGCTTCTTCATCGCAAAGCCGGGCTGCGTCTTTGTGGACGCCGACTACAGCCAGATCGAGCTGCGTATCCTGGCCCACATCACCGGGGACGAGCACATGCAGGCGGCTTTCCGCAGCGGGGAGGACATCCACCGCAGCACCGCCGCCAAGATCTACGGCATCCCCCTGTCGGAGGTCACCCCCCGGCTGCGCACGGCGGCCAAGGCCATCAACTTTGGCATCATGTACGGCAAGGGTGCCTTCAGCCTCTCGGAGGACCTGGGGGTCTCGGTGCGGGAGGCGGGGGCCTTCCTGAAAAACTACCTGGCCAGCTTCCCCAAAGTGGACAGCTATATGCAGCAGACCATCGCCGACGCCAAGGAAAAAGGCTACGTCAGCACCCTGTTCGGGCGGCGGCGGGCCCTGCCCGAGCTGGCCAACTCCAACATGAACGTCCGGGCCAGCGGCGAACGGATGGCCCGCAACACCCCCATCCAGGGCACGGCGGCCGACGTCATCAAGCTGGCCATGGTGCGGGTCTGGCGGCGCATCCGGGCCGAGGGCCTGGCCAGCCGGCTGATCCTCACCGTCCACGACGAGCTGATCGTGGAGGCCCCCGAGGCCGAGGCCGAGACCGCCGCCCGCATCCTCAAGGAGGAAATGGAGGGCTGCGTCCACTTCGCCGTCCCCCTGGACACCGACGTCCGCCAGGGCAAGTCCTGGCTGGAAGCCCACTGACACGGCCGGAAGAGGGCGTCCCTCGCCGCCGGCCCTGCGGGCCGCCACGCCCGTTTTATCGTAGATCTGCAAAGGAACGAAAGCAATCATGATCATTTTGGGAATCGAATCCACCTGTGACGAGACCGCCGCCGCCCTGGTCGAGGACGGCCGCACCCTGCTCAGCAACGTCATCGCCACCAGCGTCAAAGAGCAGGCCCTGTACGGCGGGGTGGTGCCCGAGATCGCCAGCCGCCGCCACTGCGAGTACATCAGCGCTGCCGTGGGCAAGGCCCTGGCCGACGCGGGGCGCACCATCGCCGATGTGGACGCGGTGGCCGTCACCTTTGCCCCCGGCCTGATCGGGGCGGTGCTGGTGGGGGTCAACTTCGCCAAGGGGCTGGCCTATGCGGCCGGCAAGCCCCTGGTGCCGGTCCACCACCTGCGCGGGCACATCGCCGCGCTGTACCTGACCCACCCCGAGCTCAAGCCCCCGTTCCTCTGCCTGGTGGCCTCGGGCGGGCACAGCCACATCGTCCAGGTGGAAAGCTACACCCGCTTCCGGGTGCTGGGCCGGACGGTGGACGACGCCGCCGGCGAAGCCTTCGACAAGGTGGCCCGCACCCTGGGCCTGCCCTACCCCGGCGGGCCCAGCATCGCCGCCGCCGCCAAAACCGGCGACCCCCACGCCTACCGCCTGCCGGTGCCCCATGTAGAGGGCAAGTACAACGTCAGCTTTTCGGGCCTCAAGACCGCCGTCCTGAACGAGGTGAACCAGGCCCGCATGAAAAACCTGCCCGTGAACGTGCCCGACCTGGCCGCCTCCTTCCAGGAGCGGATCGACGGCATCCTGGCCGAAAAACTGCTGGCCGCCGCGGCCGACACCGGCGCGGCCCGGGTCTGCCTGGCCGGCGGGGTCGCCGCCAACGGCCGGCTGCGCCAGCTGGTCAACGACGGGGCCCAGAAGCTGGGGGCCCAGGTCTATCTGCCCCAGCTCAAGTTCTGCGGGGACAACGGGGCCATGATCGCCAGCCAGGGCTACTACGAGTTTGCCGCCGGCCGCACCGCCGGCCTGGACCTGAACGGCCTGCCCACCCTGCCCATCGACTACGAGTGACGCCCATTTCCCTGACAAACAAAAGCATCCCGGCCGGATGGCAAACGCCTCCGGCCGGGATGTTTTATTGCAGGTTTAGGGTGTATCTGAAAATTCCCCCACGCTGTTCTATTCTACCAAAAAGCACCATCTGCCGCGTTGCATTCGCTTGCATTCCACAAAGGAGTGCTGCGCTCATGCGCCTTGCATTTGGCGCTTTTTGGCGAATATCCCAGCATTTTTGACTTCTCAGATACACCCTAGGCCTGTTCCGGGGAGCGGGCGGGGCGCTCCGGCCGTGCCCAGAAGGCGGCGACCTCCGGGATGCGCCCTTTGCGCAGGAGAAACGCGGTGGGGATCAGATAGAGCAGCACCCCGGTCAGCATGCGGGGGTCGTAACTGCTGATGATCTCGCTGATGCTGTCGGTGGTCTGGTACAGGCCGATGTCGATGGCGGCGGCGGTGTCCTGCAGCGTGTGCAGAAAGATCAGCACCCACAGGTTGCCCCCGCGGAAGTAGACCGCCGCGTACAGCATCCCCAGGCTGGCCGTCACGCAGCACTGGATCAGCACCCCCATCGGCTCGCTGGCCCGCAGGTTGATCAGATGCCCTGCGCCGAACAGCAGCCCCGAAAGCAGGCAGGCTTTCCAGACGCCGGCCCGGCTGGGGCCGAAATGTTCCAGCAGGGTCTGGCCGATGACGCCCCGGAACACGGTCTCCTCCGCCATGCTGATGAGGAACATGCAGAGAAAGAACACCGCGATCTGCCACAGGGGCCGCAGGGGCGCGCCCTGCGCAGGGCCGGCCACCCCCAGGTTGAAGCTGAGGGACTGGCACAGCAGCACAAAGGGGACCATCCCCAGCAGCAGCCCGTCCAGAAAGCCGCGGCCCCGCTGGCGGTAGACCCACAGCCGCCCGGTGCGCCAGAGCAGGAACACCCCCGCCCCCAGGCCGAACTGCTCGTTGACGCACTGCAGCAGGAACATCTCCTGGGTGAACAGCCCCATGGCGGCCGGCCCCAGCAGGACCAGCACCAGCAGGAACAGCTCCAGGCCCACCGTCATGGCCAACAGGAACAGGACGGCGGCCAGGATGCAATAGAGAAACGGGTGTGACGCCCGTATACGTTTGAGCATTCCGTAATCCTCCCGGATCCAAGATGTGGGGGAGGCTGCTCCCCCTCTCCCATTGTATCATAGAAAAGGGCACGAAAAAACAGCTTTCACGCATTTTTCATCCCGGCGGCGCGGGGCGCTTACCCCTGCATGAACTTTTCCAGGGTGGCGCACAGGGCCCGGAAGTCGATGGGCTTGGAGATATGGGCGTTCATCCCGGCGGCCGTGGTGGCGGCGATGTCCTCCGCAAAGGCGTTGGCCGTCACCGCGATGATGGGCACCGTCCCGGCGTCGGACCGCTCCAGCGCCCGGATGGCCCGGGCCGCCTCGCAGCCGTCCATCTGGGGCATCTGCATATCCATCAGGATGGCGTCGATCTCGTAGGGGGCCGACGCCTGGAACAGCTCCACCGCCTCCCGGCCGTTCCAGGCCTGGAGCACCTCCAGCCCGTTCATGGTCAGGATCTCGCAGGCGATCTCCATGTTCAGCATATTGTCCTCCGCCAGCAGGATCCGCCGGCCCGCAAGGGAGAACGCCCCGCCGGCGCCGCCGGCCTTCAGGTCCTCCCGGGTCTGGCGGCTCTCCTCCTCGGCCCGGGCGGTGATGAAGGGCACCGTGATGGTAAAGGTGGTGCCCCTGCCGAGGGCGCTGTCCACATAGATCTGGCCGCTCATCTGGGTGACCAGGCTCTTCACGATGGGCATCCCCAGCCCGGTGCCCACCACCTGCCGGGAGAAGAACCGGGTCTCCCGGGCATACGGCTCAAACAGCTGGGGCAGGAACTCTTTCGACATCCCGATGCCGGTGTCCTCGACCACGATCTGGTACTGGGGGGTGGGCGGGCCGCCCATCTGGCGCACCGTCACCGCCACGCTCTCCCCGGCGCTGGTGAACTTGAAGGCGTTGGACAGCAGGTTGTTCAGGATCTGGGTGATGCGGGTCGCGTCCCCCATGACGCAGCGGTCGGCGATCTCGCAGCGGACGGTAAAGGTCTTGCCCTCCCGCCGGGCCTGCGGCTGGAACGAGTCGGTGCAGGCCTGCACGCAGGCGGCCAGGTCGAAGGCCTCGTTGTTCAGCACCACCTTGCCCTGCTCCATCCGGGACATATCCAGGATGTCGTTCACCAGGTCCAGCAGCTGCCGGCCCGAGTAGGCGATCTTATCGGTGTATTCCCGCACCTTGTCCGGCTCGGCGGTGTGCTGGCGCAGCAGGTCCACCACCCCCAGGATGGCGTTGAGGGGGGTGCGCATATCGTGGGACATATTGTTGAAAAAGGCCAGCTTGGATTTTTCGCTCTTGCGGGCGGTGGCCAGCGTCTCCTCCAGCAGGCGGCGCTCCTGGATCTGGCGGCGCTTTTCCTGGTCCACCTCCCGGAAGCAGAGGACCGCCTCCTCCGGCTCCAGCGTCTCGTCGAACAGGACCCGGACGTTGATCCAGCGCTCGCCGCTCTCGTACTTGCCCAGAAAATCGCCGCCGTAGTCCCGGACGTGGCCCGCCACCAGGCTGCGCAGGCTGTCGGTGGAAAAACTCTTGCGGAACTCGTCGATGGTGTCGGGCTCCATCACCGCGCCGATCACCCGCAGGAACTCCTCATAAAGGCCCTGGGGCTTCAGGTTCCTGCGGGCGTAGGGGGAGCCCTTGATCATCTCGTAGGTGCCCTGCTGGTAGTTGATGCGGAACAGCCCGTAGTAGGAGTTGCTCAGCACCTTCACCGTCTCGTTGGAGCGGGCCATCATGGCGTCCAGCCGCACGTTGCGCCAGATGATGATGGCAAACCCCACGCACCAGGCCGCCAGGATCGTCCCGTACAGCAGGGTGAACAGATGCAGCTGGGTCAGCATGCTTTCCACCGGCACCGTGATCATCATCAGCCAGCCGTTTTCCAGCCAGGTGTAGTAGACCCCGCGGCGGATGCCGTCGATGTCCTCGATGAACGCGTCGTAGCGGTCGAAATAGCCGTTCCTGACCCCCTGCTGCATCCGGGCGATGTAGGAGGGGAACGCCTCGCTGCCGGTGTTCAGGCTGGTGTTGGCGTACAGCACCTGCTGCTGCCCGTCGCACAAAAAGATGGACGCCCCCTCGGGCAGGGCCACCCGGCCCAGGTCGATCAGCAGGTTTTCGGGAAAGATGTCGAAGGCCACCACCGTGTCGCTGTTGTCGCACTTCTGGGCCACCGTCAGCACGTCCCGGCCGCAGACCATGTCCGCATAGACGTCGGTGAAAATGGCCTCGCCCTCCGCCGCAAGGGCCATCTGGTACCACTCGGTCGAGGCGTAGTCGTAGGCGGCGGCTTCCTCCCAGGGGTCGGCCGCCAGCACCTGCCCGTTGTAGATCGCATAGGTATCCACCATGCCCGGGCCGAAAAGCCGGTGCAGGCGGTCGCTGTAGCGGCTGATCCAGCTGGTCAGGGCTTCGACGGGCTCCCCTTCCTCAATGCGGGCGTCGAGGCCGTCCGCCTCCACCGCGATCAGGGCCTTGTAGATGTCCAGGTCGCCCTCCACCTCGGCGGCGTAGTTCTGGGCCATGGAGGTCTCCAGGCTCTGGTAGTTCACCAGCAGGATCCGCCGCAGAAAGACAAAAAAGCCCACCCCCGCCGCCACCAGCACCGCCGTGGCCACCAGGTAATAGCGCAGCTTTTTCCACAGGGGCAGCCAGCGCCCCTTTTGATGCCCGGCCACCGTCACAGCTCCCGGATGGCGGCGGCCGCCTTCCGGCAGGCTGCCTCGATCTCCGGCATCAGGGCGGCGGCCCCGGCGGTGTCGGACGCCCGCAGCAGGGCCACCTGCCGGGTGAACAGGTCATACAGCACCGTCATGGACAGGTTGCCGCACATCCCCTTGAGGGTGTGGGAGGCGGTCAGGGCCTTGTCCCAGTCCCCGGCGGCCACCGCCCCGCGCAGGGCGTCCATGCTGGCGTCCTCCAAAAAGCGGCCCAGAAACCGGGTCAGCAGCGCTTCGCTGCCCATAAAGCGTTCCAGCGCGTCCTCCGCGTCGATGCCCGCGGCGGCCAGCATCTCCTTTTTTGCCTGTTCCATGGTCAGTCCTCCTTATCATACATCCGGTGCAGCTGGTCCTCCACCTGGAAAAAACACGCCAGCAGGCGGGGGTTGAAGCATCCGCAGGCCCCGGTGCGGATCATCTCGTTCACCTTTTCCCGGGGGAAGGCGTCCTTGTACACCCGCTTGCAGCTGAGGGCGTCGTAGACGTCGGCCAGGGAGACGATCTGGGCCCACAGGGTGATCTCGTCCCCTTTCAGCCCGTCGGGATAGCCCCGGCCGTCCCACCGCTCGTGGTGGTGGCGGGCGATGTCCCAGGCGTAGGGGTAGGCCCCGTTCTCCCGCAGCTGGGGGATCTGTTCCAGCAGGCGGGCCCCCTGGACGGTGTGGCCCTTCATCACCTCAAACTCCTCGGCGGTCAGCCGGCCGGGCTTGTTCAGGATGGCGTCGGGCACGGCGATCTTGCCCACATCGTGCATGATGGAGGCCAGGGCGATCTGCTCGATCTCGATCCGGCTCAGCCCCTCGCCCAGCGGGGTGGCGAGGAGCAGGGTGCGGGTGATGTCGTGGATGCGGCGGACGTGCTCCCCCGATTCCTCGCTGCGGAACTCGATGGCGGCAGCCAGGGCCTCGATCATCCCCTTGTTCAGCTCGATGATCTTTTTGGCCTGGGCCAGCAGGTCGGCCTGCTGCAGCTCCACCACATTGCTCAGCCGCTCCCGGGCGCGGAACAGTTCCACCACCGACTGCACCCGCCGCAGCACCACATAGGGGATGACCGGCTTGCTGATGACGTCCATCACCCCCAGGGCATAGGCTTCTTTCATGACGCTGCCGCTGGCCTCGGCCGTGATGAGAAAGACCGGGATCTTTGCCAGCAGGCCCCGCTCGGCCAGGGCGTGCAGCACCTGGATGCCGTCCATCCCGGGCATGATGACATCCAGCAGGACGGCGCAGAGGCTGTCCTGTTTTTCCAGCACGGCCTCCAGCCCGGCCCGGCCGTCCGGAGCCGTGTCGGTGTTGTAGTAGGGGGCAAAGATATTTTCCAGGATGGCGCAGTTGATCGCGTCGTCATCCACGATCAGCATGGTGCCGCGCTCGGGCAGCGCCTGTGGCCCAAAGGGGCGGGTCTCCTCTGCAGACATGATGTTTTTCCTTCCTGTTCGGCCTGGGATCGGCCAGTGGGCAGCTTGCTTCCGGCAGCGTGCCGGTATCATGTTTATTATACATGATTTGCCGGCGGAAGGCAATCGCGGCCGCCTGCCGGGAAGCCCCCGCCGCCCGGCCGGACAAAAAAGCCCCGGCCGGAGGCATACGCCCGCGGCCGGGACACAGGAAGGGGACGGAAAACGATGCGAAAGGCTGCCGTGCCCGGAAGGCCGGAGAGGGGGCCTCCGGGGCGGCGGGTCAGTCGGCGTCCTGCAGGGCGTCGTAGCCCTCCTCGCCGGTGCGGACCTTGACCACGTTCTCCACATCGTAGACGAAGATCTTGCCGTCGCCCACATGGCCGGTGTACAGGGCCTTGCGGGCGGCTTCCACCACCGCATCCACCGGCACCTTGGAGACCACGACCTCCACCTTCAGCTTGGGCAGCAGCCGGGCTTCCACCGGCACGCCCCGGAAGTAGGCTTCGTGGCCCTTCTGCTGGCCGTAGCCAAAGACGTTGGTCACGGTCAGGCCGGTGACGCCCAGCTGCTCCAGGGCGTTCTGCAGGGGGATGAAGCGGTCCTGCCGGGTGACCACCGACACCTTGGTCAGCGCAGCGCCGGCACGGGGCTTGTGCTCCACCGGGACGGCCGCCGCAGGGGCCGCGGCCGGCATGGCAGCGGGGGCCGCCGCCGGGGCGGCATAGTCCCCGGTGGGGATGGCGGGGGCAAAGTCGGGGTAGGCGATGTTGCCGTGCTCGCCGATGTCCAGGCCCGCCATCTCTTCTTCGGGGCTGACCCGGATGCCCACGGTGTACTTGAGGGCCAGCCAGACCAGGCCCGACGTCACGAAGGTGAAGCCGCCCACCGCCAGGACGCCCAGCAGCTGGACCCCCAGCAGGCCCGCGCCGCCGCCGAACAGCAGGCCGCTGCGGGTGGCCAGGGTGGTGACGCCCTCTTCGGCAAAGAGGCCCACGCACAGGGTGCCGAACACCCCGCAGCACAGGTGGACCGCCGTGGCGCCCACGGGATCGTCCACGTGGAGCTTGTCAAAGAAGCCTACCGCGAACACCACCAGCACGCCGGCGATGGCGCCGATGGCCAGGCTGCTCTCGATGCTGACGTAAGCGCAGCCGCCGGTGACGGCCACCAGGCCCGCCAGGCAGCCGTTGATGGTCATGCCCAGGTCGGGCTTGCCCACCACGATCCAGGAGGTGATGGTGGAGGTGAGCACCGCGGCAATGGCCGAGGTGTTGGTGGTGACCAGGATGTGCATCACGTCGGCCGGGTTCTGGAAGCTCATGGTGGAGCCGGGGTTAAAGCCGAACCAGCCCAGCCACAGCACGAACAGGCCGATCACCGCCAGGGACATATTGTGCCCGGGGATGGCCTGGGGCTTGCCGTCCCGGCCGTACTTGCCCATGCGTGGGCCCAGCAGCAGCGCCCCGGCCAGGGCGGCCCAGCCGCCCACCGAGTGGACCGCCGCGTCCCCGGCAAAATCCATGAAGCCCATGTCTGCCAGCCAGCCGCCGCCCCAGATCCAGTGGCCCACGATGGGGTAGATGACCAGGGTCAGCACAAAGGAAAACAGGATGAAGGAGACGTACTTGATCCGCTCGGCCACGGCGCCCGAGACGATGGTGGCCGCGGTGCCGCAAAAGACCAGCTGGAAAAAGAACTTGCCCCAGAAGGGGACGGTGGACGTCAGGGTATCGTCGTAGAAAGACAGGTCCTGTCCGCCCAGGACAAACAGGTGCTGGGTGCCCACAAAGGGGTTGTCCCCGCCAAACATCAGGCCCCAGCCCAGCAGCATGAAGCCCAGGGACGACACGGCAAAGACGATAAAGTTCTTGGACAGGATGTTGACGGTGTTTTTGGCCCGGGCAAAGCCGGCCTCCACCGCAGCGAAGCCCAGGTTCATGAAGAACACCAGGATCGCCGCCAGCAGCACCCACAAGGTGTCCACGATCGAGATCATATCCATAAGCGATTCCTCTCTCAGCAGGCGGCGGGCCGGCCCGGCGGCCCCCGCGGTGATCTTCCTGCCGCCGGTGCGCGGGCGCGTACAGCAGGAAAAGGGCAGGTCCTGCCTGGCCTCGTCGCCACGCGGGACCCGCCCCTTTGCGGATGGTCTATGGTAAAACAAAAGCGCCGGAGGAAAACCTCCGGCGCCGTTGCCTTGAGTGCAGTATACGCCCGCCGGGGCCACCTGTCAAGCAGTCGCGGACGGTTTCAGCATTCTGTGCTGTGTTTTTTAAACCACAGCATAACTTTCATGGAGATTGCACACCCGCGCCCCGCCCCAGTGACGCGCAGCCCGCCCCGGCGCATAGACTGAGACAACCCAGTCTCAACAAAACCAGGGTGTATCTGAGAATTCAAACATGCTGAGATATTCGCCAAAAAGCGCCAGATGCAAGGCGCATGAGCGCTGAAACTCTTGCGCTTAGCCGATTTTCGCGGCGCGGGACGGTGCCCGCTTGCGAAAACCGGAGCGCTGCGCCAGCCGTGCCTTCGCTGCTTCGTCCGCAGGACGCGCTCGGCGCGGCTGCTTCGATGGAATGCAAGCGAATGCAACGCAGCAGATGGAGCTTTTT
>DXBJ01000054.1 GCA_019116585.1 Candidatus Faecalibacterium gallistercoris | reverse complement strand
TCGCGGCGCGGGACGATGCCCGCTTGCGAAAACCGGAGCGCTGCGCCAGCCGTGCCTTCGCTGCTTCGTCCGCAGGACGCGCTCGGCGCGGCTGCTTTTGTGGAATGCAAGCGAATGCAACGCAGCAGATGGAGCTTTTTGGTAGAATAGAACAGCGTTGAGGAGTTTTCAGATACACCCTAAGACAAACCAAAAGATAAAGATAAGGGACAGGAGGCAGGATCATGGAATACCTTACCCTCAACAATGGGATGCGGATGCCCATGCTGGGCTACGGCACCTGGGACGTGCGGGGCGCGGCGGGCAGGCGGTGCATCCGGGAGGCCCTGGAAGTGGGCTACCGGCTGCTGGACACCGCCCGGATGTACGAGAACGAGGACATCGTGGGGCAGGCGGTGCGGGAGAGCGGCCTGCCCCGGGAGGATGTTTTCATCACCACCAAGCTCTACCGGCCCAGCGCCGGCTACGAGAAGGCCCGGCGGGACATCGAAGGGTCCCTGCGGGCGCTGGGCACCGATTACATCGACCTGCTGCTGATCCACGAGCCCTACGAGGAGGCGCCCGCCATGTACCGCGCCCTGGAAGAAGCCTGCCGGGCCGGGAAGGTGCGGGCCGTGGGCGTCTCCAACTTCAACTGGGCCGAGTACCAGCGGCTGGCCGGGGCCTGTGAGATGATCCCGGCGGTGGACCAGGTGGAGTCCCACGTCTATTTCCCCCGGCTGGAGCTGCGGCAGAAGCTGGAGGCACGGGGCACCCGGATGCAGTCCTGGGCGCCCTTTACCGAGGGGCGGCGGGATCTTTTTGCCGAGCCGGCGCTGCAGGAGATCGGCGCGGCCCACGGCAAGACGGCGGCCCAGACCGCGCTGCGGTATCTGATCCAGAACGGGATCGGGGTGATCCCCAAGTCCAGCCACCGGGCGCGGATGGAAGAGAACTTTGCCCTGTTCGACTTTGCCCTGACGGCGGCGGAGATGGAACGGATCGGCCGGATGAACGAGGGGGCCTCCCTGTTTGGCTGGTATTGAAGGAACGAAACCAAGGAGGAGCTTATGCGACAGTATCTGGTATTGGACATCGGCGGCACGTTCATCAAATACGCTCTGATGGGGGAGGACGGCAGCTTTCTGGAAAGCGGCAAGCTGCCCTCGCCCATGGACAGCCTGGACAGCCTGCTGGCCGCCGTGGCGTCGGTGGGGGAGAAGTTCCGCGGCCGGTACGAGAAGGCGGCCGTCTCGATGCCGGGGCGGATCGACACCCGGACCGGGATGGCCCACACCGGCGGGGCTTTCCCCTTTATCCGGGAGACCCCGGCGGGCCAGCTGTTTGCCGGGCGGCTGGGCTGCCCGGTGACGGTGGCCAACGACGGCAAGTGCGCCGCCAACGCCGAAGCCTGGACCGGCGCCCTGGCAGACACCGCCGACGGCGCGGTGCTGGTGCTGGGCACCGGCACCGGCGGGGGCATCGTCCTCAACCACCGCATCTGGATGGGGCACACCTTTGCCGCCGGGGAGCTGTCCTTTTTGCCGGTGCGGTTCGAGGGGCTGTGCAGGGCCTTTATGGAGGATGTGCGCAGCGATGGCTCGGAGTGGATGTGGGCCCAGTGCGCTTCCGCCACCGGCCTGCTGCAGCTTTATGCGCGGCGCAAAGGCATCCCGATGGAGGGGCTGGACGGCCTGAAGTTCTTTGCGGCCTACGACGCCGGCGAGCCGGAGGCCGCCGAAGCCCTGGCGGTTTTTGGAGAGATGACGGCGGCGGGGATCTACGCCATCCAGTCGGTGCTGGACCTGGAGCGGTACGCCATCGGCGGGGGCATCAGCGCCCGCCCCGAGGTCACCGACATCATCCGCGCCAAGCTGGACGACATCTATGGGGCCATCGCCTTCACCGCGTTCGGGAAGCCGGAGATCGTCCGCTGCCAATACGGCAACGACGCCAACCTGATCGGCGCGCTGCGCTTTGCGCTCCACGGCGTGGACTGACCAAAAACGCCCCGCCGGCTCCTATGGCGGGACGTTGTGTAAAAAAGAGCGCTGGGAGCGCGGGGCCGGACGGCCGGGCGCTTCCAGCGCTTTTTGGTTGGGTCATTTGCGGTAGGGGCAGTCCCGGGTGCAGGAGCTGCAGCCCTTGCGCCGGCGGATGCGGCGCACCGCCCAGAAGATCCAGGCGGCCAGGGCCAGAAGGATCAGCCCGCCGGTGACGAAAGCAGCCATGGCGCGCCTCCTTTTACAGGATCAGCATGCCCGCCTGGTAGACCAGGAAGGTGACCAGCCAGGCCACCCCCAGCTGGAAGGCGGCGGTGAAGGCCATCCAGGCCCAGCTGCCGGACTCCTTCTGGATGGTGCCCAGGGCGGCGGCACAGGGGATGTACAGCAGGCAGAAGATCATCAGGCACAGCGCGTTGAAGGGCCCGAAGCCGATCCCCTCCAGGGCGGCGGCAAAGGCGGACATCCCCGCCGGGCTGGAGGCGTTGACGATGCCGAACAGGACCGCGCAGCTGGACACCACCACTTCCTTGGCCGAGATGCCGGCGATCAGGGCCACGGCGATCTGCCAGAAGCCCAGCCCGATGGGGGCGAAGAAGGGGGTCAGCAGCTTGCCCAGCACGGCGCCGAAGCTGTCCGACATAGCGGGGGTGTAGCCGCCGGGGCCGAAGTTCAGCACCACCCAGATGATGAGGGTGGCGATGAAGATGGTGGTGCCGGCCTTTTCCAGGTAGTCCTTGACCTTTTCCCAGACGTAGATGGCCACGGTGTGGGCGTCGGGCAATTTGTATTCGGGCAGCTCGATCAGCAGGTAGTTGACGCTCTTTTTGCGGTCCAGCAGGTGGAGCAGGGCCGTCACCAGGATGGCCACCAGGATGCCGATCAGGTACATGGCGTAGGCCACCGCCATGGCGTTGTCCCCAAAGAACATCTCGGAGAACAGGATGTAGATGGTCAGCCGGGCGTTGCAGCTCATGAAGGGGGTCACCAGCATGACCTTGAGCCGGTCGTGCTTGTTTTCCAGGGCGCGGGAGGCCATGATGGCGGGCACCGTGCACCCAAAGCCCAGCAGCATGGGGATGAAGGCTTTGCCCGACAGGCCCAGCCGGGACATGACCCCTTCCATGACATAGGCCACACGGGCCATGTAGCCGCTGTCCTCCAAAAGGGCCAGGCACAAAAACAGGATCAGGATGTTGGGCAGGAAGGTGACGATGGTGCCCACGCCGGCGATGATGCCGTCCACGATCAGGCTGGTGAGGACGTCCCCGGCGTGGATGGCCGTCAGGCCGGAGGCCGCGGCGTCGGACAGCCAGCCGATGGCCACTTCCAGATAGCCTTTGAGCCAGTCGCCGATGGTAAAGGTCAAAAAGAAGATCACCGCCATGATGAGCAGGAACACCGGGATGCTCCACACCTTGCTGGTCAGCAGCCGGTCGGCCCGCTCGGTCAGGACGTCCTGGCGCTCTTTGTGGATCAGCACCTCGTCGATGATCTCGCCGATGAAGTCGTATTTCTGGTTGATGATGTCGGACTCGTAGCTGCGGTCCAGCACCCGGGGCAGGTCCACCGGGTATTTTTCGGTGATCTCCTGGTCCCCCTCCAGCAGCTTGATGGCGTGCCAGCGCAGGTTGGTCAGGCCGGGGTAGCGGCGGCCCAGCTCGGGGATGATCTGGTCGATCTTGTCCTCGATCTGGTCCGAGTAGACCATGGTGTATTCGGCATGGTGGTCGTGCTGGTGGTGGGACACCGTCTTGTGCTGGTGGACCAGCAGGTCGGGGCCGGTGCTGTCCTTGTGGTGGGCCGCCGCGTGGAGCAGGGCGTCCAGGCCGCGGCGCTGCCGGGCCGACACCGGGATGACCGGGATGCCCAGCATTTCGGGCAGGCGGTGCAGGTCGATCTCCATGCCCCGCTTTTCCACAATGTCCATCATGTTCAGGGCCATGACCACCGGCTTGCCCAGCTCCAGCAGCTGCAGCGTCAGGTACAGCCCCCGCTCCAGGGCCGAGGCGTCCACCACGTTGATGATGACGTCCACCTCGTCGCTGAGGATGAACTGCCGGCTGACCGTCTCCTCCATGGTGTAGGAGGTCAGGCTGTAGGTGCCGGGCAGGTCCACCAGGTGGATGTTCAGCCCGTGGTGCTTGACCGCGCCCTCCACCTTTTCCACCGTGACCCCCGGCCAGTTGGCGACCTTGAGGTTGGCGCCGGTGTAGGCGTTGAACAGGGTGGTCTTGCCGCAGTTGGGGTTGCCGATAAAACCAATGGTCATGTCATGTTTCTGTTCAGGCATCCGGCTGCCCCTCCTTTACTTCGATGTTTTGGGTGATGTTGTACCCCAGAGCAAAGCGGGTGCCCCGCAGCTTGATGATGAGGATCCCTTTCCCTTTCCGGTTCAATACCGAGACCGGCGTCTGCCGGGTCATGCCCAGAGCTTCCAGCCGGCGCTCCAGCTGGAAGGGCAGACGGATCTCCTGGACCACATAGGTCCGGCCGATCTGCGCGTCCTTTAATAGCATTTATGATACCTCCGTACCGCAAAAGTTGTATGTGGCTAACTCTTGCCTTCCTTATATTACAACGAAGTGCCCCGTTCGTCAATGGGCAGTTCTCATTCGGCGCGTCCTGCGGACGAAACAGCCGAATGAGAACTGGCGCAGCGCAAAAAAATATCCCCGAAGGCGTGTGCCTTCGAGGATACTGCGATGGAGCTGCTATCCAGATTTGAACTGGAGACCTCATCCTTACCAAGGATGCGCTCTACCAACTGAGCTATAGCAGCATATGGCGACCCGGATCGGGCTCGAACCGACGACCCCCAGCGTGACAGGCTGGTGCTCTAACCAACTGAGCTACCGGGCCATACTTGCGATGGCCGCCGGCGTCTGACCGCCGGAACGTGTTTTATTATACCAATCGGGGGGCGGGTTGTCAAGCCTGAATTTGCAGTTTTTTTCGATTTTCTGACAGCCGGCGCAAAAAGCGCGCAGATGCGAAAAAGTCCCGACCGTACGCACATGCCGCCCGGTCGGGACGTTTTGACAGTCAAGGGAGCCGAAGAAAGTTACGGCTGGGGGTGGTTTTGGCGGCGCTGCAGCCGGCAGATCAGGGCGGGGACCAGGGCCATGACGTAAAAAGCCAGGAACGCGCAGCTGATAAACTCGGCCCAGAGGGGGCCGGTGAGGGCGGCCAGCAGCCGGGGCAGCAGCTTGTAGATCAGCAGCATGGGGACCAGAGCCGCCGCGGCCAGGGCGTACTGGGCCGCCGTCCGCCGGGATGTGGAAAAGCGCAGCCACCGCCGCTCGATCAGCCAGCCGGGATAAAAGCCGAACACCATCCCCGCGGCCATGAAGCCGTCCTCCATCATCACCAGAGGGTCCACCAGAAGGGCGCCGTCCACGTAGTCCATGGGGTAGCTTTTGAGGGAGAACCAGGCCACCGCCGCCAGGGCAAAGGCCATCCCCGCGGCCGCCACCGGCAGGTCGAAGCCGGGCTGGCGCTCCAGCCGGGCGGCGACCTTGCCGTTCAGCCAGAGGTAGGCGCCGGTCAGGGCCATGCTGACCAGAACGTCCTGGGGGGTGTGGACCCCCAGATAGTTGCGGGAAAAGGCGGTGAGCAGGATCATGACCACCATCAGGACGGCCAGCCACCGGCGCTTGCGGCCGTACCACAGGCCCACGCTGCCGTAAATGGCCGCGGCGCTCTGGGTGTGCCCTGAAGGGAAGGAATAGCCGGTGGCCGTCTCCAGCGCGGCCGCCGCCGGGTGGACCCGCGCGTCGCGCACCCAGGGCCGGTAGACGCAGGCGGTCAGCTTGGCCACCTGGACCAGCAGGCTGCTGCCCACATAGTTCAGCATCAGAAAGCCGCCAAAATGCCGGTCCACGGCCCAAAAGACGAAGGCCGCCGCCCCGATGGTCACCGAGCTGGCCGCCAGGTCGCTGACAAGCTGCATCAGCGGGGTGAGCAGGGCTCCGGCCGCGTCCCGCAGCTGCTGCAACAGCAGCAGGTATTGGATATCCATAGGCATCCTCCTTGCCCCATCCTATGCGGGGATGGGCTGATGTGTGCGCGCCGCCCGCCCCGCGGCGGGGCCGGGCTTTGCCGGAATGCAAAAAAGCACAGCGCCGGCTGGCACTGTGCTTTTGGCAGGGGTAGTAAGTCTCGAACTCACGGCACGCGGTTTTGGAGACCGCTGCTCTACCAACTGAGCTATACCCCTATACACCCGGCATTCCGTCGAATGCCTGCTTATTATAACGGATTTGGCGGCAAATGTCAAGGTGTTTTTTTGCCGGTGCCCGATTTTTTGCCCCGGGCGCATCCGCAGCCGCCCCGGCAGGGCCCGCGTCAATCCACGCCGGCGGGGCGGACGTCCTCCGCACATCCGGGCGCGCCGGGCTCCTGCGCTTTGCAGCCGGCGCTTTTGGGCGGATGCTTCGACAGTTTGGCTGCCTGGGAGCAGGGGCCGCCCTGGCTCTCGGCCATGCTTTGGGCGATGTCGGCCAGGGTCACGCTGTCCAGGTACTGGTTGATGACCTCGTCCAGCCCCGCCCAGAACGGCAGGGTGGCGCACTGGCCGGACAATGGGCACTCGTTGATCTCGCTTTCCAGGCAGGGGATGGGGGCCACGCTGCCCTCCATCGCTGCGATGATCTCGCCGGCGGTGGTCTGGGCCGGGTCTTTCACCAGGCGGTAACCGCCCTGGCTGCCCCGCTCGCTTTTGACCAGCCCGGCCCGGGCCAGCGGGGTGACCAGCTGCTCGAGATACTTCAGGCTCAGCTGCTGGCGCTCGCTGATCTCTTTCAGGGGCGTGGCGCGGCCCGGCGCAGCGCAGGCCAGCTCGGCCATCAGGCGCAGGCCGTACCGGCTTTTGGTGGAAAATCGCATCCTATTACCTCCTTGTGCAAGTATGTCCAGTATAACACGGCAAAAGAAATTTGAAAAGCCTTGTGAAACGAAAGCCGGTCTGCTATCATAAAAGAAAGCAGGATGCAGCCATCCCTTATTCTTTGCAGAATGGGCTGTTCTATGAACGTGCGACGGAAAGGAAACGGTGAGAGCGCCATGGCATATGAGCCTAAACAGTTTGCCGGCAGCCACTGCGGCTGCCGCTACCAGCAGGACTACCGCCCCGTGCTGGGCCGCGACGGCAAAAAGGAGTCGGGCACCCTGGAAGTGATGAAATTCTACTACGACGGCAAGATCCGCTTTGAGCAGCACTGCTATGGCGAAGCAGCCACCTTCGTCTTTGGGGTCTGGTGCGACGGGATGGACCCCGACGGCACCCTGCACTGGTCCCGGCCCAAGGCCGGCTATTACGACGAACAGTACCTGCCCAAAAAGCTGACAAAAGTAGGGGAGGACGGCAGCCTGTACTTCGACGACGGGATCTTTCCCTGGAAGCTGGCCGACGATTTCACCGAGGACCCCCGCTGGGGCTATCCCAAATGGAAGGTGGCCCTGGGCAAGCTGACCGGCAAAGGCCGCAAGTGACCCCCTGAAAACGTTCCGCTGCAAATGAGGCGTGGCCCGGCCGGTCACGCCTCGTTTTTTATTCCAGCCGCAGCCGGTCCAGGACCGGGGCGAGGACGTCCAGCTCGATCTGGCCGGGGGCGCTGGCCTTGCCGGCGCAGGCAAAGGTCATGGCCGACCCCATCGCCTCGCCGCAGAGCCGGCTGACCCCGCCCAAAGCTCCCATGCTCATGGTGATGACGGGGGTCTCGGGGTGGAGCTCGGCCATTTCGGCGGTGGCGGCCAGCAGGGCCAGAACGTCCCGGCGGCTCTGGGGCATGACGGCCAGCTTGGGCAGGTCGGCCCCGGCCTTCTGCATGGCGCACATCCGGGCCACCATCTCGGCCTGGGGAGGCGTCCGGACAAAATCGTGGCTGGAGCAGACCACCGCCGTCCCGCAGGCGTGGGCCTGGGCGATCATGCCGGGCAGCTCGGCCCCGGCGGTGAACAGCTCAAGGTCGACCAGGTCGGCGCAGCCGCTCTCCCACACATGGCGGCAGAAGGCGGCATAGGCTGGAAAGGACGCTTCCGCCCGGCCGCCCTCCGCCCGGGTGCGCAGAGTGACCAGCAGCAGCTTGTCCCCCACGGCGGCGCGCAGGCCGGCCAGGCACTGGGCCAGGGCGGCGGCGTCCTGCCAGCCCTCGAACCAGTCGGCCCGGAACTCTACGCAGTCGGCGGCCAGGGCGGCAAAGGCCCGCCCCCGGGCCAGGATGGCGGACTGGGTTTCTTCCACGATGGGCAGGATGACTTTGGGCCGGCCCTGTCCAATGGCGCAGCCCCGTACCGTGATGCAGGACATGATGATCCACGCTCCTTCTATTTATATATAGGCAACACCATCATAACGGCTGCCCGGGGCAGTTGTCAAGAAGTTTGGTCAAACCCAAAAAAAGTTGAAAAAAGGGGTTGACAAGGGGCGGAAAAAGTAGTACTATATGCGAGCGCCCGGCGGGAAGCCCCCGCCGAGAGGCCGGTGAAAGAACAAAGCGCTTCCGCATCGCTTGAAAAAAGATGAAAAAAGTGCTTGACAAAACCGCCTCGCGGTGCTACAATAAGCAGGTCGCCGGTCAACCGGCCGACGAACGCAGGACCTTGAAAATTGAACAATATCGAATACTTGTAACGGAACCTTTTAAAGTGTAAGGAACACTTAAAAATTCCAAAAGAGTAATTCACAGGACGCAAGCGATTGCGTGCTGAGTGA
>DXBJ01000007.1 GCA_019116585.1 Candidatus Faecalibacterium gallistercoris | reverse complement strand
GTGCAAAAAGGCAAGACTTATATTGAGCGCTGAACCGCGCACTCGCCGCAAGGCGGCTCGCACACTCTCAGCGCTCAATTTCCCTGTATGTGTCCCGTCCATCCGCACATGTCGGCTGGACGGGACTTTTTCGACAGTCTGTTTTGTTCAGGATACGTGATAGAATTCTTTGGCGATGTCCGCCGAACGCTTGGCGTCCTTCGCGTACCAGTCGGCGCCGATCTCGAGGGCGTAGCGCTCGGTCAGCACCGCGCCCCCCACCATGACCTTGCAGTCGAGCTTGGCTTTGTGCAGCGCCTCGATGGTCTCGGCCATGCTCTTGAGGGTGGTGGTCATCAGAGCGGACAGGCCCACGAGCCGCGCGCCGCTTTCGCGCACCGCCTCCACCACTTTCTCGGGCGGCACGTCCCGGCCCAGGTCCAGCACCTCGAAGCCGTAATTTTCCAAAATGACCCGCACGATGTTCTTGCCGATGTCGTGGACGTCCCCCTTGACGGTGGCCAGCACGATCTTGCCCTTGCTCGAGCCGGGCGCGCCGTTTTTCGCCACCGCAGCCTTGATCTCCTCAAAGGCGGCCTGGGCGGCGCTGGCCGACTGCAGCAGCTGGGGCAGGAACAGCGTCCCCTTCTCATACCCCGCGCCCACCGCGTCGAGGGCGGGGATCAGGGCGTGGTCCACCAGATCGAGGGGCTCGTGCCCGGCCAGCAGGGCGCGGGTGTGGGCCGCGGCCTCCCCTTTCAGGCCCTGCTCCACCGCCTTCATCAGGGGGGCGTAGGGCCCGCCGGGCTCCGTTTGGCCCATGGCCGCAGCCTCCCCCTGCGCGGGGAGGGGCTGGGCCGCCTGGGACGGCATCGTCCGCCCGGCGTACCGGGCGATGTACCGCCCGCTCTGCTTGTCCCGTCCCGACAGGACGCCATAGGCATAGACCGCCCCCATCATCTCCTCGCTGGCGGGGTTCATGATGGCCAGATCCAGCCCGGCGTACATGGCCATGGTCAAAAAGGCGGTGTTCAGGTAGGGCCGGCAGGGCAGCCCAAAGCTGATGTTGGACACCCCCAGCACGGTGCGCACCCCCAGTTCTTCCTTGCAGGCGCGCAGGGCGTCCAGGGTGGCCATGACGTCCTCCTGCTGGGCGCTGGCGGTCAGGGTGAGGCAGTCGATGTAGATGTCCTCGAGGGGGATGCCGGCGGCCAGGGCCGCGTCCCGGATGCGGGCGGCGATGGCCACCCGCCCGGCGGCGGTCTTGGGGATGCCTTGTTCGTCCATGGTCAGGCCCACCACCGCCGCGCCGTACTTTTTGCACAGGGGCAGCAGCTTGTCCAGCACCGCCTGTTCCCCGTTCACCGAGTTGACGATGGGCTTGCCGTTGTAGACCCGCAGCCCCCGCTCCAGGGCCGCGGCGTTGGAGGAGTCCAGCTGCAGGGGCAGGCTGACCACGCTTTGCAGGGCTTTGACCACCTGTTCCATCAGGGCGGGCTCGTCCACCCCGGGCGCCCCCACGTTCACGTCCAGGACGGCGGCCCCGCTCTCGGCCTGGCTGATGGCCTGGGCCAGGACGTAGTCCATGTCCCCCTCCCGCAGCGCCTGCTGGAAGCGCTTTTTGCCGGTGGGGTTGATCCGCTCGCCCACCACGGTGATGCCGTCCACCACCACCCGCTGGACCGGCGTGCACAGCACCGAGGGCAGGGGGCGGGCCTCCCGGCCCACGGCGCACCCGTCGAACACACGGTGCAGCGCCCGGATAAAGTCCGGGGTGGTGCCGCAGCAGCCCCCCGCCGCAAACAGCCCCAGCTCCCGGTAGGGCTTCATCTGCATGGCAAACAGCTGGGGGGTGATGTCGTAGCCGCTGCCGTCGGCGCGGGGCAGCCCCGCGTTGGGCTTGACGAACACGGGGTAATCCCCCGGCACCGCCCCGCACAGGGCCCGCGCCATGGGCAGGATCTCCTTTGGCCCCAGGCTGCAGTTGATGCCCAGCGCATCGGCCCCCAGCCCCCGGGCCGCGGCGGCAAAGCTCTCGACCCCGCAGCCGGTAAAGGTGCGGCCCCCGGCCTCGAAGCTCATGCTGGCCAGCACCGGCAGGCCGCAGGTTTCCCTGCAGGCCAGCAGGGCGGCCTTCAGCTCGTACAGGTCGGTAAAGGTCTCGCACAAGATCAGGTCGGCCCCGGCCGCCGCCCCCGCCCGGACGATCTCGGCAAAAGCCTCCACCGCCTCTTCAAAGGGCAGGGTGCCGGCGGGCTCCAGCAGCTCGCCCAGGGGCCCGATGTCCAGGGCCACCAGGCTGCCGTAGGGCTGCGCCGCCCGGCGGGCGCAGCGGATGGCGGCGTCCACCACCTGCTCCACGGTATAGCCGCTGCCCGCCAGCTTGTGGGCCGAAGCCCCGAAGGTGTTGGCGCAGAGGATGCGGCTGCCCGCCGCAGCGTACCGGGCATGGATGGATTCGATCAGGGCGGGGTCTTCCAGGTTCAGGGCCTCGGGCCTGGCCCCCAGGGGCAGCCCCGCGGCCTGCAGCATGGTGCCCATGGCCCCGTCCAGCAGGACGGTCTCCCGGGTGCGGAAAAGTTCTTCAGCTCTCACAGGTCTCGCCTCTCTTTCGGTATTCGCACTTGTCCCGCAAAGCGCAGTGGGCGCAGCCGGCCCGGCGCCCGGTGACGGGGGTCCGGCTCAGCCCCAGCGCCGCCGTGATGCTCTTGCGGGGCAGCATCAGGCAGGTGCCGGTGACGCACAGGCCGATCCGCCGCGGCGTGTCCAGCAGCGCGGCGATCCGGGGCTGCACCCCGATGGGCCAGTCCCCGTACCCCGGCGAGTACCGCCCGGTCAGGTACATCCCTTCGGCCGCCGCCAGGGCCCGCAGCCGCGCCTCGGCTGCCTCGGCCGCCTGCTCGGCCAGGACGCTGGCCAGAGCGTCGGAGGCGGCTCCCGCCGCCACGTCCCCCACGCCGGCCCGCCGGATCTGGGCGTCCGCCCCGGGGCCCAGGGTCACCGCCAGCAGCACCGCTTCGGTGCAGCCGGCCAGATGGCGCCGGATGTCGCCCCCCTGCCACAGGTCCCCCAGCGCCCCGACGGGGGCCCGCAGCCACACCGCCCGGGGCGCGGCCGCCGCCCGCAGCGGCGGGGCCCACCGCTCCAGCAGGGCGCGGAGCGTTTCGTCCCCGCCGTCCTTCGCCCCCATATACCGCGCCGCCTGCCCCAGGTCGATCCCCTCCGGCAGGTCCAGCGCCAGGACCCGGCTGACTGGTACCGGCATACAGACCCCCCTTTCGCACTGTGGGTTTATTGTAGCACAGG
The DNA here is from genome assembly GCA_019116585.1 of Candidatus Faecalibacterium gallistercoris. Classification (GTDB taxonomy): domain Bacteria; phylum Bacillota; class Clostridia; order Oscillospirales; family Ruminococcaceae; genus Faecalibacterium; species Faecalibacterium gallistercoris. The sequence continues at coordinate 12,072 of DXBJ01000007.1, read as the reverse complement.
ATGCCGGATGAGGGAAAGGCCTCTTTCTGAAAAATTGTAAAATTTCGCGCCCCACCCGCCCGCCGGATTGTCAACGCTGCGTTTTTATGCTATAATAATGCGACTTATTACCACTAAGGTGCGTCCGGACGTCAAAATGCGCCAGCCCCTCCCCCCGAACACGCGCAGGTGTGCGCTTTTTTAGGGTGTATCTGAGAAGTCAAAAATGCTGAACAATTCGCCAGAAAAGTGCAGCTGCAGCAGCAGGTCGTGGACGCCAACGGCTATGAGATCGACGGCGTCAGCGGCGCCACCGTCACCCTGGGCGCCAACTTTGACGCCATCCAGAACTACGCGGTGGGCAAGACCATCGACGAGATCGAGGCCACTGCCAGCGGCGAGAATGCCGTCGACGCCGTCTCCGGCGCCACCCTGGTGGATACCGCCGGCTACCTCGCCACCATCCTGGCCGCCGCACAGGAGTGATCGCCCCCGCCGGCAGACCCTGAACACTGAACACTGAGGGCCGCCGCACAGCTGTTTATGGCTTGTGCGGCGGCCCTTTTTTGCGCCCCGGGCAAAAACCCCAGCAAAAAGCCCGCCCGGGCGGCAGGCGCTTCCGGGCGGGCAATAGCTCAGTATTCCTCGTGCAGGCCCAGCAGGGCTTTCATATAGGCAAAGGTGCGCTCCTGGCCCTTGTCGCGGACCATTTGCAGCAGCTTTTCCAGCATGGCACGGGACTCGGGGTGCATCAGGTAGTGGTCCCGGCTGCGCTGGTAATACTCCCAGGCCGAGGCGTCGGTGTACCGGTCCCCCAGATAGATCTGGCTGGCGGCCACCCGGTCGCAGACCATCTCGCAGATGTACCGCAGGGGGATCTTCATCCCCACCAGGCCGGTCTTGCCCCCGCCGTAGTCGATCCAGTATTCCAGATGGTGCTTGTTGCGGCCCTTGTGGTGCAGCCAGGCCGCCGTGTAGCCTTTGGCCTGGCGCTCGGCCTCGTTGGGGCTGTGGTCGCCCTGGTAGTAGATGCACCCCGGGATGAACTCGGTGGGGCTGTACTTGCTCAGGTCGTGGGCCAGGCCCTGCCGGTACAGCCCGCAGGCAAAGCAGTACTTCATGACCAGCAGCTTGTGGTGGGTGATGGTGTCAAAATGCCCCCGGATGTTCATACCCTTCACTCCTTTTTGTATTTTTTCGCCTTGAAATTCCAGATTTCCCATTCCGGGCCGGAACGCCGCGCCCTGTTTTTACGTCCTGTAGCGCACCCGCAGCTCTCCCTCCTGCAGGGCCTTCAGGTCCGCGCTCTCGGAAAAGTCCTCCCGGTCCCGGGTGAGGCTGGGGTTGTAGTAGGGATCGTCCAGGATGTCCTCCCGGCCATGGCGGTCGTACAGGCGCTGCTGCTCGGCGGCAAAGCGCCGGACCTTGACCGGGTCCTTGTCGTCGCCGCCGCGGCTCTTGCTCTCGTGGTGGCGGAGCCAGGCATAGGGGGTCCACAGGATATGGTACCCGGCGTCCCGCACCCGGAGGCAGAAGTCCACGTCGTTGAAGGCCACCGCAAACCCCTCGTCCAGGCCGCCCACGGCGTCCCAGACGCTGGTCCGGACCAGCATGCAGGCCCCGGTCACCGCCGAGAGGTCCTGCACGGTGGCGGCCCGGAACATATAGCCGCTGCCGCCCCGCTTTTTGTACTTGTGGCTGTGGCCGGCGTAGCCCCCCAGCCCGGTGATCACCCCCGCGTGCTGGATGGTGTCGTCGGGGTAATAGAGCATGGCCCCCGCCACCGCGCCGCCCCCCGGCCGGGCGCACTGGCGCAGCAGCTCAGTCATCCAGTCCCCGTCGGTGACCTCCACATCGTTGTTCAGCAGCAGCAGGTACTGGCCCGAGGCGTATTTCCGCCCAAAGTTGTTGATGGCCGAAAAATTGAACCCCTTGCCCGGATACCGGACCACCCGCAGCCCGTCGTACCGCTGCAGCGCCTGCTTGTAGTAGGCGAAGGTCTCGGGCTGCTCGGAGTTGTTCTCGATGACGATGACCTCGTACCGCTCCCACAGGGTGCGGGCGTACAGGCTGTGCAGGCATTTTTCCAGGTCGTCCACATGGTCCTTGCTGGGGATCAGGACGCTGACTTTGGGCTCGCCCTCGATCTCCCACTTCACCCGGTAGGTGCTGGGGAACAGGCCGTCCTCCACCGTGCCTTTCCGGCCGGTGCGGGCCAGATGGTCCGCAATGGCCCGCCTGGCCGCCACGGCCACATAGGGCTTGGCGTCCGCCCCGGCGGAGGTGGACCCGGCGTGCACCCGCCAGTAGTACAGCACCTGGGGCAGATGGGCCGCGCCCCCCACCGCTTCGGCCAGGCGGAGGAACAGGTCGTGGTCCTGGCTGCCGTCGCACTCGCTCCGCTCGCCCCCCAGCTGCAGGAACAGCTCCCGCCGGAACACCGCCAGATGGCAGATGTAGTTGCAGCACAGCAGGTAGTCGGGGGCGTAGTCGGGCTTGAAGTGGGCGGTGATGGGCCGGCGGATGTCTTTTTCAAACAGGGCCTCGTCGCTGTACAGGAAGCCGTCGGGGCTGCCCGCCGCCCGCAGGTCCAAAATGGCCTGCCCCATCGCCGCCATGGCGTGGGGGGCCAGCACGTCGTCGTGGTCGGCCAGGGCCAGATATTCCCCGTCCGCCAGCTCCGCCGCCGCGTTGGTGTTGGCGGCGATGCCCCGGTTTTCGATCTTTTTGTATACGATCTGTTGATATTTTGCCTGGTATTCCCGGACGATCTGCCCCACCTCGGGGTGCTTCTCGTCCGATGCGTCGGCCAGGCACAGCTGGCCGTTGGGGGCCGTCTGCCCCGCAAACGAGTCCAGAAACGCCCGCAGGTACGCCGGCGGGGTGTTGTACAGCGGGGTCAGGATGCTGATGGAGGGCAGGCCGCAGCTGGCCCGCGTGGCGCCGGCGTAGCGGGCCCGCTGGGCCTCCAGCACCTTTTTGGCGGGCAGGTAGCGCGCCTTTTTGCCCAAAAAGCGCCGTTTGACAAAGCCGGCCGTCCGCCTGGCCACATCGGGCAGGCCGTCCTCCCGGGCCACTGTGACGGCATAGCGGCACAGCTCCCGCATCCGTTTTGCTTGCTGGTTCATGCGCATTTCCCTTTCGTCCCGGGGGCGCCGGTCACGCCTGGCCCCGCTGCACCGCCTTGTAGGCGTCGCAGACGGTCCGGGTGTCGCCGTTCATTTTCAGGCGGCCGTGGCTCAGCCATGCCACCTTGGAGCACATCCGCTCGATCTGCTCGATGGAGTGGGAGACCAGGATCACGGTGGTGCCCCCGGCCATCAGCTCCTGCATCCGCTTTTCGCACTTTTGCTGGAACAAAAAGTCGCCCACCGCCAGCACCTCATCCGCGATCAGGATCTGGGGCTTGGTGATGGTGGCGATGGCAAAGCCGATCCGGGCCACCATGCCCGACGAGTAGTTTTTCAGCGGCACGTCCAGAAAGTTCTGCAGCTCGCTGAACTCCACGATCTCGTCAAACTTCTCGTCCAGGTACTTGGGCGAAAAGCCCAGCACCGTGCCGTTCAGGTAGATGTTTTCGCGGGCGGTCAGGTCCATGTCGAAGCCGGCCCCCAGCTCGATCAGGGGGGCGATGGTGCCCCGCACCACCACCTGCCCCCGGCTGGGCTTGTACACGCCGGCAATGGTCTTGAGCAGGGTGGATTTGCCCGACCCGTTCAGCCCCACCAGCCCGTAAAAATCCCCGGGCATGATGTCGAGGCTGACGTTTTTCAGGGCGTAGAATTCGTCGTAGTGCAGCCGCCCCTGGATCATGGCGAGGAAGTATTCCTTCAGGCTCTCATGCTTCTCGCTGGCCAGGTTGAAACACATCGAGACGTTGCGGATCTCGATGATGGGCTGGGTGTTGGGTGTGTCCATCGGTGTCGTATCCCCCTCTCAGATGTGCAGCACAAAGCGGTCCTGGGTGCGGCGGAACACCGCCACCCCCGCCAGCATCGAAAGCAGCGCGCACAGCCCGCACACTTCCACCATCCGCAGGTCCAGCGGGATGCCCCACATGACCGTGCGGCGGAAGCCGGTGATATACCAGTAGATGGGGTTGAGGGCGATCACCTGCTGCATGTTGAACCCGCCGATGGAAAAGGTCATCTGGGCCGGGTCGTAGAAAATGGCCGAAAAATACAGCAGCGCCGTGATAAACACGCTCCAGATGTGCTGGATGTCCCGGAAGAACACCGTCCCCGCCGCCAAAAACAGGGAGATGCCCAGGCTGAAGAAGAACAAGGTCACCAGGGGATAAAACGCCTGGAACACCGTCAGGTGGAACGGGCTGCCGGTGAAGATCATCACCAGCAGCAGCGCCACAAAGCTGAACACGCAGTTGACCATGGCAAAGCAGCATTTTTCCAGCGGGAAGATATACTTGGGGATATACACCTTTTTCAGCAGGGGGGCCGCATAGATGATGCTGCTCATGCTGGTGGAGGTGGCCTCGTTGAAAAAGTTGAACAGCAGCTGGCCGCACATCAGGAACACCGGGAAATTGTCGATGCCGCTGCCCCGCATATCCATCAGGCTGCTGAACACCGCCCAGTATACCAGGCACATCAGCAGGGGGTTCAGGACGCTCCACACCACGCCCAGGACGCTGCGGCGGTATTTGAGCTTGAAGTCCCGGCTGACCAGGTTATACAGAAGGTAACGGTAGCGCCAGAGGGCGCCCCACATTGCTTTCAGTTTCGCCACAGGGTTCACCACTTTTCAAAAAAGTCAAAAGTCTGCTGTGCAAAGGGGGTGTGCAGCTGGTCTTTGGCACTGGTCTTGTGCGGGCAGCCGCAGTCGGGCCATACCACGCCCACCGTGGGGTCGTCGTAGGGGATGCCCCCCTCGCTGGTGGGGTCGTAAACGTCGGTGCACTTATAGCAGAACTCGGCCACATCGCTCAGCACCAGGAACCCATGGGCAAAGCCCTCGGGGATATAGAACATCTTCTTGTTCTCCGCCGACAGGGTCACCCCCACCCACTTGCCAAAGGTGGCGCTGTGGGGGCGGCAGTCCACCGCCACGTCGTACACTTCGCCCAGGGTGACCCGCACCAGCTTGCCCTGGGTGTGCTGCTTCTGGAAGTGGAGCCCCCGCAGCACGCCCCGGCTGGAGCGGCTCTGGTTATCCTGTACAAATTCCCGGTCGATGCCGGCGGCCGCAAAGTCCCCCTTTTTGTAAGTCTCCATGAAATAGCCGCGGTCGTCGCCGAACACCTCCGGCTCGATGACCACCACGCCGGGGATCTCGGTCTGCGTAAAAGTGAACTTACCCATCGTTTTTACCTCTCTGTCTTTGTATTGGATTGGGATATGCTACGGATTCAAATACCGTTTTGGATACCGTCCGGGCCGGCCCTGCCGGCGCGCGCGGCGGGGCCCCGCCTGCGCCCATACCAGAGGGCGCCGGCCCCCGCCAGCACGACGGCCGCCGCCGACACCCCCAGGATCAGATGGAGGTAGCCCGCCGGCTCCACATCGGCCGCCGCCGGGTGGATCTGCCCGCGGCTGCTTTCCAGCAGGGCGTCCAGCCCCCGGGCCTGCAGGGGCACACGGACGCTGGCCGCCTCCTGCACGCCGCTGCCGGGCACGGTGTACACCGCCCAGCCTTCCAGCCTGCCGCCCAGGGTATACACCTCGGGCAGCTCGACGCTGAGGGCCACGTCCGAAGCCTGCATCCCTGCCGCCAGGGGCAGCCGGACGCCGGGCGCATCCAGGCTCAGCTCGCCCAGGGCGCCGCCCCCGCCCTGCACCGTCACGCTGGCCGCCCCCTGGGCCGGCGGGATCTCAGTGTAGCCGGTCCAGGTGGAAAAGGCGTAGTCCAGCAGGGCGCGGACGTCGGCGTAGCGGTCGGTCTTGCTCTCGCTGCGCATGGTGACGCAGATCACCCGGACCCCGTTTTTTTCGGCCAGGCAGATGTAGGTCTGCCGGGCGATGTCGGTGTAGCCGATCTTGGAGCCCAAAATGGTGGGCTCGTGGAACATGCTGGACCCGATCCGCATCGAATCCTGCTGGGAGAAATAGCGGGTCACCGGCTGCAGATTGGTGGGCTGCATGATATACATCTCGTTGTTGGTGAACAGCTGCTCAAAGCCCGGCTGGGTCAGGGCCCAGCGCAGGATGGTCGCCATATCGTAGCAGCTGGTGTAGTGGTCGTCGTCGCTGATGCCGTGCGGGTTGGCAAAGTGGGTGTGCTGCAGCCCCAGCTCGGCGGCCTGAGCGTTCATGGCGGCCACCCCGTCCGCGATGGACCCGCCCCCGAAATATTCCGCCAGGGCGTTGGCGCCGTCGTTGGCGCTGGCCATCATGGTGGCGTACAGCAGCGCCTCCAGGGGCACCTGCTCCCCCTCCAGCAGGGCGATGTGGCTGGAGTCGGTGCCCACCAGAGAGTAGATGTCCTCGTGGCTGACGGTCACCATCCCGCTCCAGTCCCCCTGGGCCTTTTCGCAGGCCAGGCCCAGGGTCATCACTTTGGTGATGGAGGCGGGGTGCAGCTCCTCGTTCATATTCTGCTGGGCCAGCACCAGGCCGCTCTCCGCATCCATGATGCAGTATGCCTCGGTGGCCGCCAGGGCCGGGCCCGCCGCCGACGCCGGCAGCGCCAGCGCCACGGCTGCCAGCAGCAGGGCCAGCGCGGCCCAGGCCCGGGTCAGTCGTTCTTTCATGGTTCCCTCTTCCCGGCAGGGCCCGCCCCGCCGCTTTTTCTGAATCTAGTATAGTATAGCACACTTTTTATGGAGGGGAAAGAGGCCTTTGCAGCAAGACCGGCTGGATCTGCCGCCCCTCCAGCGCCGCCGCCAGGGTCTCGGGCACGAGGGCGAGGTCGGCCTTCAGGCTCTGGGGTTTGTGGACGGGGTCGTCCTGGGCAAAGGGGACAAAGTAAAAGTGTTTGCGCTGCATCAGGCGGGCGATGTTCTCCCCCGAGGCCCCCAGCCCGTCGTTGGTGGACACCGCCACCACCACCGGCCGGCCGGCCCGCAGCAGGCTTTTGGCCGCCAGGGCCACCGGCGTGTCCGACAGGCCCGCCGCCAGCCGGGCCAGCGTCGCGCCGGTGCAGGGCGCGATGACCAGGGCCTGGGCCAGTCCCTGGGGGCCCAGGGGCTCGACGGCGGTCAGGGTATCCAGCACCGGCCGGCCCGCAGCCGCTTCCAGCCGGGCTTTCCAGCCTGCCGCAGGCCCGAACCGGGTGTCGGTGGCCGCCGCCGCAAAGCTCATGACGGGCAGCACCTGCCACCCCAGCGCCGCCAGCCGGGCCGCCTGGGGCACCGCCGCCTCAAAGGTACAAAAACTGCCGCACAGGGCAAAGGCCAGGCTGCCCTTGTGTTCCCCGTTCATCCAACCGCCTCCCTTTCTTCCATGATGTGCAGCACCGTCTGTGCCAGATAGGCCCCAGCGCTGTCCGGGGCGCACCGCGCCGGCAGCCCGGAGGCCAGCAGGGCGGTGTGGCCCAGCGCCGCGGCGGCGGCAAAGTCGGTGCCGCCCGGCGCGCTGGCCAGGTCCACGATCAGGCTGCCCGGGCGCAGCGCCGCCAGCACCGGCCCCGTCAGCACCGGCGCGGGGATGGTGTTGACCGCCGTGTCAAAGCCGGGGGCGGCCGCCGCCAGCCCTTCCAGCGGGAGGGCCGCCCCGCCCCGGCTGCGGGCCAGGGCCCGCTGGGCCGGGCTCCGGGCCCCCACCGTCACCCGGGCCCCCAGGGCCGTCAGACGGTCGGCCACCGCCTGCCCTACCCGGCCGTACCCCGTCACCAGCACCGGCGCATCCCACAGGGTGCGGGTGCGCCGGGCCAGCAGGATGCCGATGCACCCTTCCGCCGTGGGGACGGCGTTGCAGACAGCCAGCTCTTCCCGGGCGAAGCAGTCGACCCACTCCAGCCCCAGGGCGGCCGCGGCCGCCGGGGCCTTGCCCCCCAGCAGGAGGGCCCCGGGCTTAGCCCGGCGCAGGAGGGCCGTCAAGCGGGCTTCGTCCATGGCCAGCGGCACCGGGAACAGGACATAGTCCGCCCCGGGGACGGCCTCGGGGCCTCCCACCCGGCGCCCGGCTGCCGCCAGCGCCCGGGCGGCGGCCGCCTGCCGCCGGTCTTCCCCCACCACTGCGATCGTTCGTTCCGGCATACTGCATCCCTCCCACGCCCCAGACTATGCGGCAGGGGCAGGGGGTGTGCCTGTTTTGCCGGCGCAAAAAAATCCCGCCCGGATGCGAGTGCATCCAGACGGGACGGCGGGATCGTCCGCAGCGCGCTGCGGGACGCGCTTATTTCAAATACCGTTCCACGGCCCGGGCCACGATGCCGCCCAGCAGGCCGCTGACCAGGAACTCGGCCACCCCCTGCACCCCCACCAGCAGCGCCACAAAGACCAGGGGATTGGCCGCGCCGTTGGCGGCCACCAGGCCCTGGACGTAGTCGCACTGGTAGAAGAACAGGACGATGTAGCCCATAAAGAACAGGGTGTTCAGCCCGGGGGCGCACATGGCGCTGACGATGCAGCTCCAGGTGCCTTTCCGGTCCAGGCGGCGCAGGGCCTCATAGATCAGGCCCACGCACAGGCCCATCAGCAGCCGGGTGCCCACGCAGAGGATCAGGGTGTGGAAAAAGCTGACCTGCAGCAAAGCGCTGGTCATGGCCGAGCCGCCGGTCAGGGCGTCGTAAAAGCTGACCGCCCCGAACACGCCCCCCAGGATGGTCCCCGCCAGCGGGCCCATGGTGATGGCGCCCACCGCAATGGGCAGGGTCAGGAAACTCATATAGAGGGGGCCCATGGGCACGCTGCCCAGGCCAATGGCTTTCATGACCAGCTCGATGGCGACCAGCAGCGCCAGCCGGGTCATGGCTTTGAGATCGGTACGTTGATTCATGATAAACCTCCTGCTGCCGTTCCGTCCCATATGCCGGATACGGCGCATCAAATCTAAACCCACCCTCCACCCTTTTATGGTGTCCCCCCTGCCGCTGCGCGGCATCCCCCCTTCGGGGGGAACATACGGCAGGGCACGGGTAATACCGGGAGGGGAGTTTTGACGTTCAAAACCTCGAGGTACTGTTTACTTGTCGCAGGGGAATTTGATCCCCGCGGTCTGCCGCGCGGCGGTGAGGACCCGGCTGACGGCCAGCGAGGTCTCCAGCATGCCGCTGCACAGCTCCTGGTCGCCGGTGGCGATGGCGTGGGCGATCACCTCGAACTCGGCGGCGCAGCGGGGACGCTTGCCGTTCAGGGAGAAGTGCTCTTCCCGGCCGTCGTTGAGATGGAGGGTCACCGGGCCGCAGAAATTGGCGGTGCTCTTTTGCAGCAGATAGCCCCGCGTCCCCTGGATGACATACCGGGGCGGGGCGGCGCAGTCCTTGGCGGCGATGCTGACCGCCTTGAACGAGCGGTAGTCCATGGTCAGGATGCCGCTGGTGTCGATGCCCCGCTCCAGGTTGGCGGCGTAGTGGACCTGCTGGGGCTCGCCAAACAGGCCCACGATGTAGCTGACGTTGTACACCCCCAGATCCATCAGGGCGCCGCCCGCCTGCTGCGGGTCGAACACCGGAGCCGTCTGCCCCGCACAGAACCCGTCGTACCGGCTGGAATACTGGCTGAAATTGCACTGGACCAGCTTTACCTGCCCCACCCGGGGCAGCAGCTGGCGCAGCTTGCGGTAGTTTTCCAGGTACTGGGTGGTCACCGCCTCAAAGAGGAAGCAGCCTTTCCGGTGGGCCAGCGCGGCCAGGGCGGCCGCCTCGCTGGCGCAGGGGGCCAGGGGTTTTTCCACAATGACGTGCCGGCCGGCCTCCAGCGCCGCCTTGGCATAGGCGGTGTGCAGCAGGTTGGGCAGGGCAATGTAGACCACGTCCACCGCCGCCAGCAGCTGGCCGTAGTCGGTGACGTGGAGCGGCACGCCGTACTGGGCGCAGAGGGCGGCGGCCTTGTCCGCGCTGCGCTGGGTGCTGCACAGCGCAGCCACCTCAAAAGCCCGGCAGGACGCCAGCCAGGGCAGGAACTCCTGCACGATCTTGCCGCTGCCCACAATGCCTAATTTCATCCCGCGTTCCTCCTTTTCATGGCCGGAGGCTCGTCCCGGCGGCCGCGGCGGCGCTCCTCCCGGCGGAAAGGCTCGCGGCGCTTTTCGCCGCGGCGGTCCTCCTCCGGGCCGGGGCTGAAGCGGCGGCTGTCCCCGCGGCGGGCGGGTTTGCTGTTCAGCTCGTACAGCAGGGCCAGGCCTTTCAGCATCAGCTCGGGGTCATAGGTCAGGGGGTGGCGGCACAGGGGCGCCACGTATTTGGCCAGCCCGCCGGTCAGCACCAGGGTCACCGGGCTGCCCAGCTCTTCTTCGATGCGCTGGGTCATCCCGTCCAGCAGCACCGCCGTGCCCATCACCGAGCCCGAGAGCATACACTCCGACGTGGTGGCGCCGATGGCGTGCCGGGGGCGGGCCAGGTGGATCTGGGGCAGCTGGGCGCAGCGGTCCCCCAGGGCCCGCAGCCCGGTGGACAGCCCCGGGCAGATCACCCCGCCCCGGAACACCCGGTCCCCGTCCACCACGTTGAAGGTGGTGGCGGTGCCCAGGTCCACGGTGACCACCGGCAGCGGATAGTTGGCCGCGGCGTAGGCCGCATCCGCGATGCGGTCCTTGCCCACGGCCTCGGGGTCGGGCACCCCCATGGTCAGCCCGGTGCGGATGGCGGGCCCCACGATCACCGGGTCCCGGCCGGTGTAGTGCCGGGCGCAGGCAGCCAGCGCGCCGGTCAGCTGGGGCACCACGCTGGTCAGCACAGCCCCCTCGAACCACACCTTGCGTTCAGGGTTGCGCCGCCGCGAAAAGATGCGCTCCATCTCGGCGCGGTACTCGGCCGCGGTGCGGGTGCGCACCGTGTCCATGTGGGCCACAAAGCATACACGTCCGTCCTTGATGCCCCCCAGGGCGACGGTGGTGTTGCCTATATCGATGGCTAAGATCATGTTGTCAGAAAGCCTTTCGGCCCCTCCTTTCACAATGCAGGCCGCGCACGGTGCGCAGCCCGTCTTGGTCGCTTTATTTTACCGCATTTTGACGTAAGTTACAAGGGGGAGAAACAAACAATGCGGGGTCAGCCTTTCGGCCGACCCCGCAGAGGGACCCTATCTTTCGTGACGCAAAAGTTCTTTTGTTTTGGTGCGATCAACAACAGAAGGAATGACTGGTTAGGTACTTCCTTTTTGCTGTCACATCGGATGGGTGTTTACCCGGGCTTGCAAACGGTCTCTAGGCATTTGCAGGCCCCTTACATCAAATACAGTATGGTGCCCTGTATTTGTTATAAGTAGTGTTAAAAATCAGGCTGCGGTGGGAACGCGGGTCACAGTCACAGCGATGAAGTTAGCGGAGCCGTTGTACCAGTCGATAACGTCCAGAGCCTTGTTGGCAACGCTCACAGAAACAGTGTAATCGAAGGTGTAGCGAGCCGTATCACTCACGTTAACGTTGGGCAGATTCTCGAGCAGATTTTCAACCTTGTTGGCAACCTGCTTCAGAGCCTTGTTCACATCAACGGTGCCGTCGATCACATACAGCAGACCATACTTGACAGTTTCATCATCTTCCAGACGGTTATTCAGCAGGGCATTCCACATATCATTGTAGACCAGCTGATTTTCCTTCAGGCCAGCGCCATTGATGAAATCCTTCACAACAAGGCTAGTATCAACAGCATCCCAGTCATGAACAGCAGTAACAACTTTGGGAAGAGCGGTATTGCCAGCAGTGGTGGTCCAGCTCATGTTGCCCAGAGCATCTTCCAGAGCGGTCAAATCGTCTGCGTTGTCCTCGAAAGCAATGTAATCCTTCTTGGCAGCATCGCTCAGGTTGGAAGCCATCTCAACAGAGTAACCAGTGGCAGTGGGGGTTTCGGGATCAGTGGGCTGCTCGGGATCGACATTGGCGTTCTGGCAGCCAGCCAGCATGGAGACAGCCATGACACCGGCCAGCATCAGGGAAGCAATTTTCTTGAGCTTCATAATGAATTTTCCTCCTTATGGTGTATAAAAGATAGAGACCCAAAACAGGTTGAAAGGAAGGTCCTTTCCTTTCAAAGGCA
>DXBJ01000006.1 GCA_019116585.1 Candidatus Faecalibacterium gallistercoris | reverse complement strand
TCAAGCTGTCCCCTCGTAAAAGTGGCCTGTTTTTTGGTTAAGGAATAGGACAACCGAGGGGCCGAGGCTCAAAAAAGCCCGGAATATCAAGGAAAATCATCGCTCAGACGATTGAAGTACGGCCTCAAGGCTGCCCGCCGCGCTCCCCAGTTCTCCAAGCGCTGATTTTTCCTGTCTATATATTCGCGTTTTGCCCCGGAGCTTCGGCCCCGGGGTTTTTGTTTTGCTGGCCACGGGCCGCCGCTTGTGTTACAATAGGGCAAAGGGCCCATACTGCAAGCAAAAGGAGGCTGTTTTGTATGTGTACCAGCATCGCCATGAACTGGGGCGGCGGCTGCTTCGGCCGCAATATGGATGTGGAGTATTCGTTTGGGGAGCAAGTGGCCGTCACGCCGCGGCGGTATCCCCTGCAGTTTTGGCGGCAGCCGGCGCAGGAGGAGCACTTTGCCCTGATCGGGATGGCTCACATGGCCGGCGGCCGGCCGCTTTACGCCGAGGCGGCCAACGAGAAAGGGCTGTATATGGCGGGGCTGAACTTCCCGGGCAGCGCCTGGTACGAGCCGGACCCGCCGGCAGGCTGGGACGCGGTAGCCCCCTATGAGCTGATCCCCTGGGTGCTGGGCAGCTGCGCCACGCTGGCCGAGGCAAAGGCCCGGCTGGCCCGTTTCCGCCCCCTGGGGGTGCCGCTGGCGGAAGATTTGCCCCTGGCGCCTCTCCACTGGCACATCGCCGACGGCGCCGGCGCGCTGGTGCTGGAGGCCACCCGGGAGGGGGTCCGCCTCTACGACGACCCGGTGGGCGTGCTGACCAACAACCCGCCCTTTCCCTTCCACCAGATCAACCTGAGCCAGTACCAGCACCTCACCGCCCGGCCCACCGAGAACCGTCTGGCCCCCGGCCTGCCGCTGCCGGCCTTTGGGCAGGGGATGGGGGCCATCGGCCTGCCGGGGGACGCTTCGCCCGCGTCGCGGTATGTGCGGGCCGCGTTCCACAAGCTGAACGCCCCCGACCCCGGCGGCGAGCTGGGCCGGGTCTCCGCGTTTTTCCACCTGCTGGATTCGGTGGCCATGGTGCGGGGCAGCGTCGTCACCCCGGAGGGCAAGCTGGATCTGACCACTTACGCCTGCTGCTTCAGCGCCGGGAGCGGGACGTACTATTATAAGACCCACGGCAACAGCCGGCTGTCTGCGGTGCGCCTGTCCGGCGCCGATCTGGAGGGCAGCGAGGTGCAGCTGTTCCCCCTGTGCCGGGAAGAGGACGTGCGGATGCTGAACTGAAGGCCGCGGAAAAATTTTCTTTTTCACAAAAATTATACAAACGCGCAGAGCGCCCGGAAACGGGCGCTTTTTTGCTCTCCTCTCAGGCGCTTCGCGGTGTCTCAGCGCTTTGCACTGGGATGGAGAGGGGAGCGCAAAGTAAAACACAGAAAAGCATAAACATACATAAAATATAGCATAAAATCAAAAATATACTCTCGCGCCTTCGGCGCGAACTGAAGAAAAGAAAGCAAAAACCAAAAAATAGTAAATCGGGCCTTGACACCGGGGGGGGTATGCTATAATGCCTTTGAAAGGAAAGGACCTTCCTTTCAACCTGTTTTGGGTCTCTATCTTTTATACACCATAAGGAGGAAAATTCATTATGAAGCTCAAGAAAATTGCTTCCCTGATGCTGGCCGGTGTCATGGCTGTTTCCATGCTGGCTGGCTGCTCCACCACTTCGGTTGATCCCGAGCCCACTCCCAATCCGGATCCCACTCCTGCTACTGGTTACTCTGTTGAGATGGCTTCCAACCTGAGTGATGCTGCCAAGAAGGATTACATTGCTTTCGAGGACAACGCAGACGATTTGACCGCTCTGGAAGATGCTCTGGGCAACATGAGCTGGACCACCACTGCTGGCAATACCGCTCTTCCCAAAGTTGTTACTCCGGTTAACGGCTGGAATGCTGTTGATACTGCTGTTGTGGTCGATGACTTTGTCACTGCTCTCGATATTGAAAACAAGGCTCTGACCTATGGTACTATGCGCAATGAGCTGGTTAGCTTTAAGGACCTGAATGCTGCAGAGACTGTCAAGTATGGTCTGATGTATGTGATCGACGGCACCGTTGATGTGAACAAGGCTCTGAAGCAGGTTGCTAATGGAATCGAGGACCTGCTCGAGCAGCTGCCCAACGTGAATGTGAGCAATACTGTCACGACTCGTTACACTTATGATTACACTGTTTCTGTGAGCGTTGCCAACAAGGCTCTGGACGTTATCGACTGGTACAACGGCTCCGCTAACTTCATCGCTGTGACTGTGACCCGCGTTCCCACCGCAGCTTGATTTTCAACACTACTTATAACAAATACAGGGCACCATACTGTATTTGATGTAAGGGGCCTGCAAATGCCTAGAGACCGTTTGCAAGCCCGGGTAAACACCCATCCGATGTGACAGCAAAAAGGAATACCTAACCAATGTTCCTTCTGTTGTTGATCGCACCAAAACAAAAGAACTTTGCGTCACGAAAGATAGGGTCCCTCTGCGGGGGCTGGCGAAAGCCGGCCCCCGCATTGTTTTTGTACCTGCGGACGGCCCCCAGGGCGGCGAGATGACAAAGAGAGCGGCGGGACGGGCGGGTGGGTTTGTAGGAATTGATACTTTACAATGCTATCATGGTAAAGTATAATAGGCGTATGACACCCAACCATCCGTTTTGACCACAATGCAGGAAAGGGGAACGCTGCATGGAATTGTCACTTGACCTGCTGCAGCCCAAGGAGCGGGCCTCCTTTGGGCTGCGGGCCCTCTACGAGGCTGCGGGCTGCCGCAAGTACCACATGGGCCAGTTTGAAGAATACGCCCTCTATCAGGAAAACCAGAGTTTCCTGCCGTCGCGGCAGGTCATCACTTTCACCGACCTGGACGGGCGGCTGCTGGCCCTGAAGCCGGACGTCACCCTGTCCATTGCCAAGAGCGCCCAGCCCGCCCCGGGCGAGACCAAGCGCTTTTATTACAGCGAAAACGTCTACCGCCCCGCGGCCGAAAGCCATACGTTCAAAGAGATCGCCCAGATGGGGGTGGAGTTCATCGGACGGGCGGGGGAGGCCGAGACGGGCCAGGCGGTGGCGCTGGCGGCCCGCTCGCTGGCATGGCTGTCCGAGAGCATGGGCCCGGCCTGGCGGCTGGAAGTCGGGCACATGGGGTATCTGTCCGGCCTGATGGAGGCGCTGGCGGTGCCCGCGCTTGCCCGGCAGGAGATCCTGGCCCGGCTGCGGGCCCGCAACAGCCATGGGCTGCGGGCGGCGGCGCTGGCCGCCGGCCTGAGCGCGGAAGGGGCGGAGGCCCTGGCCGCCCTGCTGACTTTCTGCGGGCCGGCGCCCGCGGTGCTGCCCCGGGCGGAGGCCGCCTGCCGGAACGCCGCCATGCGGGCCGCCGTGGCCGAGCTGCGGGCGGCACTGGCCGAGGCCGGCCAGGACGTCCAGATCGACTTGTCCCTTTCGGGGGAGATGGAGTATTACAACGGCCTGGTCCTGCAGGGGTACCTGCAGGGCGCGGCCCGGCCGGTGCTGCGGGGCGGCCGCTACGACCTGCTGGCCCGCAAGTTCACCCCCGGGGCGGGGGCGGTGGGGTTCGCCGTCTATCTGGACGAGCTGGACCGCCTGGCCCCGGCGCCCCCGGCGGCGGCCGCCCCCGCCCTGCTGAACGTGGCCCTGCCCAAGGGCCGGCTGGGGGACAAGGTCTACGGCCTGCTGGCCGCCGCCGGCTGCCTGACCCCCGAGGACTACAACGCCACCCGCAAGCTGGTGGTGGAGGACGCCGCCGCCGGGGTGCGGTGCTTCCTGGTCAAGCCCAGCGACGTGGCCATCTATGTGGAACACGGGGCCGCCGACCTGGGCATCGCCGGCAAGGACATCCTGGCCGAGTCGGAGGCCGACGTCTACGAGCTGCTGGACACCGGCCTGGGCCGCTGCCGGATGTGCGTGGCCGGGCCGGCCGGCTTCCGGGAGGACCCCGGCCGCCCCCTGCGGGTGGCCACCAAGTTCCCGCGCATCGCCAAGGAATACTATGGGGCCCAGGGCCGGGACATCGAGATCATCAAGCTGAACGGCTCCATCGAGCTGGCCCCGATCCTGGGGCTGTCCGACGTGATCGTGGACATCGTGGAGACCGGCGCCACCCTGCGGGAAAACGGCCTGGCCGTCCTGGCCGAGTTCATGCCCATTTCGGCCCGGGTGGTGGCCAACAAGGCAAGCTATCAGTTCAAGCGCCGCGAGGCCGACCGGCTTCTGGCCCGGCTGCAGGCGGCGCTGGCCCAAAAGGAGGAGAAAACACCATGATGAAACTGTACCGTTTGGAGGACCTGACCCCCGACCAGATCTTGAACCGGGATCTGCGGGCGGAACAGGACGTGGAGGAGGTAGTGGACGCCATCATTGCCGACGTGCGGGCCCGGGGGGATGCGGCCCTGCGGGATTACGCCCTCCGGTTCGACGGCGCCAGGCTGGAAGAGCTGGAAGTGTCGGCGCAGGAGATGGACCAGGCCCTGGCGGACGCCGACCCCTATTTTCTGGACACCCTGCGGATGGCGGCGGCCAACATCGAGGCGTTCCACCGCCGCCAGCTCCGGGACAGCTTTGTCATGACCGAGCAGGACGGAGTGATCCTGGGCCAGAAATATACCCCGGTGGAGCGGGCGGGGGTCTATGTGCCGGGGGGCACGGCGGCCTACCCCTCCACCGTCCTGATGGACGTCATCCCCGCCCGGGTGGCGGGGGTGCCCGAGATCGTCATGACCACCCCCGCCGGCCGGGACGGCAGGGTGGATCCCGCCATCCTGGCGGCGGCGTCGGTGGCCGGCGTCACCCGCATCTTCAAGACCGGCGGGGCGCAGGCGGTGGCGGCCCTGGCCTACGGCACCGGGAGCGTGCCGGCGGTGGACAAGATCGTGGGCCCCGGCAACATCTATGTGGCCACCGCCAAGCGCAAGGTCTACGGCAAGGTGGGCATCGACATGATCGCCGGCCCCAGCGAGATCCTGGTCCTGGCCGACGGCGGCTGCAGCCCCGCCTGGGTGGCCGCCGACCTGCTCAGCCAGGCCGAGCACGACCGGCTGGCCAGCCCGGTGCTGGTCACCGACAGCGAGGCGCTGGCCTTGGCCGTCCAGGCCGAGGTGGAGGCCCAGCTGGACGCCCTGCCCCGCCGGGACATCGCCCGGGCCAGCGTGGAGACGGGGGGCAAGATCATCCTCTGCGGCAGCCTGGACCAGGCCGTCGATGTGTGCAACATCATCGCCCCCGAGCACCTGGAGCTCTGCGTGGAGGACCCCTTTGCCCTGCTGGGGCGGATCAAAAACGCCGGCAGCATCTTCCTGGGGCGCAACGTCCCCGAGGCGCTGGGGGACTATTTCGCCGGGCCCAACCACACCCTGCCCACCAGCGGCACCGCCCGGTTTTCCAGCCCGCTGGGGGTGGACGACTTCGTCAAGCGGTCCAGTTTCATCTACTACACCCGGGAGGCGCTGGGCAGGGTCAAGGACCGGATCGCCGGCTTTGCAGAGGCGGAGGGCCTCCACGCCCACGCCCGCAGCGTCACCATCCGCTATGAAGAAGGAGGCGGTGGAAAATGAGCCGCTATCTCTCCCCGACCCTGCAGGACCTGGTCCCCTATACTCCCGGGGACATCCCCCGCAGGCGGTCGGTCCTCAAGCTGAACACCAACGAGAACCCCTATCCGCCCCCGACGCCGGTGATCGAGGCGGTCCGCCGGGTGGCCGACCGGCTGCAGCTCTACCCCGACCCCAACTGCCTGAAGCTGCGCCAGGCCGCCGCCGAATATTATGAGCTGGAGCCGGACCAGATCATGGCCGGCAACGGCAGCGACGAAAACCTGTTCTTTGCCCTGCGGGCTTTCTGCGACGCCGGCCGCCCTCTGGCCCGGCCCGACGTCACCTACGGCTGCTACGGGGTCTGGTGCGGCCTGATGCACATCCCCCAGCACATCATCCCGCTGGAAAAGGACTTTACCCTGGACCCGACCCGGTACTATGACCTGAACGAGACCATCGTCATCGCCAACCCCAACGCCCCCACCGGCCTGGCCCTGCCCCCCGAGGCCATCGGGGAGATCGCCGCCCGCAACCCCGACGGGGTGGTGATCGTGGACGAGGCCTATGTGGACTTTGGAGCCCGGAGCTGCGTGCCCCTGATCCGGGACCACGAGAACCTGCTGGTGGTCCAGACCTTTTCCAAGTCGCGGCAGATGGCCGGGGCGCGGCTGGGCTTTGCCATGGGGAACAAAGAGCTGATCGCGGACCTGGAGCGGGTCCGCAACAGCCTCAACCCCTACAACGTCAACCAGATGACCCAGGCGGCCGGCATCGCCTCCCTCCAGTGCGAGGGCTATTTCCGGGAGACCTGCCGCCAGGTGATCGAGACCCGGGAGTGGGCCGCCCAGGAGCTGGTCCGCCGGGGGTTCGTGGTCACCGACAGCAGGGCGAACTTCCTCTTTGCGCGGACGCCCAAGATGCTGTCGCGGGTCCTGTTCCGGGAGCTGCGGCAGCGGGCGGTGCTGGTCCGCTACTTCGACGAGCCCCGCACCGAGCATTGGCTGCGCATCACCGTGGGCACCAAGGAGCAGATGGAGATCCTGCTCCAGAGACTGGACAAGATCCTGAAGGAGGCATGACCCATGCGGGATATACGACTGGAACGCAACACCGCCGAGACCCAGATCGAGCTGACGCTGGACCTGGACGGCGCGGGCATCTACCAGGTGGACACCGGCTGCGGCTTTTTGAACCATATGCTGGAGCTGTTCGCCCGGCACGGGCGCTTTGACCTGGTGCTGACCTGCCACGGGGATGTGGAGGTGGACTATCATCACACCGCCGAGGACGTGGGCATCGCCCTGGGGCAGGCGTTCCGCCGGGGGCTGGGGGAGATGCGGGGCATCCGGCGGTACGGCAGCTTCTGCCTGCCGATGGACGAGGCGCTGGTCCTTGCCGCGGTGGACCTGTCGGGCCGCTGCACCCTGAACTGGGACGTCCGCTGCCCCACCGAGAAGGTGGGGGATTTCGACGTGGAGTGCGCCCGGGAGTTCTGGCTGGGGTTTGCCCGCAGCGTCCCGGCGACGCTGCACTTCGTCCAGTTTGCGGGCGGCAACAGCCACCACATCCTGGAAGCCTGCTGGAAAGGGATGGCCCGGGCCCTGGCTGCCGCCGTCCAGGTGGACCAGGCGCACCGGGATGAGATCCCCTCGACGAAAGGACTGCTGGTATGATCGCTGTCATTGATTACGGGGTGGGCAACCTGTTCAGCCTCCGCTCCAGCCTGCGGCGCCTGGGGCTGGACGCCGCCGTCACCGCCGACCCCGCCCGGATCCGGGCGGCGGACCGGATCATCCTGCCCGGGGTGGGCGCCTTTGGGGACGCCATGGACAAGCTCAGGGCCGCCGGGCTGGTCCCGGTGCTGCGGCAGGAGGCCGCCCAAAAGCCCCTGCTGGGCATCTGCCTGGGGATGCAGCTGCTGTTCGACCGCAGCTTTGAATACGGGGAGCACCCCGGCCTCGGCCTGGTGCCGGGGCAGGTGTGCCCCCTGGCCCCCGACCTGACCGACCCGTCGCTCAAGGTGCCCCAGATCGGCTGGAACGCCCTCCACATCCTCCGGGACGACCCGCTGTTCCGCTACATCCGGGAGGGGGAGCATGTCTATTACGTCCACAGCTATTACGCGAAGGACTGCGCCTCCAGCACCCTGGCCGTCAGCGAGTATTCCATCCCCGTCACGGGGGTGGTGCGGGCCGGCAGGGTCTACGGCGCCCAGTTCCACCCCGAAAAGAGCGGCGACACCGGCCTGCGCATCCTGCGGGCTTTTGCCGAGCTTTGAGCCGGCGCGCCCGCCGCCTGACACGAAACAAAGGAGTTCGCCATGAAATTGTTCCCAGCCATTGACCTGCGGGGCGGACAGGTGGTCCGCCTGACCCAGGGCGACTACGACCGCATGACCGTCTACGGCGCCGACCCTGCCGCCCAGGCCGCCGCCTTCCGGCAGGCGGGGGCCTCCTGCCTCCACCTGGTGGACCTGGACGGGGCCCGGGACGGCGCGCCGGCCAACGGGCCGGCCATCCGGGCCATCGCCCGGCAGGGCGGCCTGTACATCGAGGTGGGGGGCGGCATCCGCACCCAGCAGCGCATCGAGGAATATCTGGCCCTGGGGGTGGGGCGGTGCATCCTGGGCAGCGTGGCGGTGACGGATTTTGCCTTTACCGCCCGGATGCTGCGCGAGTACGGCAGCAAGCTGGCCGTAGGGGTGGACCTGAAGGACGGCCGGGCCGCCATCCACGGCTGGCGGGAGACCAGCGGCACGGACGGCCTTGCCTTCTGCCGCCGGCTGGCGGACGCCGGGTGCACCGCCCTCATCGTCACCGACATCGCCCGGGACGGCGCGATGCAGGGGACCAACCTGGAACTGTACCGCCGCCTGCGGCAGGAGCTGCCGGGCCTGGCCCTGACGGCCAGCGGCGGCATCCGCCGGATGGAAGAGCTGGCCGCCCTCGACGCCATGGGGGTGGACGCCGCGATCCTGGGCAAGAGCCTTTACACCGGCGCGCTGGATCTGGCGGAATGCGTCCGCCGGTACGAAACGAAAGGATAACGCCTATGATTACCAAGCGGATTATCCCCTGCCTGGACGTGCGCAATGGCCGGGTGGTCAAGGGGGTCAACTTTGAGGGAGTGCGGGACGTGGCCGACCCGGTGGAAATGGCCCGTATGTACAACGCCGCCGGCGCCGACGAGCTGGTGTTCTACGACATCACCGCCAGCTACGAGGGGCGGGCCCTCTTCACCGATATTTTGACCCGGGTGGCGGCCGAGATCTTCATCCCCCTGACGGTGGGGGGCGGCATCAACACCCTGGAGGACTTTGACCGGGTCCTGAAATGCGGGGCCGACAAGGTGTCGGTCAATTCCGGCGCCCTGAAGGACCCCGGGCTGATCCCGGCGGCGGCGGCGCGCTACGGCAGCCAGTGCGTGGTCCTTTCGGCGGACGTCAAGCGGGTGGAGGGGCAGTTCCGGGTCTTTGCCCGGGGCGGCCGGGAGGACACCGGCCGGGACGCCCTGGAGTGGATCGTCCAGTGCGTGGAAAACGGCGCGGGGGAGATCTGCCTCAACAGCATCGACACCGACGGGGTGCGGGGCGGCTTCGACCTGGAGATGCTGGACGCGGTGGCCGCCCGGGTCAGCGTGCCCATCATCGCCTCGGGGGGCGCGGGCAAAAAGGAGGATTTCCTCGAGCTGTTCCGCCACAGGGGGATCGACGCGGGGCTGGCGGCGGGGATTTTCCACCAGAAACAGCTGTCCATCCGCGACCTGAAGGAATATCTTGCAAAAAATGGTGTGGAAATGCGCCTCTGACCCCTTGCATATCGGGCCGGAATAAGATAAACTGTTAGTATGTCCCACTTATGGGCAGGAGAGAGTATGGAACTGAAATTTGACGACAAGGGCCTGATCCCCGCCATCGTGCAGGATCACTACACCAAAGAGGTCCTGACCCTGGCCTACATGAACGCCGAGGCCCTGGCGCTGACCATCGCCGAGGGGCGGACGGTGTTCTGGAGCCGCAGCCGCCAGGAGATCTGGCGCAAGGGGGAGACCAGCGGCAACGTCCAGCGGGTGGTGTCCATCACCGCCGACTGCGACGGCGACGCCCTGGTGGTGGAAGTGGTCAAGAGCGGCCCGGCCTGCCACACCGGCGCCGAGAGCTGCTTTTTCAACCCGGTCTACCTCAGCAGCGAGCTGAAAGCCTTCAGCTGGCAGGGGCTGTACCGCCTGATCGAGGGCCGCAAGACCGAGCCCCGGCAGGGCAGCTATACTTCCTACCTGTTTGAGAAGGGGAAGGAGAAGATCCTCAAAAAAGTGGGCGAAGAGTGCACCGAGGTCATCATCGCCGGCGAAAAGGAGGACAAGGCCGAGACGGTCTACGAGATCAGCGACCTTGCCTACCATGTCCTGGTGCTGATGGTCCAGGCCGGCATCACGGTGGAGGACATCACCCGTGAGCTGGAACAACGACATATCATCGACCATAAGGTCAAACAGGAAAGGATGCAGTGAACAAGGTTATGGCAGACTTCATGAGATCCAGCGTCCACTGCCACTCGACGCTGTGCGACGGCAAAAACACCCTGCAGGAGATGGCATCCGCCGCCTGCGCCCAGGGTCTGGTCACGCTGGGCTTCACGGGGCACAGCCATACCCCCTGCGACCGGGAATACTGCATGAGCCCCCGCCGCACCGCCCTGTACAAGGCCACCATCGCCAAGCTCAAGGCCGAGTACAAGGGCAAGGTGGACATCCTCTGCGGCATCGAGTGGGACCAGTTCTCGGACGACAAGCGGGTGGGATACGACTACTGGATCGGCAGCGTGCATTACCTGCACGGGGCGAACACCGGCAAATACTACGAGATCGACTTCCGCAAGCAGGACCTGGCCGCCTGCATCGCCGACGATTTTGGCGGGGACGGCCTGGCCGCGGCGGAGGCCTATTTCCGCTCGGTGGCCGAGGTGGCGGCTCTGGGGCCGGACATCCTGGGCCATATCGACCTGATCAAAAAGCTGAACCGGGAGGGGGAGTTCTTTGACGAGGACGCCCCCCGCTACCGCGCGGCCGCCATGGGCGCGCTGGAAGCCGCCCGCTCGGCCGGCTGCCTGCTGGAAGTGAACACCGGCGGCGTGTTCCGGGGCTACCGGGACGATTTTTACCCCAGCGGCTGGCTGCTGGAGGCGTGGGCCGGGATGGGCGGCAAGGTCATCATCACCGCCGACGCCCACTCGGTGGACGGCCTGACCTTCGGGTACGAGAAGGCGGCCCAGCAGGTCAGGGCCGCGGGCTTTGCCAGCGTCCAGGTGCTGACCGGCGCGGGCTTCGAGACCCAGGAACTGTAAAACATCCAACGACAGATCACGGCTTCCGCTCCGGCGGGGGCCGTGTTTAGTGTGCCATGCGGCACGCAGAAGCCGGGGCATCCCCCGGGAACCCTCCCTGCCCGGCCGGGCGGGGCAGACCGAACAAGCAACACCTTTTACGGAGGCGCAATGGAGACCATACGGACCCCGCGGCGGCAGGTGGATCTGATCCACGGCCCCATCTTTAAAAACCTGTTTATTTTTGCCATCCCCATTTTTATTTCCAACCTGTTCCAGCAGCTGTACAACGCGGCGGACGCCATGATCGTGGGCAACGTCCTGGGCGACACCTCGCTGGCGGCGGTGGGGGCCTGCGGCTCGATCTACGAGCTGCTGGTGGGCTTTGGGCTGGGCATCGGCAACGGCCTGGCCATCGTCACCGCCCGGGCTTACGGCGCGGAAGATGCGGCCAAAGTCAAAAAGACGGTGGCCGGCTCGGTCATCATCGGGCTGGCGGCGTCGGCCATCATCACGGTGGTGGGGCTGCTGTTCCTCTACCCCCTGCTGGAGGCCCTGGACACCCCGCCCGAGATCATCGACGAAGCCTACAGCTACATCCAGCCCATCGCCCAGTATGTGGTGGTCATGTTTGCCTACAACCTCTGCGCGGCGCTGCTGCGGGCGGTGGGCAACAGCGTGATGCCCCTGCTGTTCCTGATCTTTTCCTCCTGCCTCAACGTGGGGCTGGACTACTGGTTCGTGGCCGGGCTGGGGCTGGGAGTGCGGGGCGCTTCCCTGGCCACCGTCCTGTCCCAGGCGGTGTCGGTGGTGCTCTGCATCTTTTACATCGTCCGCCGGGTGAAGCACCTGGTCCCCGGCAAAGAGCACTTTTCCATCGAGGCGGGCCTGTACCGGGAGCTGATCACCCAGGGCCTGTCCATGGGCCTGATGAGCAGCATCGTCTCGGCGGGCTCGGTCATCCTGCAGTACGGGATCAACGGCCTGGGCACCCTGGTCATCGCCGGGCACACCGCCGCCCGCAAGCTGTTCACCTTCACCGATATGCCGGTGATCGCCATGGCGACGGCGGGCTCCACCTTCGTCTCCCAGAATCGGGGTGCGGACAAGCCCGAGCGCATCCGCCGGGGGATGCGCCAGATTTGGCTATTCGGCTTGGGCACCGCCGTGGTGATGACGGCCCTGATGTGGCTGGGGGCGGATGTGCTGGTGCGGCTGGTGTCCGGCTCCAGCGAGCCGGTGGTGCTGGAAAACGGCGCCCGCTACCTGTGCTGGACCGCGCCTTTCTACTCGGTGCTGGGGGTGCTGCTGGCCACCCGCTACGCCCTGCAGAGCCTGGGGCAGAAGATCCTGCCCCTGATCTCCAGCGGCATCGAGCTGGTGGGCAAGATCATCTTTATGCTGGTGTTCATCCCGCGCTTTGGCTACGACGCGGTGATCCTCTGCGAGCCGGTGATCTGGTGCTTCATGTGCGCCCAGCTGCTCTGGAGCTACTGGCACGACCCCTACATCAAGGGCAGCCAGGCCAAGGCCAAAAAGAACTGAACAAGCCTTTCGGCCCCGCAGATTGACAAAAAGTCTCGCTCGGATGACATGTGCATACGAGCGAGACACATACAGGGAAATTTGGCGCTGAGAGTGTGCGAGGCCGCAAGGCTGAGTGCGCGATTCAGCGCCAAATTTTGTCTAAAAGGGGGATATTAGGGGGAAAGAATTTCTGACCTGCGCAGCAGGCAGAAATGGGTTCCCCCTAAAGCGTGGCGCTTTTGCGACACGCTGGATCCGCTCCGGCGGGGCTTTTTGCTGCGGGGAACGCCTTTTGCAGCCGCGCCGGAAAATTGTGAAAGGAATGTTGACAACTTGTGAAAACTATGATATGCTTTTTACACAATTCAGGCGAGCCCGGCTGACCGCTTTCCATTGTGGCAGTCTGGCCCGGCTGTAACTATGCTTATCTGCGGACCCTTGCATATATACCCCCGGCGGAGACACCACATCCGCCGGGGGCTTTGTTTTGGGCGGGCGCGTCTGAGGCTGCCGTGCCCGCGGGAACGGGGAGCAAATTGCCGGCAGTGAGGCACGCTCCGCGCCCGACCCTGCAAAATATTACAACAAATATGCAAGTTGTGACAAATTTGTGGCGAAACGGTGAAAATCGTGATACAATACTCACAACATAAGGCGGGGTCATGGACCCGGCCCCCG
The DNA here is from genome assembly GCA_019116585.1 of Candidatus Faecalibacterium gallistercoris. GTDB lineage: Bacteria > Bacillota > Clostridia > Oscillospirales > Ruminococcaceae > Faecalibacterium > Faecalibacterium gallistercoris. The sequence continues at coordinate 9,570 of DXBJ01000006.1, read as the reverse complement.
CCTGGTCTCATGTCCGTTGAACCACGCAACAAAGTGAGGTGTACATCATGAAAGTGAAAAAGCTCTTGGCCCTTGTCCTGTCCGCCCTCATGGCGGTGACCATGCTGACCGCCTGCGGCGGCGGCAGCGGCAGCGGCGGCGGGAGTAGTAAAAAGTTGGTTGATCTTGACAAGATCAACCGACAAGTCAAGGCTTCTGTGAGTGACATGACAGTTGAAGAACTGCCTGAACTTGAAAAAGGGCTGGCGGCCGTAGAAGCCATGATAGCAACAAAGAATATGGCTGACATTCAGTTTAGTGATGTCTCCAGCTTGATATATGCAAATATTAATGCTGTGCCTCATTCTTATAGTAGTGTTGCGAACAAATTTAACTTTTCGGGTGACGTAAATACAATACTGGCGGATTTAGTGATTGCAAACGAAGCTAAATCTTCAGCCAGGGTTTTCTATGTAGGCGCAGTGAACGCAAAAACAAAAGATGGACAATCTTATTTGGTTTATGTAACGCTTACATAAATAACAGAAAATAGAAAACTGACATATTGAATTGAGAGGTAACTACATTATGAAAAAGTTGCTGGCTGTTGTTCTGTCCGTCCTCATGGCGGTGACCATGCTGACCGCCTGCGGCGGCGGTGGAGGCGGCGGAAACAGCGGCGGAGGCGGTGGCGTTTCGGTTATATCGCTGGACTACGGGGAGATTAACAGAATTCTTAAAGCAGAAGGATACAATAAAACAGTAAGTGCTTCAAGCAATTTGCTGATCGGTGTAAAAGAAGCAGCGGCTATGCTGTCAGAGCATAATTTTAATGAAGTTACTAGTTCGGATTTGTCATCCTCTGTAGCTACCATGGCTAAAAGTCATGTAACTACTAGTGGGCCAGTAGGCTTTGGAAAAAATAGAGTCGAGGTTTTAGGAGGACGATATAATGAGGCAGTTGCGTCCATAGCTAGCGATTATATGTCTCAAGGCCTGGATGCAACTTATACTGCGGCGGCAGTGGAATTCACTTCGGCAGATGGCGTAAAATGCTATTTGTATGTAGTGCATGCGGCGTATAATTAAAACGATTGGGCTTTCAAATGGGAAGCTTTATATTGTGCTGGTGGCGCGTATACGATTTCTGATGCAGAATTAAAAGCAGAAGGTGTTACGGCAGAAGAAGTAATTGCAATTGCAATTTTGGCTTCTGAGGATGCGCTGGAAGATCAGTTGGCCGGAGAAGATTTTCAAAACATAAAAATCACCAATACTTTCTATGCAGGTGCCACGACTGTAACCACAGCCAATGGTACGCTATACTGGATTATCGGTTTTGAATTTGAAACGAAAGCCACTGCATAACGACTTCACTACCCCCGGCGGCATCCAGCCCTCCAGCCGCCGGGGGCTTTTTGCGGGCGGACTTTCCGCAAAGAGGGCCGGCGGCAGTTGACAAGCCCCGGCGGGTGTGCTATGTTTATTGCAGTAAAGGGTGGAGCAGAGGTCCTGTCTGGACGTGGTGCAAGGTTCAACTTTTCCAAAAGAAAGGATGAATCGCATGAAACTGAAAAAATGGTTGGCTGTGGCTTTGGCTGCCGTGATGACGGCGGGGATGCTGGCAGGCTGTGGTGGTGGCGGCACTGGCGGCTCTCTGAGTATCAATCAGGTCAATCGGCTGCTTGCGGATGCGGGCAGCAGCGTCACAGTCACGTCGGACGATGCGCTGGACAGCGCGGTCCGGTCGGCGGTGGCGCAAATGAAGGAGGACGGTGCGTTCTCCACGCTTGACGCGACGGAAAGCGTCAACAGCACGCTGAATCTGCCGTCCTTCAGCCTGACCGGCGTGAAGGCTGGCGGCGCCTATGTCATCACGGAGGACGAGCTGGAGAGCGGCATCAACGCCGCCGCGCTGGCAAGGTTCTTTGAGGTGAACATCGACACCAGCAAGCTGGGCGACCTCGCGGTGGTGGATTCTGCCGACGAATTTGCGGCGGCGGCCGTTCTCGCGGCGGACACGCTGGTGCACCAGTACCTGACCGAGAGCAGCATCCGCCAGTACGTGCAGAACGAGGAGCTGGCCAGCCAGCTGGTGGCGTTGCTCGAGAACGGCATAACGTTCACATACTATGTGAGCGCTCAGCGCACGACCTATAACGGCGTGACCTACTGGGTGTTCGGCGCGCAGGCGGCTGCGGCCCCCAGCCTGCCGGAGCTGCCGGAACAGAACTGAATCATCGCTTTCCCGGCTTCGACCCCCGGCAGTTTTCTGCCGGGGGCTTTTTTTGCGCGAAAATCCACAAAATTTACACAAACCGAAGTATCGTTGTTGACAATATCTAACAGCCGTGGTATGGTTAATCCAACAAAGGACGGCAAGCCTGTCCGGGCGCAATGGTGCGGCGCACAGTTCAAATCTGCCAAAGAAAGGATGGAAGCGTATGAAAGGTAAAAAGATCCTGACGCTGATCCTGGCCGTGGTGCTGGCGGCCGGGATGCTGACTGCCTGCGTAAACGTGCCGGGCAGCTCTGCAGGCATCAGGCTCGACACATCGACGATCGAACAGATGCTGGAAAACCAGGGGGTGACCGCCACGGTCACGGCAGACGCCGGTCTGACCGAGGCGGTGGACACGGTGGCCGCATCCCTGGCCCTGTACAACCTGAAAGAACTTGACAGCCTGGATGTCGGGGCGATGGTCGCCCGGCAGGCCGGCGTCACCCCGCTGTCCTGCGAGGTGTACGGGGATTCCTATTGGGTCAGCACGCCGCTGGGCTACGCTTCCCGGCGGGAGCGGACCGCCTCTTCCCTGATCGGAAAACTGGGCGACGGCAGCTATCATGTGGCCGCGGCGGTTTTTGTGGAGCAGGGAGGCCAGAGACAGATCCTGTTCGCTGTAACAGCAGCGTAAAATTTTGAAAAGAGGTGTGCATCTTATGAAATGCAAAAAACTTTTGGCTTTGGTCATGGCAGCGGTGCTGTCGGTCAGTATGCTGACCGCCTGTGGCGGCGGCAGCGGCGTAAAAGATACGCTGAGCTCTAACGGAGTGGAAAAGCAGCTGGAAGAGGTCGATATTGACATTGACCTGACCACCGACTCCCATATGAACAATGTGGTCCGTGCTGCGGCTCAAAATTTGGCAGCAGGAAGTTCTCGAAGCGCTGTGACGAACCAAATCATGAATGAGATGAATTGGGACGCTCTCAGCCAGCTGAAAAATGTGTGGAACCAGATCCTGGGCAGCATGGGCATCCTGACCCCCAGCATTTCGGTGGGCTTGGTGCAAATCGTAAGCTCGGATCAGCTGGCTGCAAACCAGGGCTCCGGCGGCTTGCTGAGCCTCGTTGGAACACACCGGCAGAAAGTTATAGAGATGTCCCCGATCAACACGCCTGAAAGATTTGCGGCGGCCCTGCTGCTGGGTGTGGATGGAACGGTTGGCATGATCTCGGATGCGACCAACGACATTGTTAATGTCGGCTATAATGTGTGTGGCTATGAAGTCGAGGACCCGAACGGCAACGATTACTGGGTCTTTGCGGCGCAGATCACCATCGCATAAATTGTTTTTACAGCGTACATGGCCCCCGGGTGACCGGGGGCCTTTTCTGCCCGCAGGCGCAAAAAGACCGCGGCTGCTGAGAGGGGAAAGCAGACCGCGGTCCGGGAGATCGGATCGAAAAAAGTTTTGGATTATTACAGAGAGGAATAGCCGAAGCTGTTCACCAAAGCGTCGATGGGCTGGCCGGCTTTGCACATGGGGCAGTCCCGGGACTCGTAGCTCTGGTAGTCGGGCAGGTTGTTGGGGTCAAAGATGGAATTGACCCGCATCCCCATGAACTCGTGGGTGGTGGCGAAGATGGCCGCCAGGCCCGCCACCTGCCCGCCGTAGTACTGCACCGCCTCCACGGCCGCCTTGATGGAGTAGCCGGTGGTGATGGAGGCCGACAGGATCAGCACGTGCCGGCCCCGCACCATGGGGGCGATGTTGTCCCGCAGGATGATCTGGCTGCCCGAGGTGTACTCGGGGGTGATGATGTAGATGGTCTGGTGGGCGTTCATGTTGCGGAAGCCGTCCTTGGTCAGCTCGTTGGCCATACAGGTGCCGATCACCTGGGTGCCGTCCAGGCACAGGATGGTGTCCACGATGGTGGTGCTCTTGTACATGTGCACCAGCTCTTTGGCGGTCTCCGCCGCTTCGGACAGGCGGGTCTTCTGCATGGTCACGTCAATGTAATAGTTGATGTGGCTGTGGCTGGTGGCGAAGTGCCCCCGTGCGACGCGCAGGATCATCCGCTTGTTGTTGGTGGGCAGCTTTACCATGTTGATCATTTTGAAGACCCCTCCTGTTTTTTGGATTCGGCCGCCGGGCGTCCCGTTGGCGCGTAAAAGTATACCTTTATTGTAGCGGGAAATCCTTTTGCACACAATACACATATTTCACAAATTTTAGGAAAAAATTCAGTCTAATATACTGTCTGCCTCCCGGGCCTTGACAGGGCCCGGCAAACGTGTTATAGTCTACTTACAAACCGTTGAAGCGGAAGATGCGGCCTATCGCACCCCCCAGCCAGAGAGCCTGCGGCAGCTGAAAAGCAGGCGGGGGCCTGCGCGCCGCTGTGGGCCGCCGAGGGCGCGGGGGAAGGGCGATGGAGCCTGCGTATCCCGCGACGGCAGGGCGCACGTCAGCGCCGGGGATGTGTTGGCATCCCGTCAGAGGGTGCGGCCCCCGGAGGGCCGCAAAGCAAGGTGGCACCGCGGATAATTTGCGTTATTCGTCCTTGACAAGACCGGCAGGTCCGGCTTTGTCCGGGGCGTTTTTTTCTGCGGCGGGGCGGTTTGGACCGCCCGCTTCCTGCCGGGAGATTCGATCCGCATCTATGCAAAGGGAGGCATTTTTATGAGTGAGCAGAGCGAGCGCAAGCGCGTCATTTTGTCCGGCATCCAGCCCACCGGCACCTTTACTCTGGGCAACTACATTGGGGCGGTCCGCAACTGGGCCAAGCTGCAGGATCAGTTCGACTGCCTGTATATGGTGGCCGACCTCCACGCCCTGACCGTCCGGCAGGAGCCCGCAGCCCTCCGCCGTCACACCCGCGAGGCCGCGGCCATGCTGCTGGCCGCCGGCATCGACCCGGCCCAGAGCATCCTCTTTATCCAGAGCCATGTCCCGGCCCACACCCAGCTGAACTGGATCCTGTGCTGCAACGCCCAGTTCGGCGAGCTGAGCCGCATGACCCAGTTCAAAGACAAAAGCGCCAAGCACCCCGACAACGTCAACGGCGGCCTATTCACCTACCCGGCCCTGATGGCGGCGGACATCCTGATCTACAATGCGGACCTGGTCCCGGTGGGCCAGGACCAGACCCAGCACCTGGAGCTGGCCCGCAACGTGGCCCAGCGCTTCAACAACGCCTACAGCCCCACCTTCAACCTCCCCGAGGGCTATGTGACCAAGGAGGGGGCCAAGATCATGTCCCTGGCCGACCCCACCCGCAAGATGAGCAAGAGCGACACCAACGCCAACGCTTTCATCCTGCTGACCGACGACCGGGACGCCATCACCCGCAAGTTCAAGCGGGCGGTCACCGACTCGGACGGGGTGGTCCGGTACGACCCCGCGGCCAAGCCCGGCGTGTCCAACCTGATGGTCATTTACCAGGTCTTTACCGGCAAGAGCTTTGAGGAGATCGAGCAGGAGTTCGACGGCCAGGGCTACGGCGTCTTTAAAGAGGCGGTGGGCGCGGCGGTGGCCGACGGCCTGGCCCCCATCCAGGGCGAGTACGAGCGCATCCTGGCCGACAAGGCGTATGTGGACGGCGTCCTGAAAGAGGGCGCTGCGGCAGCCTCCCGCATCGCCGACCGGATGATCCAGAAGGTCTACCGCAAGGTGGGGCTGCTCCAGCTGTAAGGGCTCCGGGGATGTCCCCGGCCGGCCGCAGGCTAAACCAACTTTGGGCTCGCGTTTCCGCCTTCTTCCGGCGGGACGCGGGCCCTTTTGCGCTTTTGCGCCGCCGTGCCCCCGGAAAGGGCCGAAAAACGCTTCCGTTCGCACCTTTTCGGGCCGGCAGGGCGGCGGGACAGGGCGCTGGAAAGTATTTTGTGTCGAACAAACGCGGAATTCTTGACGAATGCTGTCCCTTCCTGTATACTGGAAAAAACAGGAAACAGGCCGCTGGTTCGGAGCGGCCGCCTGCAGGAATGCAAAAAGGAGAACGAAATGATGAAAGACAAAAGCACCGGGATCGTCCGCGGCATTGACAATCTGGGGCGCGTGGTCCTGCCCAAGGAGCTGCGCACCGCGCTGGGGATGTCCAGCGACAGCAAGGTGGAGATCTTTGCGGAAGACGGTGCTATCGTGATGCGCAAGTATATCCCGCCCAAGGCCTGCACCTTCTGCGGCGCAGTGGACGAGAAAGCCGTCCTCTTTGAGGGGCGGTGCATCTGCCCGGCCTGCCTGGCCCGGCTTGCCGCCATCAAGACCAATTGAGGAAAGGGGGCCTGCACAACCATGAGCACCCTGCGCTATACTTCGATCCCCTCCACCCGGCCGGGGGCCAGGCTGAACGTCCTGCTCTGCCTGCCCGAAGGCCGGCCCCGGGCCGTCCTCCAGATGACCCACGGGATGGTGGAATACATTGGCCGCTACGAAGAGCTGGCCCGCTATCTGGCCGGCCACGGCATCGCGGCGGTGGGCCACGACCATCTGGGCCACGGCGGCTCGGTGGCCAGCAAGGAGGACTACGGTTATTTTGGGCGGCCGGACGGCAACCGCCTGCTGCTGGAGGACATCCATGCCGTCACCCGGTGGGCCAAGGCCCTGCCCGAGCTGGCGGGCCTGCCCTGGTTTTTGCTGGGGCACAGCATGGGCTCTTTTTACGCACGGCAGTACATCTGCGAGTATGGCGATGAGCTGGCCGGCGCCATCCTGATGGGCACCGGCTGGCAGCCCCGGGCCGCCGTGCTGGGGGGCCGGGCGCTCTGCCATCTGCTGGCGGCTTTCAAGGGCTGGCATTACTGCAGCAGGCTGGTGAACAGCCTGGCCTTCGGCAGCTACAACCGCAGTTTCGAGCCGGCCCGCACCCCCAACGACTGGCTCAACCGGGACGCAAACGAGGTGGACCGCTACCGCGCCGAGGAGCGGTGCAGCTTTATCTTTACTCTGAACGGATACGACAGCCTGTTCACCGGGCTGGCGCGGCTGTGCGACAAAAAGCTGCTGGCTCGGGTGCCCCGGGACCTGCCCCTGCTCTTTCTGGCGGGGGAGGACGACCCGGTGGGGGACAAGGGCAGGGGCGTGCGCAAGGCGGCCCAAAGCCTGCGGGAAGCCGGGGTCCGGCAGATCGAGGTCAAGCTCTACCCCGGCGCCCGCCACGAGCTGCTGGTGGAGCTGAACCGCCGGGAGGTCTTTGAGGACATCCGCGCCTTTATCGAAAAGCGGATCTGAGCCCCCACAGGAACGAAAAACAGGCGTCCGCACCGGTTGCGGGCGCCTGGAGCGTGTCGCTTTTGCGACACGCTCCAGGGGGAACCCATTTCTGCCCGCATACGCGGGACAGAAATTCCTTCCCCCTGGTATCCCCCTGGGGACAAAATTTAGCGCTGAACCGCGCACTCGGCCTTGCGGCCTCGCACACTCTCAGCGCCAAATTTCCCTGTATGTGTCCCGTCCATCCGCACATGTCGGCTGGACGGGACTCTTTTGACAGTTAGAGGCGTTATTTGCCCTCTTCCGGCGGGGTCAGGGCGCGGATGCGGGTCTCGCTGGTCTTGACCAGGTTGAGCAGGCTGGACGTATAGAGGGGGAACTCCCGGGTCAGGCTCTCGGTGGTCATGGCCAGAGGGGCGGTGTCCTCCAGGCCCTCGCCGGTTTTCACGCTGCCCCCCGCCAGCAGGACGCTGACGTTGGCCTCGGCCATCCGCATGACGGCGTCGGAATAGCCGTCCCACTGGCCTTCGCTGATGCTGAACATGCTGGCCGCGTTGTGGGGGCCGCTGGTGTACAGCAGCCGGAACATCTTGTAGACGGCCATCATCAGATAGGCGCTGACCTCGGTGACAAGGGCCTTGTTGCGGCACTGGCCCACCTTGGCGTAGAGGACGTTCAGGCTGTTGGAGATCAGCTTTTTGTTCATGGTGGGCAGGACGCTGCCATGGTAGACATTGTCCTTCATCTTGTCGGGGTTGGGGATGTCGTCGGCGGTCAGGACCGCGCCGGTGCGGTCGGCGCTGCGGCCCAGCAGATAGTCGCAGGAGACGCCGTAGTAATCCGCGACCCGGACCACAAAATCCAGGCCGCACTCCCGGATGCCTTTTTCGTAGTGGGAGAGCAGCGCCTGGGAAATGTGCAGGTCCTCGGCGGCCTGCTTTTGGGTGATGCCCCGCTCGGTGCGCAGCAGCTTGATGATACGGTTGAATTCCATGAGTGATCCTCCCGGGCCCCGGCCGCTCTGCCCGGCCGCCGGAAAAAGCCCTTTCTTTCCTTTATACAACAACATGTTGATTATACATAATGGAAAACGACTTGTAAAGGAAAAAATTGACGAGATTTTGCCTGATTTTTCGTCGTTTTTGTCAAAAGGCTTGCCCTGCCACCAGATATATGATACACTGGAGCGGAATCCCCGGCTATTTTGTGTTTCGGCTCGAAAAAGTTTTTTGGGGCATTTGAGGAAAGAGGTGCGTTTTTGCATGAAGACCTTTAAGCTGCATCTGATCCGCCATGGCCTGACCGCCGGCAACCTGGACGGGCGCTACATTGGGGGCGGCACCGACCTGCCCCTGTGCAGCGAGGGCCGGGCCCAGCTGGCCGAGCTGAAAGAGCGGTTTGAATATCCGGTGGTGGACACCGTTTTTTCCTCCCCGCTGCTGCGGGCGGTGGAAACGGCGAACATCCTCTTCCCCGGGGCGGCCCACCAGTTTACGGTCCACGACCTGCGGGAGGCCCACTTTGGGGTGTTTGAGGGCCGCCCGGTGAAAGAGCTGGTCAAAGACCCGGACTTCTCCCGGTGGATCACCCCCGGCTCCGGCTTCACCCCCGAAGGGGCCGAGCCCACGGCGGATTTCCACCGCCGCTGCGGCGAGTCGCTGCTCAAGCTGTTCGAGTATATGATCCGGATGGACGTCACCGAAGCGGCCTGCGTCACCCACGGCGGGGTGATCGTCAGCATGCTGGCCCAGCACGCCCTGCCCAGCCGCCGCCCCGAGCAGTGGATGGCGGACCCGGGCTGCGGCTACACCGTCCAGACCGACGTCCAGCTCTGGATGCGGGACAAAATGGTGGAGGCCATCGACATCGTCCCCTTCGGCTACGCCGACACCCTGCGGGGCCAGGCCGAGACCGAGAACAACGAGGCGTACCAGTAAACCCATGCAGCGCAAAACGCCGCCCGGCTCAGGCCAGGCGGCGTTTCAGCGTGTCGCAAAAGCTCCACGCTCCAGGGGGAACCCATTTCTGCCCGCATACGCGGGACAGAAATTCCTTCCCCCTGGTATCCCCCTGGGGACAAAATTTGACGCTGAATCGCGCACTCGCCGCAAAGCGGCTCGCACACTCTCAGCGCCAAATTTCCCTGTATGTGTCCCG
>DXBJ01000053.1 GCA_019116585.1 Candidatus Faecalibacterium gallistercoris | reverse complement strand
GAACCTTTGCCTGGTTCCATCGATACAGGCGCCTGCTCGTCCGATATGAACGCAGAGCTGATATCCATTTGGCTTTTTTCACCCTTGCTGCCGCTTTGATCGCTTTTCGGTTTTGTTAGGTGTTCTAAGTCCGGCCGGGCGCCGCCGTCAACCGTCCGGGTTGCAGCGTGTTTCGCGCCCGGGGCGGATGCGGCCCGGAAACGGCAACAGACCGAAACAGGCCCCGCGCAAGGCCCGCCGCCCCTCCCGGGCAGGGGAAAGGGTTTGGGCAGAAGGCTCAAAATCTTTTTGATAAGGGAGAATTCTTTTGTTTCACGCCGTTTCGTCCAAAGGGGCAAAAGCCCCGCCGGCGCGAAACAGGATGAAACGAAAATACTTGATTTTACGCTCTTTTTTGTGCTATCCTTTTGCCAGACGAGGGACGCGATGGTCCGGAACATCCGCCCGCCGCAACACTGAAAAAGGAGAAATCATCATGCGTTCCAAAACAGATTATCAGCAGCTGGCCGCGCAGATCCTCCCTCTGGTTGGCGGGAAGGAGAACATCCTCCGGGTCTACCATTGCCAGACCCGGCTGCGCTTCACCCTGGCGGACGAGAGCAAGGCCGACGACAAGGCCCTGGAGGCCCTGGACGGGGTGCGGAAGGTGATCCGCAGCGCGGGGGTCTATCAGGTGGTCATCGGCACCGACGTAGCCGACCTGTTCGCCGTGCTGGAGCCTTTGTGCGGGGGCGGCGGGGCCGCGGCCGCCGAGGCCCCGGCCGAGAAAAAAGGCCCGGTCACCGTGGTCATTGACTTTGTGGCCGGCACCTTCCAGCCCATCATCCCGGCCCTGTCCGGCGCCGGCATGCTCAAGGCGCTGATGGCCCTGCTGGTGGTGTTCAACGCCATCGACTCGGCCTCCCAGACCTACGCCATCTTCAACTTCTTTGCAGACGCGGTCTTTTACTTCCTGCCGGTGATGATCGCCTTCTGCGAAGCCCAGAAGCTCAAGTGCAACCCCATCCTGGCCGCCGCGGTGGCCGGCATCATGATGCACCCCACCTGGATCTCGATGGTCGGCGCGGGGGAGCCGGTCCGCTTCTTTGAGCTGATCCCCTTCAGCCTGGTGAACTATTCGGGCACCGTCATCCCCATCATCCTGGTGGTCCTGGTGCAGGCCCAGGTGGAAAAGCTGCTCAACCGGTTCATCCCCAAGGCGGTCAATCTGGTGTTCGTCCCCATGCTCACCTTCCTGATCATGGGCACCCTGGCCCTGGCGGTCCTGGGCCCCATCGGCAACTTCCTGGGCGGGTACCTGTCCATCTTCTTCAATTTCCTGAGCGTGAATGCGAGCTGGGCGCCCGCGGTGCTGATCGGCGCCTTCCTGCCGCCGATGGTCATGTTCGGGCTGCACAACGGCGTCGCGCCCCTGGGCGTCATGCAGATGGCGGACCTTGGCTACGACAGCATCTTTGGACCCGGCTGCGTCTGCTCCAACATCGCCCAGGGCGTCGCGGCCCTGGTGGTGGCCGTCCGCACCAGGGACAGCAAGCTGCGCCAGGTGGCCACCTCCGGCGGCATCACCGCCCTGATGGGCATCACCGAGCCGGTGCTGTACGGCGTCAACCTGCCGAAAAAGTATCCCCTCATCGCCGCCATGATCGGCGGCGGCTGCGGCGGCCTTTACGCCGGCCTGACCCAAACCCACCGGTTCGCCACCGGCTCTTCCGGGCTGCCGGCCGTCCTGCTGTACATCGGCGACAACACCATGACCTGTTTTTACAACATCATCATTGCGCTGGTCATCAGCGCGGTGGTCACTGCCGTGGTCACCTGGGTGCTGTCCCTCAAGTTTGAGCCGAAGGAGGGCTGAGAAATGGCGGATCGTTTTCCGGAAGGATTCCTCTGGGGCGGCGCCACCGCCGCCAACCAGTGCGAGGGTGGCTACGACCTGGACGGCCGGGGCCCCAGCTTGATCGACCTGATCCCCGCCGGGCCCGACCGCATGGCGGTGATGAAAGGGGAAAAGAGCTACCGGGATGTGCCGGCGGACGCCCGGTTCCCCAGCCGGTTCGGCATCGACCATTACCGCCAGTGGAAGGAGGACGTGGACCTGTTTGCCGAGATGGGCTTCAAGTGCTACCGCTTTTCCATCGCGTGGACCCGCATCTTCCCCACCGGGGAGGACGAGACGCCCAACGAGGCGGGGCTGCGGTTTTACGACGGCCTGATCGACGCTTTGCTGGCCCATGGCATCCAGCCGCTGGTCACCCTGTGCCACTTCGACCTGCCGGTGGCCCTGCTGGAGCGGTACGGCGGCTGGAAAAGCCGGCGCACCATCGACGCCTTCCTGCGCTATTGCCGCGTGGTGCTGGAGCGGTACCGGGGCAAGGTGAAATACTGGCTGACCTTCAACGAGATCAACATGCTGATGCACCTGCCCTTCGGCGGGGCGGGGGCGGTCTTTGAGCCGGGAGAGGACCCGGACAAGGTCAAATACCAGATCGCCCACCACGAGCTGGTGGCCAGCGCCCTGGCCGTCCGCCTGGCCCACCAGATCGACCCGGCCAACCAGGTGGGCTGCATGCTGGCCGGCGGCACCTACTACCCCTGGAGCTGCGACCCCGAGGACGTCTTTGCGGCCATCGGGCAGGACCACGTCAACTACTTTTTCAGCGACGTCCAGGTGCGGGGGCGTTACGCGCCCTACGCCGTCAAGATGATGGCGCGGCGCGGCGTCACCCCGCAGATGGAGGCCGGCGACGAACAGGCCCTGGCGGAGGGCACGGTGGATTTTGTCAGCTTCAGCTACTATTCCAGCCGGTGCATCTCGGCCCACCCCGAAAAGACCGGCGCCATGCAGACCACCAACGCCGCCCGGACCCTGCACAACCCCCATCTGGCCTCCACCCAGTGGGGCTGGCAGATCGACCCGTTGGGGCTGCGCATCGTGCTGAACAACCTCTACGACCGCTACCAGAAGCCTCTGTTCATCGTGGAAAACGGCCTGGGCGCCCGGGACACGGTGGAGCCGGACGGCAGCATCCACGACAGCTACCGCATCGACTACCTGCGCGCCCACATCCAGGCCATGGAGCAGGCCGTCAACGTCGACGGGGTGCCGCTGCTGGGCTACACCGCCTGGGGCCCCATCGACCTGGTGGCGGCCTCCACCGGCCAGATGAGCAAGCGGTACGGGTTCATCTATGTGGACCTGGACGACGAGGGCCGGGGCACCGCCCGCCGCAGCCGCAAGGACAGCTTCTACTGGTACAAGCAGGTGATCGCCACCAACGGCGCAGACCTGGGCGACTCTGGGCGACTAAGATGAAGAAAATTTGATTGACAACCGGGCGCCGGATTCCCTATCATGGTAGGAGAATACGGCGCCCGGAGGTTTTTGCGTTATGAGTTTGATCCATAAAGTGGAAGAGATCACCATGGAATACGGCGGCGGGGCCCGCCACAGCATCGGGACCTTCATCCTGGAGAAAAAGAGCGCCCTGACCCGGTACAGCCTGCAGGAGATCGCAGACGCGACCTATACGTCCAAGGCGGCGGTGGTCCGCTTTGCCAAGGCGCTGGGCTTTTCCGGCTGGAAAGAGTTCCTCAAGGCCTTTTGGGAAGAACAGTCCTACCAGGAGCAGCACTATACCGACATCGACGCGAACTATCCCTTCGATGCGGACAGCTCCCGGCAGGACATCATCAACCAGCTGTGCTCCCTGCAGGTGGAAAGCCTGCTGGACACCGCCGACCTGCTGGACGGCGCGCCCCTGGCGGAGTGCGCGGAGCTGCTGCTGCGCAGCCGGCGGATCGCCATGTTTGGGCTGAACCCCAACCTGACCCTGGCCGAGCTGTTCCAGCGCAAGATGCTGAGCATCGGCCGGCAGGTGGAGCTGCCCAGCATGGGGGACTCCGGCCTGCTGGCCCACTCGCTGACGGCGGAGGACTGCGCCGTCATCATCTCCTATTCCGGCAACTCGATCCACCACGGCCCCCTGAGCGTGCTGCCCGTACTGGAGGAGCGCCGGGTGCCGGTGATCGCTCTGACCAGCGTCGGGGACAACCTGCTGCGCCAGCGCGCCGACTACACCCTGAGCATCTCCTCCTACGAGCGGCTGTACAGCAAAATCTCCACCTTCGCCACCGAAAATTCCATCCTGTACATCCTGAACGTCCTGTTTTCCTGCTGCTTTGCCACCGACTACCAGGCCAACATCTCCCGCAAGGTGGGCACCGCCCGCCGCCTGGAGTCCGAGCGCCGCACCGACGCCCAGGCCCTGCGGGAAGAATGAGCCCGGCCCCCACACCCCCGGAAAAACCGACAGCCCTCCCTTGCAGCGCGGCGCGCCTGCCGCAGGCAAAGGGGGGCTGTTTGGCGTCAGGGGGCGGCGTCCTCCGGCTCGCCGGGCTTGTAGATGTGGGTCAGGGTCAGCTTGCGCAGGGTGTCCTCGTAGTGGAGGCTGGCGTAGGCGGTGTAGAGGATGTCCACGGCGTTGAGCTGGGCCAGCCGGGAGGACATGGCCCCGTTGCGGAAGAGGGACTCGTTGGCCGCGATGTACAGGTTGTAGTCGGCCAGCTTGGCCACCTCGGAGGGGTAGTAGCGGGTGACGGCGATGAGGGGGGCGCCGTTGGCCTTCATGGCTTTCATGCACTCGATCACCTCCACCGTCTGGCCCGAATAGGAAAAGACGATCCCCACGTCCTGGCCGGTGGCGTTGCGGGCCGAGAGCAGCTGGGAGTGCCAGTCGTCGTTGACCACGCAGGGCTTGTCGATCCGCAGAAATTTCAGGTAAGTGTCGTGGGCCACCAGCAGGGAGGACCCCAGCCCGAACAGCAGGACGCTGCGGCAGGCGTCCAGCAGGTGGGCGCACTGCTCCACCGTCTCGGGGGTCAGCAGCCGCTGGGAGTCGGAAAGGGACTGGATGTTCTTGCGGGTCACCTTCTGGATGATCTCGTGGACGCTGTCCCCGGCGGTCAGCTCCTGCTCGGGGTGGCGGCCGGTCTCGCCCAGGGCGGCCAGCTCCCCCACCAGGGCGCGGCGCAGCTCTTTGTAGCCGTCAAAGCCCACCGACCGGCAGACCCGCACGACGCTGGAGGGCGAGGTGAAGGTGCGCTGGGCCAGCTCGCGGACGGTGAGCAGGGTGGCTTCTTCGGGGTTGTCGGTAATAAAGCGGGCAATCTGCTGTTCGGCAGGGCTGAGGGAGGCGCAGGATTCCCGCAGGCGGAGCAGGGCGTTTTTCATAATGACCTCCTGGATGGGCGCAAAACTCGCCGGTTCTTATGGCTTTTGCACAAAAAATATCTCAAACATGGATAAGATTTTCAAAAACCTCTCTTTTATGAAACATTATACCACAATCTGCCGAAAATGTGGACATTTTGTTTTCAAAAGCCTATAATGCAGTCACAAGCATGACCCCCAACTCTGCAGCAAGAAAGGCCGGGTAGACAATGAAACTGAATTTGAACGGAATGACCACCGAGCGGCGCAACCCCCGCACCATGAACCTGGACACCATGTCCGAGCTGGAGATCGTCACCGCGATCAACGACGAGGACGCCCGGGTGCCCCTGGCGATCGCCAAAAAGCTGCCCGAGATCGCGCAGGCGGCCCGCTGGGCGGTGGAAGCCTTTGAGCAGGGCGGCCGACTGTTCTACATGGGCGCAGGCACCAGCGGGCGCCTGGGCGTGCTGGACGCGGCCGAGTGCCCGCCCACCTTCGGGGTGGACCCCGGGATGGTGGTGGGGCTGATCGCCGGCGGCGAAAAAGCCTTCCTCAAGGCCATCGAGGGGGCGGAGGACAGCCGCGAGCTGGGCCGCAGCGACCTGGAGGCCCACGGCCTGACCGCCAGGGACTTTGTGGTGGGCATCGCGGCGTCGGGCCGCACCCCCTATGTGCTGGGCGGCCTGGAATACGCCAAAAGCGTGGGCTGCCGCACGGCGGCCATCGCCTGCAACCCGGGCAGCGCCGTGGGCCAGGCGGCGGACCTGGCCATCGAGGTGGAGGTGGGGCCCGAGGTGCTGACCGGCTCCACCCGGCTGAAATCGGGCACCGCCCAAAAGATGATCCTGAACATGATCTCCACCGCGTCCATGGTGCGCATCGGCAAGGCCTACCAGAACCTGATGGTGGACGTGATGCAGACCAACGAAAAGCTCCATGTGCGGGCGGAGAACATCGTGATCGACGCCACCGGCGTGGAGCGGGAGGAGGCCCGCCAGGCCATCGACGCGGCGGGCGGCAGCGTCAAGTGCGCCATCACCATGCTGCTGGCCGGCTGCTCGGCGGACGAAGCCCACCGCCGCCTGGAACAGGCCCACGGCCATGTGCGGGCCGCCATCGAGGGCTGACGAAGGACAAAGCGGCGTATGCCGTCTGTCAAATAGAACGATTTCGGATCAAAAGGAGGACAACGCAATGACCAACGAAGAACTGGTCCGGCAGTCGCTGGAACACCTGGGCGGCAAGGGGAACGTGATCTCTGCCACCAACTGCATGACCCGGCTGCGGATCGAGGTCAAGGATGCAGGCAAGGTCGAGGAGGAAGCCATCAAGAAGATCGAGGGCGTCCTGGGCGTGGTGCACGACCGGCCCGGCTATGTGGAGATCGTGGTGGGCCCCGGCAAGTGCCGCAAGTGCGCCGACATCTGCCGCAGCATGGGCATCCCCGCGGCAGGGGGCGCCGACACCAAGAACGACTGGCAGGCCAACAAGGCCGCCGTCAAGGCAGGCCAGAAGCAGAGCAAGGTCAAGAGCATGCTCAAGACCTTCGGGGACATCTTTGTGCCCCTGCTGCCCGGCGTCATCGCCGCGGGCCTGTGCTCCGGCCTGGCCACCCTGATGACCCAGGTGATGCCCAACTACGCCGAAAGCTCGTTCTGGAGCATCGTGTACAACCTGCTGGCCCTGATCAACGCCGCGTTCCTGAGCTATCTGACGGCGTGGGCCGGCTACCGCGCCGCCGAAAAGTTCGGCGCCACCCCCATCCTGGGCGGCATGCTGGGCATGATCACCGGCCTGGGCAACATCGACACCATCTCCCAGATCCTGGGCCTGTACGACGAGGTGCAGCCCCTGGACTCCATCCTGCGGGCCGGCCGCGGCGGCGTCCTGGCCGCCGTCATCGGCGTGTGGTGCCTGAGCTATGTGGAAAAGTTCATCCGCAAGTATATGCCTGAGTCCCTGGACATCATGTTCACCCCGCTGCTGACCCTGATCATCTGCTCGGTGCCCTACATCCTGGTGGTCATGCCCATCACCGGCTACATCTCCACCGGCCTGTGCTGGATCGTGCAGCAGGTCTGCATGAGCGAGAGCCTCATCATGCGGATCGTCGCCGGCTACATCTCCACCGCCCTGTTCCTGCCCATGGTGGCCATGGGTATGCACCACGGCCTGGTGGCCCTGTACTCGGTGCAGCTTGAGACCCTGGGCTATGTCACCCTGTACCCCGCGCTGGCCATGGCAGGCGCCGGCCAGGTGGGCGCAGCCATCGCCATCTACCTGAAGGCGAAAAAGGTGGGCAACACCCGCATGAAGGAAGTCATCACCGGCGCGCTGCCCGCAGGCATCCTGGGCGTGGGCGAGCCCCTGATCTACGGCGTCACCCTGCCCATGGGCCGTCCCTTCATCACGGCGGGCCTGGGCGCAGGCTTTGGCGGCGCCTTCGTCATGGCCATGCAGGTGGCCGCCACCACCTGGGGCCCCTCGGGCCTGCTGGCCATCTTCGTCATGACCGCCGGGCCTTCCGGCGCCACCACCAGCGTGGCCTGCTATGTGGTGGGCCTGCTCATCAGCTACGTCATGGGCTTCCTGGTCACCAACGCCATGATCAAACCCGAGGAGGTAGCCGATGCCTGACTTTCTCGGACGGTCGGTCTACCTGACAGAGTTTGAGAAACAGAAAGCACCGCTTGCCGCCAGCCCGGCAGGCGGTGCGCCTGTTTTCATCTCCCTGCACATCGGGGAGGAGTTTGGCCCCGGCTATGCGGACCGGGCGCGGGCCATGTGCCGCTGGCTGAGCGGGCAGGGCTGGCGCATCCTGGCGGATGTGTCCGAAGTGACCGCCCCCCTGTTCGGGCTGGACGATGCCGCCCAGCTGCCCGGGGAGCTGGGGCTGTGGGGGCTGCGGCTGGACGACGGCTTTTCGCTGGACGAAGCCTGCGCCCTGGCCGCCCGGATGCCCATCGCGGTCAACGCCTCCACCACCACCCCCGCCCAGGCCGCCGCGCTGGCCGCCGCCGGGCCGGAGGTGATCGCCATCCACAACTTTTACCCCCGGCCCGAGACCGGCCTGGACCCCGCGTTCCTGCGGGAGAGCACCCGGATGCTCCAGGCCGCCGGGATGCAGGTCTATGCCTTTATCCCCGGGGACCAGCAGCTGCGGGGCCCTCTGTACGCCGGGCTGCCCACCCTGGAAGCCCACCGGGGGGCCGCGCCTCTGGCGGCCTTTGCGGACCTGGCGGTCCACTACGGGGTGGACGGCATCTTTGCGGGGGACCCGGGGGTCAGCCCCTATGAACAGGCGCAGATCGCGCGCTTCTGCACCGAAAAAGTCCTGCCGGTACCGGTGGAGCTGGAACCCGCCCACCGGGGGCTGTACGGCAAAGTGTTCACCTGCCGGCCCGACTCGCCCCAGGGGCTGGTCCGGTTCCAGGAGTCCCGGGCCTATGCGAAGGCAGGCCCCCCGGCGGAGCCTGCCGGCTGCGGTGTGCGGCTGCGGGGGAGCGTCACCATGGACAACCGCCTGTACGGCCGCTATTCCGGCGAGATCCAGCTGGTCCGCCAGGACCTGCCCGCCGACGGTCGGGTGAATGTCATCGGCCGGGTGGCCCCCCGGTACCAGCTGCTGATGGACTGCATCCAGCGGGGCAGCCGGTTCTGCATGGTGCCGCCCCCGGCAAAGGAGGCCGCCGATGCGCTATAAACTGTTGGCTCTGGACCTGGACGGCACCGCCCTGGGCAGCGACCCCGACGCCTTTGCGCCGGGCCTGGCCGAAGCGGCCGCCGCCGCGGCGGAGCGGGGCTGCATCGTGGCGGCGGCCACCGGGCGCCCTGCGGGGTGCCTGCCCGCCGCCCTGGACCCGGTGCCGGCCTGGATGCAATGGCTGGTGCTGGACGACGGGGCGGAGGTGATCGACCCCCGCACCGGCGCGCGCCTCTGGCGGCGGGCCTTTGGCGCCGACAGCCTGGCCCGGGTGGAGCAGGCGGCCCGGCGGGGCGGCTTCCCGGTCGAGTACATCGACGGGGACAGCTGGTACCATGTGGCCCCGGCCGGCCGCCGGATGCTGGAGAGCTCGCCGGACGTCACCCCTTTCCACAAAGGGGTGCTGGCCCGCCGCGGCCGCCCGCTGGAGGGCCCGGCCGCCGGCCTGGCCTGCCGGGACATCCTCAAGATCAACGCGCTGCTGGTGCCGGGCCCGGCCCGCGACGCCTTCTTTGCGGAGGTGGAGGGCGCGGCCCTGGCCATGGACTGCGGCGGCGGCGCGATCGAGCTGACCGCCCCCGGGGCCGGCAAGCTGGCCGCTGTGGCCTTCCTGGCCGGGCGTCTGGGGCTGACCCTGCAGGACGTGATGGCAATAGGGGACAGCGGCAACGACGCGGCCCTGCTGGCCGCCGCCGGGCTGGGGGTGGCCATGGGCAACGCGCCCGCCCACGTCCAGCAGGCGGCCCGGGCCGTCACCGGCCGCAACACCGAGGGCGGCGCGGCGCAAGCCATCCGCCGCTGGCTGCTGGAAGGATAGGAATAAGGAAGAGAGCGCCCCGCGCCTCTGCCGCAGCCGCGGCAGGGGCGCTTTTGGCGTGCGCCGAAAAAGCCTGCTGGAACGATGGGTTGACAAGTCCTGCCTTCCAGGTTACCATAAAAACAAAAGAAACTTCCACCCAATCGACTGTACAGAGGTGATCTTATGCTTGTTGAAACACCCTCCCGAGCCACCCTCACGGAACTGCTGGGCCCTTCTTTAGGGAATGTCTGGGAGGCTCTGTGCGCGGCCATTGAAGAACGGTACGAAATGGAGTGTTTGTGGAGCACGGGAGGCAAACACTGGACCTACGAATACAAGTACCGCCGGGGCGGCAAAACCCTTTGCTGCCTGTACGCCGCAAAAGACCGCCTCGGCTTTATGGTGATCTTTGGCAAAGAGGAAAGGCGCAGGCTGGAAGAGATCCGGCCTGCCCTGTCCGATTCTGTCTGCCGGGTCTACGATGCGGCGCAGACCTACCGCGACGGCAAATGGGTCATGTTCCAGCCGGTGGACCGGTCGGAATTTGAGGACTATCTTCGCCTGCTGGCTCTCAAACGCAAACCAAACCGGAGCTGAACTTTGGGGACGGATTGGAACTTTTTTGCCGAAAATCCATTTTCATCCCCCATGGGGTATGATGAAGTCAGAGCGCCCGCGCCTCTGCCGCAGCCGCGGCAGGGGCGCTTTTGGCGTGCGGCACAAAAAAAGACCTCCCGCCGCAGAAGGAGATTCTGCCGCAGGAGGTTTTTGCTGCGCAAAAAGGGGAGATCAGGTGCCAATCTTGGAGAGGGCGTCGTTGACAGCTTCCATGATGCCCTTGCTGGAGAAGGTCGCGCCGGCGGCCGCATCCACTTCGGTGGACTGGGCTGCGATGATGGCGTCGGGAATGGTCTCGAAAGCAGGGTCGGAGACGCCCGCGGTCTCGCCGTGGGACAGGACCTCGATCTTGCTGATCTGGTCGCCGTCCATGGTGACCTTGACCCGGATGGTGCCGCCGAAGCCCTCGCCCTCGCCGATGTACTCGTTGTCAGCCAGGGTCTCTTCGGGGGCGTTCTCGGCCGGGGCGGCCTCGGCCTCCATGTAGCCGAAGTGAACGTTCAGCAGCTCGGCGGTTTTGCGGGCCACGTCGGCACTGACGCCGCCGCAGCGGGCCAGACGCCGGGGATCGCTCATCTCGGTGATGCCGGCGGCGGCCATGAAGGTGGTGACGCTGTCGGCGCAGTTCACGGTCTTGGCGACCGTGGGGGTCTCGGCCTGGATCTCAGGCTGGTAGATGGGCAGGTTGGTGGAGGTGTACCAGTTGAACAGCTCTTTGGTGATGGCAGAGGAGTCATCCGGGGAGCACATCAGGCCGATGACAGCGGCCGCGCCGCCCAGAGAACCGCACAGAGAGCTGGCTCCGTAGCCCGTCTTGCCGTTCACGAACATTTCGGCGGGGATGGCGGTGTAGGGGAAACCCACTTTTTCCTTCAGCTCGGTCAGCAGGGCGTTGGTCACAGCGTAGCAGCAGCCGTTCTGATAAAAGCTCTCGTAGGCCAGCTGCTCCACCCGGTCCAGGTCGAACTCACAGGACGGATAGGGGTGGGAAGGGATCTCGATCTCCGCATCCGCGGCCACTGCCTCGGCGGCAGGCTCGGACGACGCCGCCACAGCGGAAGAGCTGGAGCTGGAAGCCGTCTGGGAGCAGCCGGCCAGACTGAGGAAAGCCAGCCCGCTCAGGGACAGGCCGGTTTTCTTCAGGAACGTTCTGCGGGACTCTAATTTGGACATGGGGAAAGCCTCCTTCTTGCTTTCAAAAGATGTTAACTATATTTTACATTTTTTGTAGCGTTTGTCAATCGTTGGCGGCGAAAATCCACAAACTCGGCCGGGGACGGCGACGCCAGGAGCACAAAAAGGCGTTTTTCCTTGAGCCTGCATGAAACGGACAAAAGCCACTGCCCGGCAAGTTCTGAAAATTTCATCCTGGAGTTTTTTTGGTTTGGGCCTTTCGTGCCATATTAAACGCTCCTTCCTGCGTTTCGTTACATACATCGTACGGTTTATTACATAGTGGGTTCTGCAATCTGTAAAATATTGGTATAGTGTTGCATAAATCGTTTGTTGCATTGTACGATTTTGGTTGCAGGTGAAATCGCTCTACTTGCAAAACACTCGAAACCATGCTAAAATACATGTACATTTAGTTGAAAAAGGTATCTTCCGTTTCCGGGATGAATGGGATCTGTTCTGTACGGAAGAGAATGACGGTCAAAGCATTGAACTGCACAGCCACATTCTACAAAATATAGATTACGGAAGCTCGGATGTGAATCCCTCTCGGACCATGCCGCGGCAGGCGGCAGAACGAGGCGTCCGGCGGTTGGTGCGACGGACGGCACTCAAGTGGTGGATGTTGGTTGGGACAGGAACGGCAATACCCGCGCTGTGCCTGTGTGTGGCGAACGGCATGATATACCGGAACCCATACAGCTCGGAGCCCGTGATGATCGTGGCTCAGATACAGGTACAGGGCTGAACTTCTTACACACTTTTGACAAAGAACAGCCGTCCAGGAAATGCGTAAACAGATCATTTTGAATGGAGGCTGCTTTCTGAACGCGAAAACTGCGGAGAAAAGCAGCCTTTCTTTAATATGTACGAGGAGTAACGGAAAAACATAGAAAGGGAAAAGTATGGACACGACTTTGTTGATCATGGCGGCGGGTATTGGTTCTCGCTTTGGCGGCGGCATCAAGCAGCTGGAACCGGTGGATGCCAGCGGCCACATCATCATGGACTATTCCATCCACGACGCCATCGAGGCGGGTTTCAACCACGTCATTTTTGTGATCCGCAGGGACATCGAGGCTGAGTTCCGGGAGGTCATCGGGGACCGCATCGCTTCTGTCTGCGCCGCTCACGGCGTCACGGTGGACTACGCCTTCCAGGACCTGCGCGACATTCCCGGCCAGCTCCCCGAAGGGCGCACCAAACCCTGGGGCACCGGCCAGGCAGTGCTGGCAGCTAAAGACATGATCCACACCCCCTTTGCCATCATCAACGCCGATGATTATTACGGCAAAGACGGCTTCCGCAAGGTCCACGATTACCTGGCAGACGGCGGTGAGGCATGCATGGCAGGCTTTGTGCTCAAGAATACCATGTCGGACAACGGCAGCGTCACCCGCGGCATCTGTGAGATGGACGCGCAGTGCAACCTGACCAAAGTGGTGGAAACCAAAAACATCGTCAAGACGGCTGACGGCGCTGAGGCAGATGGCGTGGCTCTGGATCTGGAATCGCTGGTGTCCATGAATATGTGGGGGCTGACACCGGATTTTCTGCAGCTGCTGGAAGAGGGTTTTGTGGAGTTTTTCCAGAAAGAAGTCCCGCTGAATCCGCTGAAAGCCGAGTACCTGATTCCGACTTTTATCGGCCAGCTGCTGGAACAGGACAAACTGTCGGTCAAGGTGCTGCGCACCGACGACACCTGGTACGGCATGACCTACAAGGAGGATGTGCCGGCCGTGAAGGAGAACTTCCGGGAGATGTTGGCGAAGGGCGTGTATCGGGAGGAGCTTTTTGCAGATCTGTAAGCGGTATATCTGCAGGGAGAAATTGGAGTCCCTTAAGAGCATGTAGACGAATAAAGCGTTTTTGGATAGTTTGAGGGGATATGTCAATGTCAAAGCAGAAACTTATGGCAAATGCAAAACTAAAAATCTGTATGTTTGGTGATAGAGATATAATAGGGACAACCAAGAAAAAACGCGTAAAATCAATGCTTTTGGCGGCTTGACCCAAATCTCAATTCAAAAATTTCATGCAGAGAGGGATCAGGAGACGTCAAAAGCTGAAGCAAGGATGGCTTCTTGGCTGCTCTATTTGACCCAATCATATGAGCATGAAAATTTGAATAGGAGGTTTGGAGCAAGCCTGTGCCGGGCATGAGAGTGCCGGGTATGGGCTTGTTGTCGTGCTTGTCTTTGGTGCTGATGAAATCAAAACTGGTTTCATGAGCAGTGGAGATAAAACTCATTTGAGAATGAAATTGAGGAAGAGAAAACCTGGTAGGGAGTGGGGCAACGATGGGCAATTATGCGAAGCGACTGTGTTTAAGTATGTTTGGCCATAAGAGGTTCAGCCGCGAGGGTGGAGTCGAGGTTGTGGTTGAAGAACTCAGCACTCGAATGGTGAGGTTAGGGTGTATCCGAAAAGTCAGTTCATATGTGCAAAATGGAGAAAATGACAGCGGAAGCAGCGAGGAAAAGAAAAGCCTGAAAAGAATCAGCTCTCTTATCATAGCGTGTAGAGATACGCCTGAAATCTT